>CAZJTG010000181.1:7071-8156 GCA_964548865.1 uncultured Solibacteraceae bacterium
CCGTACCCGTGTGGGCGACGATCCTGTTGCTCGACATTGCTCGGTCCTCCAGGGACTCGGGAAAAGTGAAGGCGCCGATTATACTCGGCCGCTTGGACCTGCTCGTCGCCACGACCAACCCCGGCAAGGTGCGCGAGATCCGCCTCGTGCTCGACGGCCTGCCCATCCAGCTAAGAACGCTGGCCGACCTGCCGCCGTTTACCGAGCCTGAAGAGACCGGGCGCACGTTCGCCGACAACGCCGCCCTCAAGGCGAGATACTACGCGGCCGCCTCACAGTTGCCGACCGTGGCCGAGGATTCGGGTCTGGTGATCGACGCCCTCGACGGACGGCCGGGGGTCGAAAGCGCGCGGTATCCCGGAGCCACGTACGGGGAGAAGTTCGCGCGGCTGTATCAGGAGCTGGCCCCGCATCGACGGCCGTGGACCGCGAGGTTCGTGTGTTCGCTGAGCTTCGTGGGTTCCGCCGGCGCCGCCGGTGCCCTGGGTGCGGGACAGGACGTCTTGTACGCCTGTGAGGCGACCGTCGAGGGCGAGATTGCCGACAGGCCGGCGGGCACGTCTGGTTTTGGATACGACCCGATCTTCTTCTATCCGCCGTACGGAACGACGCTCGGCAGCGTGTCGGATGAGCGGAAGCTGGCGGTCGCGCATCGCGGCAAGGCATTCGGGATGTTTCGCGCGTGGCTCGAGACTAGAATCTCCACACCGTGACCGCACTCGCCTTCGACGATGCCGCCCGGCTTGCCCGGACCCTGGACGACGAAATCGGCCGCCAGATCGTGGGCCAGTCGCGCGTGCGCCGCGAGGTGCTCACCTGCCTGTTCGCCGGCGGCCACTGCCTCCTTCGGGGCGTGCCCGGCCTGGCAAAGACCCTGCTCATCAAGACGCTCGCGGATGCGACCACGTTGAAGTTCAGCCGAATCCAGTTCACGCCGGATCTGATGCCGTCGGACATCCTCGGCACCGAGGTCATTGAGGAAGACCAGGGCACGGGCAAGCGCCACGTGCGATTCATCCCCGGGCCGATCTTCGCAAACGTGATCCTCGCTGACGAGATCAACCGCACGCCGCCTCGAACGCAGG
>CAZJTG010000182.1:0-8041 GCA_964548865.1 uncultured Solibacteraceae bacterium
CGTGATCTTCGCCGCGGCCTCGTCGAGCAGCGTGACCTCGGCGTGCCTGAAGCGATAGATCGATTGCTTGCGATCGCCGACGATGAAGATCGACGTGGGCGCGTCGGCAATCCCCTCGCCTTCCCCCCACGAGTCCACCAGGAGCTCGATCAGACGCCATTGGAGCCTGCTGGTGTCTTGGAATTCGTCCACGAGGAGGTGGTGGTAGCGCGACTGCAGCTTCAGACGGCTGCGGGAAAACTCCTCCTGCCGGGACAGCAGCGTGACGGCTTTATCGAGCATGCCGGCAAAATCGAGGAGCGCGTGCTCGTCGAGCAGAGACTCGTACTGCTGGCAGCCGATGGCGAGCAGCCGCAGCACACCGCGCGCGAGCAAGGCGTTGACCGCCTGCTCGAGCGAGTCGAGCGCGGCCTTGATCTCGGGCGCGAGCGCGGCCATCGCCGCCTCGTGCGCGTCCTTATCCGGCTTATGCCTGAACTGCTGGACTTTGAAAGGCGTCCTCAGGCGCGCCGTGCCCTTCTGCGTGAGAAAGGCGCGCTCGAGCCGGCGCCGAAGCTGCTGCACCCGCGCCATCGTCGCGCTCGAGAAGGAATCGAGCGCGGTCAGGTCCGCGTGCAGCCAGCGGAATTCCGGCGCCTCGACAGGTCCGTTGTCGAGGAACGGCCGCACGTGCGGCGAGCGGCCAACGACCGACCGCAGACGTTCCAGGAACGCGTCCACGACGTCGGGCGCTGAAGCGGAGGTGGACTGCCGGACGAATGTCGCGACGGCCGGCAGCGCCACATGGCGGCGATCGAGCATCTCCTCGACAGCGCTCCGCAGGACGTTGGCCCTGACGCGTGCGAACAGCAGCCGCAGCGGCTCGTCCTCAGCCAGCAGGTGACGGGTGACCCGCAGGGCGCGATCCATCGCGTCGCGCGCGAACCGGCCCATTTCGGTCTCATCCGCGATGTCGAAACCAGGTTCGACGCCGGCCTCGAGTGGAAACTCACGGAGCAGGCTGAAGCAGAACGCGTCGATCGTCGAGATCTGGATGTCCGAAATGCGCTGCCGTAGCTCCCGCCACCGCGGCGGCGGAATGCCGCCCTCGGCGGCGCGGCGCCGCAGGGCCGCCAGCACGCGCTCGCGCATCTCGGCGGCGGCTTTGCGCGTGAAGGTAATCGCCAGAATGTGCCGGGGATCGACACCCTTCTCAATCAGGCGGACGTACCGATCCACGAGCACGCGCGTCTTGCCCGTGCCGGCTGACGCCTCGAGCACGACGTCGTTCTCGGGCGCCACGGCGAATTCGCGAGCCGCTTGATCGGGTGGCTGCGCACCCGTGGCACCCGCAGCACCCGCAGCACCCGTGGCACCCGTGGCACCCGGATCAGGCTCAAAGAGACTCGGCTGTTTCATCCTCCGCCTCTCTGTATTCCTTCCGGCACACTCCCGCGTAGCGGCACCACGTGCACTCGCCCGCCTGCCTGGGCTGCGGCGGGAACTCGCCCTGCTCGATGCGGTCGATGACGGCCGCGAATTCGGCCGCGCGGGCCTCCACCGCGATCGCCGCCGGCTGATCCCGCGACCCCAGCGCGCCCTCGAGCCGATCCTCGTCGCCAAACGCCAGGTACGACGCGGCCGCTATCGGATGCGTCTTCCCGTCCTCGCCCTGCAGCCACTGCTGCGCGGCCATCGCATACACCGCAATCTGGATCGATGACTTCACATCCGGAAGGCGGCTCAGCTTGTAGTCGATGACGCGCAACGAACCATCGGCGAACACGTCGATGCGGTCGGCCTTGCCGCTAATCTCCACCGTCCGCGACTTCAGACCACCAAGCAGCGGAAACACGAACGGGCCCTTCAGCGCGCGCTCAAGATGCCGTCGCACTACGGTGCCGCCTCGGTCGGCCTCGAGTTCGAATACGCGTTCCGCGACGCCCGCGGCGACGAGCGAACCCAGCAGCCGCGTGCGTTCGAGCACGCGGTCGGCCTCGGGCAGCGACGCGAGCGCGGTCTCGGCCAGTTCGGCGAACAGCGCGACCGCGTGGGGAAGGTTGGCGGCCGTGATCGGTCCGGCACGCCGGTCATCCCAGGTCTTGTAGAACTGCTCAAAAAGCGAATGAATCAGGTTGCCGCGTTCGAGCGGCGTGAGCCCGGCCATGTCGTCGCGCTCTTCGGGCAGCCCGAGCACGTTCTCGGCGAAATACTTGAACGGGCAGAGCACGTAGTGATCCACGCGACTGACGCGGTACTGGCGTGGCTCCTGGGGTCCGACAAACCCGCCGTACTCCTGCAGCCCGATCTCGGGCCTCGCCCGCCGCATCGCGAGCCACGTCGCCCGCTCACCCGTAAGCGACCCGAGGTCGACCCCTTCAGCCGTCAGAACTTCATCGTCGAAGGTGCGGCGCGAGGCGGCCGGCGGAAGCGGGGCGTGCGTCCGATCGCGCGCGACCTCGACGAGCGGCGATCGCGCCAGCAGCGCATCTCCTTCGAAGGAGAAGGCGTGCAGTGTCATCGTCCGGGCCGGCAGTGCGAGGAGATCGCCGAACATCGCCTGCTGCACCCGTGCCTGATCGGGTTCCTGCGGCCAGCCGAGCGACTTCAGCAGGCCGGCGGTGTAGAAGATGTTGCGGCGCGGGCGCTCCGGCCAGTCCGTCTCGACGAGGCCGACGACGTGCACGTGATCGAATGCCCCGAATCGCGCCGCGACGGCGTCCACGAGGCGGACGCCTCCAGGCGTGCGCTCCGGCGAGAACGTCTCGGCTTCAATCGCGTGTCGAATCGCGGCGGCCACCTCCTCGTGCGGCCGGCGGCGATCGTCGTGCCGCTCGTAGGCCACCGCCAGGCCGGCGAGGACGGCCTGCACCGCCGCACGCGCGCGGACGTGACGCTCGCGCCACGGATCGTCCTGTCCGGCAGGTACTTCGTGCGCCCGAAGGAAGTCGAGGAGCGCCATGACCTGCGCGGACGCCGACGGCCCTTCGCGAAAAGGCAGCAGGCGATGACGGACGATGGCGGCGGCCTGCGCCGCGCGGACCGCGCCGGCGCCCGCGCCTGCCCGTCGCACTTCATCCATGAAACTGTCGGCCTCGGAGACGGTGCGACGCGCGGCCAGTGCGTCGTCGAGGGCGGCCACGTCCCGCCCGGTCACGATCTCGCCATCGACGGCAACTCGGATCAGCCCGTTCCGCAGCAGCTCGACGGCCGGCCCGCGCGTCGCGCCCGTTCGGGCGGCGGTCACGACGACGTCGAGCATCGCGGCGTACGGCTGGGCGGCCAGCGGCAGTGCGTCGAGCGCCTGATACGGGACGTGCGCCTCGGCGAACACCCGCTGCGCGAGGTACAGATACGGCAGGGGCCGGTGGAAGACCACCGCCGTCGGTTCGGTCAGTGCCGTGGAAGCGTCCCGACCACCCGCCGCGGCCTGCCGTACGGCACGCGCGACATCACGCAACTCGTCTTCGCGGTCGCGGCTCACCACGCAGATCTCGTCCGCGCCCTCCGCGCCGATGTCGCCCGGCGGCCGGAGGATGACGGGCGCGGTGGACGGGGCCTCGTGGCGCGTTTCTTCGATCCCCGGCAGCTCCGTTTCCATGCGTTCGCGGAACCCGGCGTCGTGGAGGGCGTCTGTCACGACGATCTCGATCGTCGCCAGTCCACGCAGCCGTCCAAGCAGGTCGAAGTCGGCCGGCCACAGGCCGCGAGGGTCGGAGGGATGATCGGCGACGGCCACGACGACGTGGTCGTACGGCAGCGCCGGCTGCCGGGCCAGCAGCGCGCGTCGCAACCCGTGCTCGTCCTCGGCGCCGGTCTCGGCGACCGCGCGTTCGTAGGCGAGGAACGCAAAGCCGAGGAAGCAGGTCTGGTGAATCAGGCTGTCGGTGCCGCGGTCGGTGCCCCGCTCGTCTTTGAGTTGTTCGAACAAAGCTTCCGCGAACCGGCGGACCGGGCGCTGCCTGCGGTGCAGTTCGTCGTAGAAATCCAGCATCGCGGCGACGAGCCCCGGGCGCAGCTGAAACGGCGCGCCGCCCACTCTCGGGCGTCGGGCCGTCTGCTCGGCGGCACGCGCGAGCAGTACCTGCCGCTCGAGGCTCGACAGGAGACGGGGGGCGTCCGGCATCGCCGACCCAAGCCGCTCGACGAGTTCGCGACGGGTCACGAAGTCCGGCAGCACGACCGCGGCGGGTCGATCCACGCCGAGCCGCGCCTCGATCGACTGACGCAGGAGCTCGGCCGCGGCGCGTGTGGGAACGACGACCGCGCGACGCCGCGCATCGATCGGCGCGCCGGCCAGGGCGCGATCGATGACGGCAGCCCGGAAGGCCGCGAGGTCGCGCACGCGAACGAGCGAGCGTCGCCGAGGCATGCGGGACGAGGTCACTTGATCTTGGGCGGATAGAGCCGGGAGACGAGCTGCTGGCGCGCCAATCCGTACAGGAGGAGCGCGCCGGTCGCCGCGGTGGCGGCCTCGCGATCGATTGTTTCACTGCGAACGCTCATCGCCAGGCGGCGCCGGCTCACGGCATGAGCCGCCATTTTCAGCGCGCTGTCGATCGTCGCATGGACGTCCGCCAGATCTCCCGGTGGCTCGATCGCGTCGAGCGTCCGTCGGTAGCCGGCCAGCCGGTCGGTCGATCGCTCGAGGCGCTCGTACGCGGTGTAGCGAAGATCCCGCAACGCGTTGAGCACGGGCAGCAGCCCGTCGAGGCCGCTCATGACAGGTCGGGCAATGCGCTCGTACTGCAGCAGGCTCGTGCGGACCAGTGCGTAGCGATCGAGGGCGGCCCGGTGCGCCCTGGTCGCTTCGAGTACCTGCGCCAGCTCGGCCAGGAGGGCGTCCACGCCCTGGCGGCGCCGCGCGCCAAGGTCGCGATCGCCGTCCCGAAGCGCCGCGATCGCCGCCTCGACGCCGGCGACGTCTGCCCGCTTCCGGGCCAGATCGGCCTGCGACCTGACGGTGCCGAAGAGCTGGGTATAGGACGCGGTCACGTCCGCATCCGAGACCAGTTCGCGCTTCACCGCCGCGGTGACGTCCGCCGGCGCGGCGGACCCGCCGACGACACCGTCGGCCACGCGAAGGATGGCCAGCCTGTCCGACTCGGAATCCGCCGCGCGCGCAGCATCGAGGGCCAGCGCCACGGATTCGACCAGCGTCGGCGCCGGGAGGATCGGCTCGGGCGGCCCGTCGCCCGGGCCGGTTCGCAGGTCCACGGCGAACTCACGCCGGCCCGACGAGGCCCGCAGTTCGGCGATCACGTCGTCGAAGAGCGACGTCAGCTCGCGAATCTCCTTCGCGCGATAGCCGTACGTGCCGGAGGCCCACGCCACCAACCGCTTCTTCGCTTCCTCCGCCAGGGCGAGGCGCTTGGCAGGATCCTCGATCGAGGTGAGCTGCGCCAGGGTCCGTTGCACTTCCTGCGTCATCGCGGCGTAGTCCACCTCTCCGCGCGTCGCCCCGTAGTGCTTCGCGCGAAGCGCGTCCGCGTACCGCCGCGTCCGCACAAGATCGACCCGATCGACCGGCAAGCTCATCAACTGCAGGGCCGGCCGCGCGTCGGCAGCCCCCACAAGCAACGTGAACACGACGCGATCGCCCACGATCGCGGATTCGCCGTAGCTCGGCAGCGCTGGTCCGGAGTGCAGAAACACGCGGAACACGGCGCCGGGATCGATCGCCTGCGCTCGCACGGCGATTCCCGTCGCGATCGCAAGCGCGATCGCGGCCGTCAACCCGCGCCAGGACAGCCGCTCAGGCATGCGCGCGCGGGCACCTGTGGAAAAGCTGTGGAAGAACGGTGAATCGGCTGTGCACGGACTGTCGCAAACAATTTTTTTCGGTAAGCCGGGGCCTGATTCCACCTGTACGCTCCACGGCGGTGCAGCTTCGCGCGCGTCTTCGCTTGCGCGCGGGCCGTGGCTGGCTAGAATCGTCGCTCCGCTCGTGCATACCAGACCTGAACACGCTGTCGCCGCCCCGGTTCGCATCACGCATACGATTCACGGCCGATCCTACGTCATCGAGGTACGCGAGGTCGCCCGGGATCGGTGGCGCGCGATGGTGGCTCGCACACCCGGCGGCATGACGTCGCTGATGCCCTTCTACGGTACGACACCCGATGAGGCGGCGACGCAGCTTGCGGGATGGCTGACGCGGGCCGGAGGGCCGCGGAAGGCGGTATAGTGGCGCCCTTATATGGCGTCTTCGCGATCGGCCAGCGTCATTCGCTGGGTCATTCCCGTCCTGATTCTTCTCGCACAGGCGGGCGCCGCCGCAAAGGGCGCCGCCGGGCCGTCTCAACAGGCGCCCGCGGCCTCGCCGGCCGCGCCTGTGCCTCGCGTGTTCCTGTTCGCGACCGGCGGCACGATCTCCAACCGGACCGGCGGGCGGCTGACGGTTGAGGAACTGATCCAGTCGGTGCCCAACCTGGACCGACGAGTGAAAGCCGAGGGCGAGCAGTTCCTCAACGTCTCGAGCGGCGCGATCACCATGGAGCAGTGGCTGGCGCTCTCGCGCAAGATTAACGAGAAGTTCAGGAACGACACGGACCTGGCGGGAGTCGTCGTCACCTCGGGCACGGATACGCTCGAGGAACTCGCCTACTTTCTGCACCTGACGGTGCGCGACCCGCGCCCGGTCGTCGTGGTGGGCTCCATGCGGAATCCAAGCACGACCGGCTACGAGGGCGTCGCCAATCTCGAGGACGCCTTCCTCGTGGCGGCCGATCCGGCGGCCAGGGACATGGGCGCCCTCGTGGTCCTGAACGACGAAATTAACTCCGCGCGCGACGTCACCAAGACGGACGCGCGCGCCCTCGACACCTTCAGTTCACGCGACTACGGGATTCTCGGCACGGTCTTCGACCGGGTGCAAATCCACCGCAAGCCTGTCCGCCGTCACTCCGCCAGAAGCGAGTTCGACGTCGAGAAGATCGCCGCGCTTCCGCGCGTGGACGTGATCCTGACCTACCAGGCGGCGCCGGGCGACCTGATCAGAGCCGCGGTCGACAACGGCGCGAAGGGCGTGGTCATCGCGGGTGTCGGCGTGGGCGCGACGAGCGGCACGCAAGGCGAGGGCATCAGCTACGCGATCGACAAAGGTGCGTTCGTCGTGACCACGACGCGGACCGGCCAGGGCAGCGCCGGGGCCGGGCGCGGCACGTCGCGCCGCGTCGGAGGCGACGACCTTCAACCCGTCAAGGCGCGCATTCTCCTGATGCTTGCGCTCGCCACGACCACCGAGCCCGCGGAAGTCCAGCGGATGTTCAGGGAATACTGAGCCGCGATCAGGAACAGACGGAACACCCTGCCCGGCGGCCCTCAAGCCGGGCCTGAATCTCGAGCGCGGTCTTGGTCGTCGCCAGGCCACCGAGCGACGTGCACCGGTGCTCGCGCGGCATGCGGTCGGCGACGCGGCGCGCGGCGTCCACGACTTCGTCGAACGGAATCAGCGGGTCGAAGTTCGCGAGCGCCATGTTCGCGCAGGAGAGCGCGTTGCCCGCGGCCAGCACATTCTTGCCGAGACACGGCGCCTCGACGCGGCCGGCGACCGGATCGCAGATCAGACCGAGCATGCTCTGGAGCGCAAGCGATGAGGCCGCCACCGACTGCGACAGCGTGCCGCCCGCATGCGTCACGAGCGCCGCCGCGGCCATGGCCGCCGCGGATCCGCCCTCGGCCTGACAGCCGCCGACCTCGGCCGCGAACGTCCACTGGCTGGTGATGAACACGCCGATCAGCCCCGCGGCGAGCATCCCCTTCGCCATGTCCTCCTCGGACAGTCCCATTTCCTCGGCGACGGCGATGCAGGAGGCCGGCAGCGCCGCGCACGCGCCCGCCGTTGGCGCCGCGACGATGACACCCATGGCGCTCTTCACTTCCATCAGGGCAGCGACGTAGAGCACGGAGCGATTGAGCGCGCCCGCGTCGAGCAGCCTGCGCTCGCACAGGAGTCGTTCGAACGCCCCCGACTGGTGGCCCAGCACCCGGTCGTCGTACGACGTGCCGGCGATGCCCTGCGCGATCGATCGGCGCAGGATCCGGACGATCTCGACCATCC
>CAZJTG010000183.1:0-8033 GCA_964548865.1 uncultured Solibacteraceae bacterium
CGAGGAAGCTGATCCAGTGAATGCCGCCCTCGAAGAGCGCGCCCTGGCCCGAGAGCGCGGCGTCGTCGCGCCAGTCTCCGGTCGCCTGTTTCTTGAGGGCATTGAGCGTGATGAACCGCACGTCGCCGAGGTCGCCGCGGCTGAACGTCTGCCGGAGCAGGGTGGCGAGCGGCTTGTAGAAGTAGTTCTCCGCCACAAGGACCTGGCGGCTGGCCCGGCGCGCCGAGGACGCCACGCCCGCGAAGTCATCGGCCCTGACGAGCGGCGGCTTCTCGAGGATCACGTGCTTCCCCGCGTCGAGCGCCCGCAGCGTCCATTCGAGGTGCAGCGACGGCGGCAGCGCAATCAGGACCGCGTCGATGTCGGGCCGCTCGAGCGCGGCGTCATAGCCGGTGATGGCCCCGGCGCCCGAGAACACCCTGCGCGCCTGCTCGGCCCGCACCGGTTCACGGCTGGCGTACCAGCGCTCCACCTGCGGCGCGACGCTCCGCATCGTCTTCGAATGCAGCCGGGTCGCGAGTCCGGTGCCGAGGAACGCCAGCTTCACAGCGCACTCCCGAGCAGCCTCACGATGTGGTGACCCGTGCGAAGGGCGTTGGCGGAAATCGTGAGGGATGGATTGACGCCGCCGGAACGCGGCAGCGCGCTGCCGTCGGTGACGAACAGATTGTCCAGACCGCGGAACGTGCCGAACGCGTCGAGGGGCGACGTCTTCGGGTCTCTGCCAAGACGCACGGTTCCGACCGCGTGCGAAAACGAGGGGATGTTGATCACAGGGCACCAGGGTAACGCGCCGGCCTTCCGGAGGATCCGGGTGGCCGCGCCGACCAGGATCCCGCGCGCGGCGCGGTCGCGCTCGTCGTAGTCATGCACGACGGAGCCACCGGCGCTCCGACCCGCGGCATCGGGCACGGTCACACGGTTCTCGCGCCGCGGGCGATCCTCGGCCATCACGATGAAGCCCGTGGTCCACGGCGCGCCGAGCCCGACGACCCGGCCCGCGCCGGACCAGCGCTTCCGGAGGATCCACCCCTTCGGCGTAGCGAACTGCTGAATCGCGCCCAGCCGGCCTGTCGGCCCTGACGCCGTCGGATGCCCGAAGTAGTAGTCGTGGATGCCGACCTGTTTGTGAAACTCCTGGTTGGGCGCGGGCCGTCCCGTGAAGATGCCCAGCACCACTGCGTTGCAGTGACGCATCAGATAGCGTCCGACCGCATCGCCCGCGGGGTTGATCTGGTCGAGGCGTGACGCCAGGAGCAGCCTCGGCGATTCGAGCGTGCCGGCGGCCAGGACGATCGCGCGGCCGGTGAATCGTCGCTCCGGCGAGTCGCGATCGCCACAGACCACTCCCGTGGCCTTGCCGTCCCGGTGCTCGAGCAGGCTCGCCCGGGTTCCGGTGACGAGCCGCATGCCGGCCTGCTGCAACCGGGGAATGAGTACGGTGGCGACGTCGTTTTTGGCGTGGACGGCGCAGGCGTACCCGTCGCAGGTACCGCAGGTCTGGCAGGGCGTGCGATTGCCCGCGGCGGTGTAGTTGATCGACAACGGCAGGCGAAACGGATGGAGCCCGAGGGCCAGGGCGGCGTTCGAGAGGCGCCGTGAAATCGGCGCCAATGGCGCCGGCGGGCGGGGATAGTCCTTCGACCGCGGCGGTTCCGTCGGATCCTCGCCCGTGCTGCCTGCCACGCCCAGGAGCGCCTCCGCTTCGGTATAGAACGGTTCCAGGTCGCGGTATGCGTAGGGCCACGCCGCGCCGCTCTGCTGATCGATCTCCGGTGCGGCCTCGAAATCCGCCTCCCGCATGCGCATCGCGACGCCACCGAAGTAGATCGACGCGCCTCCGACGCAGTTGAACGTCGCGAGCGAGCCGGGCTTGCCTTCGGCCATCAGCGCAAAGGGGGCGTGGGGCCCGAAGGCCGGGGCGTTTTCGAAGAACCCCTCGGCGCTCCAGTTCTGCGGTCCCCGCGCGACCCAGTCCCCGGCCTCGATCATGAGGACGCGCTTGCCCGCAAACACCGCGGGGGCGGCCGCCATCGCGCCGCCAAAGCCGCTGCCGATGACAATGAGGTCGAATTCCATGCAGGAGATCGGCGAGAGCGGCATCGTATAACATGGCCGCGGAGGTTGCCACGCAATGCCGTCAGTCGTAAATGCGATCGATGCTCTCGTTCAAGGCCGCCGCCTGCTCGACCATCCCTTCTATTCGGCATGGTCGAAGGGCGAGCTGACGCCGGATGCGCTCCGCACGTACGCGGCGCAGTACTACCACTGGGTGCATGCCTTTCCGACGTGGCTGTCCGCCACGCACGCGAACAGCACCGACCTCGAGATGCGCCAGGCGATTGTCGCCAACCTCGCCGACGAGGAACAGGGCAACGACAACCATCCCGAGCTCTGGCTGCGGTTCTGCGACGCCCTGGGTCTCGACCGGGCCGCCGTCACGTCGGCGGAACTGCTGCCGGAAACCCGCGACGCCATCGCCTCGATGCGCGGTGTGTGCCGCGAGGCGCCGGCCGTCGCCGCCCTCGGGGCGCTCTACGCCTACGAATCCCAGCAGCCCGAGGTCATGAAGACCAAGCGCGAGGGTTTGCGCGATCTCTACGGCATCACGTCCGGGCACGCGTATTTCGACGTGCACGAGACGATGGACGTGGAGCACAGCGCGGCGGAGCGCGCGATGATCGAACGGCACGCCGCCGGACAGGACGAGGCGATTCTCGCCGCGGCCGCCTCGGCCATCGACGCGACGTACCGTATCCTCGACGGGGTCGAGCGGGTGCGGCAGAACGTTCACTAACACGACACACGGAGGCCGGGGCGTCGGCCCCGGCCCGTCTTCCCCCAATGAGGACACGGTCATGAGGGCACGTCGCGCCGCACCGGCGCTCCTGGTACTGCTTGTTTCGACGGCGGTCTGGGTGGCCGCGTCGACACAGGCCGGCTCGACCGCGGTGTACTTCCCGCCGGCCGGGGCCTGGGAGAAGCGGGAGCCGGCAGCGGTCGGCCTTGACAAGGCGAAGATCGACGAAGCCATCGCGCTGTCGATCAAGAACGAGAATCCGCGGACGAAGAACCTGGCCGAGGACATTCCCGCGACGTTCAGAAACGAGGCGCCGTACAACACGGTGGACGGCCCGACCCAGGATCGGACGGGCATGAACGGCGTGATCATCCACAAGGGCTACGTGGTGGCCGAGTGGGGCGATACCAGGCGCGCCGACATGACGTTCAGCGTCACGAAGTCGTTTCTGTCGACGGTGGTCGGCGTGGCCTACGACCGCGGGCTCATCAAGAACGTGCACGACCGGGTGGCGCCGTACATGCCGAACGGCGTGGACCTCTTCACCTCGGCGCACAACGCGCCGATCACGTGGGACCACCTGCTGCGTCAGACGAGCGACTGGTACGGCGAACTTTGGGGCCAGCCGGACTGGGCTGACCGCCCGGGCGAGAACGGCGCCACGCCGGCGGACTGGCCGAATCGCCCGAAGCGCGCGCCCGGCACCCACTACAAATACAACGACGTGCGCGTGAACGTGCTATCGCTGGCGGCGCTGTACGTCATGAAGAAGCCGCTGCCCGTGGTCCTCAAAGACGCCATCATGGATCCCATCGGCGCCTCGAACACGTGGCGCTGGGAGCCGTACAAGAATGCCTACGTGACCATCGACGGCCAGCGGATGCCCTCGGTACCGGGGGGCGGACATCACGGCGGCGGCATGTTCATCAGCGCCTGGGATATGGCCCGGTTCGGCTACCTGTTTCTACGGAACGGCCGATGGAACGGCAAGCAGCTCATTTCCGAGAAGTGGATCGGGATGGCCCGGACGCCGGGGACGGCCGAGAACGCGGCGAGCCGCACCTATGGCTACATGAACTGGTTTCTGAACGTGCCGAATGCACAGGGGCAGAAGTCGGTTCCTGCGGCGCCGCCGACGGCCGTCCAGTTTCAGGGCAATGGGTCGAACCTGATCTACATCGACTGGGAAAACGATCTCGTCGTCGTGGTCCGGTGGATCAGCCGCGGCGCACCGGACTTTTTCGGCACGATCATCTCGGCAATCCAGAAGTAGCGGGTCACCCATGCTCTACAAGGTGACCTGAGATTTGTCGGCGGGCCGATCCGGTAGCAGGACGGTCAGCAGTCCAATCGCCGGCAGGAACGCGCAGACGCGGTAGACGGCGACGATGCCGTACCAGTCCGCGAACTTGCCGAGCGCGGCCGCGCCCAGGCCGCCAATCCCGAACGAGAATCCGAAGAACAGTCCCGCCACGAAGCCGACGCGACCGGGCATCAGTTCCTGCGCGTACACCACGATGGCCGAGAAGGCCGACGCGAGAATCAAGCCGGTGAGGACCGACAGGACGCCGATCCAGAAGGGCGACGCATAGGGCAGGGCGAGCGTGAGCGGCAGGACGCCCAGAATGGAGACCCAGATCACGCGCTTGCGGCCGATCCTGTCCCCAATCGGACCTCCCGCAAACGTGCCCGCCGCCACAGCCACCAGAAACGCGAACAGATGCAGCTGGGCGCGTTCGACCGACATTCCGAATCGCTCGATCAGAAAGAACATGAAGTAACTCGAAATGCTGACGAGGTACACGTTCTTCGAGAATACGAGGGCCAGCAGCACGGCCACCGTCTTCTTGACGTCCGGCGTGACCGACGGGAGTGGCGCCGCCGGCGCGGCCCGCCGGGCGACGTCGAGATGGTGTGTCGCATGCCAGCGGCCGACCCAGGCCAGCAGCGCCAGGGCCGCCATCGCGACGATGCTGAACCAGGCGACGGCCGACTGACCCCGCGGCAGCACGACGAGCAGCGTCGCCACTGGTCCGAGCGACGACCCGAAATTGCCTCCTGTCTGGAAGAGCGACTGGGCGAAGCCGTGGCGTCCGCCCGACGCCAGCCTGGCGAGTCGCGACGCTTCGGGATGGAAAATCGAGGATCCCATGCCGACGAGGGCGGCGGCGCAGAGCAGGACGCCGAAGTTGCGGGCGAATGCGAGCACGAGCAGCCCCGTCAGCGTGAACAGCATGCCCACGGCGAGCGAGTAGGGCTGCGGCCGCCGATCGGTGTAGTGCCCGACCAGCGGCTGCAGCACCGAGGCGATCAGCTGGTTGGTGAAGGTGATGAGCCCGATCTGCGCGAAGCTCAGGCGGAACTCGGCCTTGAGCAGTGGGTACAGCGCCGGGAGCAGCGCCTGCAACAAATCGTTCAGGAGGTGGCCCACGCTCAGCGCGAGCAGAATGCGCAGAGACGTCTCGGTGGAGGCTGACGCGCCGGTCATGCTGAACGATCAGCCGCCGCGGGTGTGCATCTCGAGATGCGCGTCGCGCTTGAGCACCGTCACCGGGATGTACGCGCCACGCCCCCGAACGCCGAGGCGTTCTTCGGCGCCGCGGTCGGCCCGGCCCGCCCAGACCGCGCGGACGAGCGTCTGCAGTGTGTCGCGCGACGCGCCCGCGCGCAGCGGGCGTCTGAGATCCGTCCCGTGCTGCGCGTAGAGGCAGAGCAGCAGAACGCCGTCGGCCGTCAGGCGCGCGCGATCGCACGTGCGGCAGAACGGCTGCGTGGTCGACGAGATGATCCCGAACGTGAGGCCGTCGGGCAGACGGAACCTGACCGCCGGCGCCGCCGACGCCTCGTCAATCGTCGTGACGGCGCCGTAGTGATCCTCGATCCGCGCGAGCATGTCGCGACGCGACATGACGAGCTCGGGTCTCCAGGCGGTGGCGCCCCCCACGTCCATGTACTCGATGAACCTGATCTCCGCGTCCACCGACCGCGCAAACTCCAGGAGCGCGATGATTTCATCGTCATTCATCCCGCGGGTGACGACGGTGTCGAGCTTGAGGCCGTCGAAGCCCGCGGCGCGGGCCGCGTCGATACCGGCGAGCACGGCCGCGAGGCCGTCGGTGCGGGTCATCTTCTTGAAGCGTCCGGCGTCGAGCGTGTCGAGGCTGACGGTCAGGCGATGCAGGCCGGCGCCCTTCAGCTCGACGGCGGCATCCGCGAGCAGCATGCCGTTCGTGGTGAGGGCGAGGTCGCGCAGCCAGGGGCGCGAAGCGAGCGAGGCGATGAGTGACGCGAGATCGCGTCTGAGCAGCGGTTCGCCACCCGTCAGCCGGAGACGATCGACGCCCAGATCGCCGAACAGATCCGCGAGCTGCCCGATCTCCTCGAAGGTCAGGACATCCTCTCGCGGCAGCCACAGATACTCGTCCTCCGGCATGCAGTAATGGCACCTCAGGTTGCAGCGGTCGGTGACCGACAGGCGGAGACTCCCGAGCGGCCGGCCATGCATGTCCAGAAGAGACATCGGGGCGATTATCTCATTTGTCCAAATGGCATTCGGCGGCGCTCTTTGCTCTAATGTCTGTTCGACACTGGAGTTCCCATGAGGCCCTTGACACTTCTCGTTGCGGCGATTCTCCTGGCTGGCGCGGCGATCGCCGCGCAGGGCCGCGGCGGTGGCGCGGGCGCGCAGACGCCGCCCATCGTGCTGCCCGCCGACACCGAACGCATCACCGCGCTCAAGACGGAGGCGGCCGCCGAGGTGGAAAAGCTCAAGGACTTCTCGCAGCAGATGGTTGACCAGATCTTCAGCTACGGCGAGCTGGGCTACCAGGAGTTCGAGACGTCGAAGTACCTCGTCGCCCTGCTCCGGAAGCACGGCTTCAAGGTGGAGGAAGGCGTCGCCGGGATGCCGACCGCGTTCATCGCGACGTGGGGCAGCGGCAAGCCCGTGATCGCCCTGGGCTCGGATATCGACGGCATTCCCCAGTCCTCGCAGACGCCGGGCGTGGCGTATCAGAAGCCGCTCGTCGACGGCGCGCCGGGGCACGGCGAAGGGCACAACTCCGGCCAGGCCGTGAACATCACGGCGGCACTCGTGCTGAAGCAGATCATGGAGCGCGAGAAGATCGGCGGCACCATCCGGATTTGGCCGGGCGTCGCCGAAGAACTCGTCGGGGCGAAGGCGTACTTCATTCGCGAGGGGCTCTTCAAGGACGTGGACGTCGCGCTGTTCACGCACGTCAGCACCAATCTTTCAGTGAGCTGGGGCGACGGCGGCGGCACCGGCCTCGTGTCCGTGCGCTACGACTTCAAGGGCGAAAGCGCCCACGCGGCCGGATCGCCGTGGCGCGGCAAGAGCGCCCTCGACGCGGTCGAGCTCATGAACATCGGCTGGAACTACCGCCGCGAGCACCTGCCGTTGTCCCAGCGCTCGCACTACGTCATCACGGACGGCGGCGATCAACCGAACGTCGTGCCATCGACGGCCTCCGTCTGGTACTACTTCCGGCAGACCACGTTTCCGCTGATCAAGGAGATGTGGGCGACGGGCGACCGGATTGCCGCGGGCGCGGCCATGATGACGGGCACGACGCTGCTGCCCACGCGCGTGCTCGGCGCCGCATGGCCGCAGCATTTCAACCGGGCGGTCGCGCAGGTGACGCATGCCAATATCGAGAAGGTGGGCATGCCGTCCTGGTCGGAGGACGACCTGACGTTCGCCCGGGCGATCCAGAAGGAACTCGGGGCCAACCCGCAGGGTCTCGCGACGCGGGTCGGCTCGCTTGGCGGGCCGGTCGATCTGGCCACGAACACGGGCGGCGGCTCCGATGACATCGGCGACATTTCCTGGAATGTCCCGACGGTGACCCTCCGATATCCGTCGAACGTTCCCGGGCTGCCCGGTCACAACTGGTCGAGCGCGATGGCGATGGCGACGCCCATCGCTCACAAAGGCGTTACGGCGGGCGCGAAGGTCCAGGCGATGACGCTCATCGATCTCTTCTTCAAGCCCGAGGTTGTGACCGCGGCCTGGGACTACTTCAAGAACGTCCAGACCCGCACGCAGAAGTACGAGCCGCTCATCCGTCCCGAGGACAGACCGGCGATCGACCTGAACCGCGACATTATGGCGAAGTACCGCGACCAGATGCGGCCGTACTACTACGATCCCACGAAGTACAAGACGTACCTCGAGCAACTCGGCATCACGTACCCGACCGTCAAGGCGGAGAAC
>CAZJTG010000184.1:0-7949 GCA_964548865.1 uncultured Solibacteraceae bacterium
TGGACTTCGGCGGACGAGCGATTGAGTCGATTCAGCTCGACCCGGCCTGCCGCTTCCCGGATCGGGATGCCACCGACAACGTTTGGCCGAGGGCGGCGGTTCCCCCGGGGGCGCCGGCAACCGGACCCGCCCAGGCGGCCGCGCCACGGCCGGGCACCTGCGCCGGGTAGCGGCCCTGGCGGCCGAAGAAGTCGCCCCCGGCGTGCCCTCCGGGAAGGTTGTTCTGCCCGTGGGGCGACTCCAGTCAGCAAGACCGAGGCCTGAGGGGACGGCCGGGGGCTGGCGCGTTGGCCTGGGCTTTGCTCCGATGCTTGTTGTTTGACGAGATCTCGGTTGGGAGGACAGGCAATGAGAAGCGGAATTCGCGGTATCACGGCTACGGCGGCGGCAATCACACTCGCGGCGGCAACGGCCGCATGTTCCGGCGGGACAGCCACGACGTCGGTGGCGCCGACCAGCGGGCCGCTGGCGGGCAACATCCCGATCAATCCTGGTCCCAATCCGCGCGCAGCGGACCTGGAGTTCATCGAGCTCTGCAAGGATTACCCGGGCGGAACCGGCCCCACGGTGACCTTCACGGTTTCAGCCGACATCGACTCGAACGGCTCGATCGATCAGACGTACCAGACCACTCTCAACGCGGGACAGTGCAAGGACGTCTGGGTCGCGGGAGGCTCGGTTGGTGACACGGTCAGCGTCACTGAGACGGTCCCGGCCGGATACACGGCGTCGTTTGCCGTGTTCACGCGGAACGGCGGAACGGTAACGCCGGGCGCGTCGGGCTCGGGCAATACGGCCACGGGACTTGCCGCGAACGGGACGACCGGTTCCCTCGTGATCTTCACGAACACGCCGACGCCTCCCCCGCCGCCGCCCGGCGTCGCCGGCTGCACGCCCGGCTACTGGAAGCAGTCGCACCACTTCGACTCCTGGCCGGCGCCTTACACGCCGAACATGCAGTTCAGCGCCGTGTTCGAGAACGCGTTCCCGGGCAAGACGCTGCTCCAGGTCTTGTCGCAGGGAGGCGGCGGACTGACCGCGCTCGGCCGGCACACGGTCGCGGCGCTACTGAGCGCGGGCTCGGTTAACTACGGGATGACGCCGGCTCAAGTCATTGCGGCCTTCAACAGCGTCTATCCTGGCGGCGACTACGAGACGTTGCACACCCAACTGGCGGCGATGAACGAGCGCGGCTGCCCGCTCAACTAACTCCCTCCGCTCACTGCCTGCAACCGGCGCAGAGCCGGTTGCAGGTCGTGGGTGTCGTCCCCCCCGACCGCGTCCCCGCTTCCCCGCCGCTGTAAGCGGGCCTGATAGCATGCAGGCGCCCGCTGCCGTGCAGACCAGCCTCCTCGCCATCGGCCTGGTGTTCAGCGTCCTGGCGGCGCTCTGCGCGTACGTGATCAGCTACCACGAGTACAGGCAGCGGATGCTCCGGCTCGACCAGAATCCGGCGCGCATGGCGATGGGCACCGCCGCGGCCACGTTCGTCGTCTTCGCGGTCGGCTCAGCGATTCTCGCGATGACGCTCTAGGACCACCTGCAACCCGCAACCAACAACCAACAACCTGGAATCCTGAGAGCACGGGAACCAGTTGGAGGTTGCAAGCTGGTTGCAGGTTGAAAGGCTGGTGTCAGTCCGGCAGCGGCCTGCCCTTCGTTTCGATGACCCACTTCAGCGCGAAGATGCCGATGAGGGGCACGAACCCGACGTAGAACAGCACGCCCATGGCGGAGTCGAGCGCCGAGGCGCCGCTCCTGGCAATCGATCCGACCAGAAAGGGGCCCACAGCCGCGGCCACGCGGCCGATGTTGTAGCAGAAACCGGCGCCTGTGCCGCGCAGGCGTGTCGGGAAAAGCTCCGGCAGGTAGTAGGTAAAACTGCCGAAGACGCCGAACACGCTGAGCCCGATTGGGAAGTACATCATCAGCCGCATGCCGGGCTCGAGCGACGGCCCGAACGCGAGGAGAATCGAGACGCCCGACACGAGGAAGTACGTCCCGAACATCGGTCTGCGGCCAAAGTACTTCGCCGCCGGCACCGTAAGCAGCGTCCCGATGAAACCGCCGGCGTTGAACCAGTTCGTCGCGTGCGCTTTCCAGCTCTCGACGAGCGCAAGCGTCGCCGACCGGTCGAGCCCGTCCGTGGCCGCCTGCACCTGCGCCAGGCCGCTGGCGATCACGGGAATGAACGCGTTGCAGCTCCACCAGGTGATGAGCGCGGTGATCGCGGTGATGAGGCCGCTGATCGTGAACGCACGATTGGCCGGCAGGAAGAGCTCGGAGACGCGCGGCGCGGTCTTGTCCTTGAGCGAGGCCCACCGCTCCGGTTCCTTGAGGAAGTAGCGGACGGCGATCGCGACGGCCGCCGGGATCAGGCCGCTCAGGAACACGAACCTCCACGAAATGTCGGGACGATCCGGCAGCCAGACGCCGCCGATCAGGTACGTTACGAGGGTCGCCAGGCCCAGACCGAGCGGCGCGGAGGTATAGAGCAGCGCGCCGCACTCGATGCGCCGTTTCTCGGGAACGACTTCGGCGACCATCGCCGCGCCAGCCGCCCACTCCCCGCCGATGCCGAGGCTGGCGATGAAACGAAACAGCGCGAGCGTCCAGACGTTCGGGGCGAGCGCGCAGAGCGCCGTGCCGACCGAATACAACAGCATCGTGATCATCAGCGTGCGCGTGCGTCCGAGGCGATCCGCGATGCGGCCGAAGAGGATGCCGCCCAGAGCCCAGCCAAGGAGCAGCAGCGAGGTCAGGGCGCCGGTCCAGAACAGCGTGACGCTTCGGGCCTCCGGCGAGCCAATCGGCACGTCGAGCAGCGTCGGAATGACATTCGGGGCGACGAAATTGAAGAGCAGGCCATCGAACACGTCGAATCCCCACCCGAGCCAGGCGGCGAACAGGACGGTCCACTGGTAGCCGGTCATACCCCACACACCGGGTCGCGCGTGATTCATGGTCCGGCGATTCTAGTTCAGGTGACGACGGGTGACGACAGGTAACGACGGGTGACGACGGGTGACGACAGGTAACGACCGGTGACGACGGGTGACGACAGGTAACGACGGGTGACGACAGGTAACGACAGGTAACGACCGGTGACGACCGGTGACGACCGGTGACGACCGGTGACGACGGGTGGTCAGGCGTTCATCGCCTTCCGGATGAACGCCGCGGCGGCCTTCATTTCGTCCATGGTGTTGTAGAAGTGCGCCGACATGCGCAGACCGGGATTCTGCTGGCCGGGCCGCGCCGTGCACACGATCCGCGCCGCGGTCAGCGCAGGTCCCAGCTGGCGGACGTCGGCCGAGCCGGGCTGGAAGATGACGAGGGCGGCCGATCGCGCAGGATCCGGGTCCGTCCAGAGCTTCACGCCAGGGATGTTCCGGAGCTCGGCCATCAGGGTCTGCGCCAGCGCCCGCACACGGGTCTCGATGGCCGCGCGGCCGATCGATCCCTGAAACTTGAGGGCCTCGGTGAGCGCCGCCGCGCTCGAGTCGTCGCGCTGGCCATTGGTCTCGAGCGTCCGCGAGAGCCCGACCGCGCCGCCGTAAACGCCCACGATCGTGGGATGCACGCGATCCTGCACCGCGCGATTCACGAAGAGCACGCCCTTTTCCTTCGGACCGCACGGCCACTTGTGCATGGACCCCGTGAAGAAGTCGGGTTGCATCGCGCCGAGATCGATGTCGAGCACGCCGAACGACTGGGCGGCATCGACGAGCGACAGGACGCCGCGCCGACGAGCGGCGGCGCAGATCTCCGCCACCGGCAGCAGATCGCCCGAGTTGCTGCTGACGTGCGTGATGGCCACGAGCTTCGTCCGCGGCGTGAACTGCCGGACGAACAGATCAACGTACCCCTCCGTCCCGGGATGCGACGCAACGAGCGGCGCCGTCACGACGGTGAATCCGAAACGCTGCGCCTTGACGCGCCACGCATCGAGGTTGCTCGGATGGTTGTCGGCCCACACCACGACCTCGTCGCCGGCCTTGAGATCGAGCCCGCTCGAGACGAGGTTGTTGCCTTCCGTCGTATTGCGCGTGATGACGATTTCCTCGGGTGAGACGCGGAGGGCTGCGGCAAGGATTCTGCGCGACTCCTCCTTGCCGCGCGCGAACAGTTCGTTCCTTGCCTGGGGCGAGGGTCCCATCTCGTACGCGCGCATCGTCTTTTCGTGCGCTTCGACGGCGGCGAGCGACGTCGGGCAGAGGTTGGCTGCGTTGAGGAAATTCACGTCCTTCGGCACGAGAAACCGCGCGCGGACCTGGCGCCAGTAGTTCTCATCGGTGGCCGACGGCGCCTGCGGCAGCGGCGCCGAGGTCAGTCCCGCTTCGTCAATCGCCTCGCGAGTCCAGACATCCCGGGGAAAGAGTGCTGCAGATCCGGACAGCGCCAGCAACTGGGCAAAACCGCGACGATTGAGATGGGCCATGGGGGAAACCATACTCCAGACACACACCAGATCACCAAGATCAATCGAAGCACACGAAGGTTTCTTGGGACGGATCTTGAGCCGCCATGGGCTTGGGCTTAGTGATCTTCCTTGCCCTTCGTGTCCTTCGTGTGCGTCTGGGGTGTTCGTGATCGCGCCGCCCGCCAGAGCCACCAGCCGCCGGCCACGGCGACCACCACCATCAACACGCGCAGCAGGCGCGCCAGAGCAGCCGGGCCGAGCGACACATCGTACTGAAGCAGCGCTTCCCCGCGGTCCGTCATCCAGTGCCAGGCGGTGTGGGTGACGAGCGCCGAGGCCATGATGATGCCGAGGCGTTCCTCAATGGCGCGTTTGAACAGCAGCGACACGGCCGGGACCAGGACCACGAGGACCAGCAGTTGGCCGAGTTCGACGCCGACGTTAAAGGCCAGCAGCGACGTGACGAGGTGCGCGCCCGCAAGCTGCAGCGTCTCCTTCAGGGCGAACGAGAAGCCGAAACCGTGCACGAGCCCGAATGCGAACGCGATCATCCACCGGCCCCGCACGGCCCGCGGCGCGACGCCGTCCCCTGATCGCGCGCGAACGGCGACGACGATGTTCTCAATCGCCATGTACACGATCGAGAGCGCGATCAGCGTCTCGACCAGCGGCGGAAACCACAAAGCGTCGGGCGCGAGGCCGAAGGCCGAGCCAAACAGCGTGAGGGAATGCGCGACCGTAAACGCGGTCACCACGAGCACGAGCTGGCCGAACCGCCGAATCGGCAGGACCAGGCAGAACAGGAACAGCAGGTGATCGATGCCATCCAGAATGTGCGCGAAGCCCAGGGACACGAACGTCCGCGCCGCCTGGTGCCAGCGAGGATCGAGGCGCACGAGCCCTGGATCGCCGGAAAACTGAAAGGCCCGCTCGGGCGCGCCCGGCGCCCGGAATCGCAGCGTCGTCATCACCCGCAGGCCCAGCCGGCCGAATTGAGGATCGATGGAGAACCGTGACTCAGCCGACGCAATTCGATAGTCGAGCATCACGTCCAGAAGCGCCGCCGCCGTGGAGAGTGACGTCCCGGCCGGAAGCAGCGGTTGCGTGAAACTCTGGACGGCGGCCTCGTAGCTCTCGAACGATCGATCCGTCGGCAGGGCCAGACGGGCGCCGGACACGACCGGCGTACCGAGGCGTGTCTCCCCTTCCCAGACGACGGCGGACTGGGCGAGCCAGAGTTCCGCCGCATGGGCGAGCAGCGGCTGCACGCCCGCCACGTCGAGCATGGGCGAGTCGAGCACTGCCGGCCGCGACGGAAAGTTGAAGTCGCGCATCGAGACGAGCGGCACTCGCAGCAGCAGACGAAGCCCCGACGGCTCGACGCGGGCGATGGCCTGGACGAGTACGCTGGCCGGAATGTCGTGGGCCTCGGGACGCGCGGCCATCGGCAGGAGGGCCAGGGCCGCGGTGAGCGTGAGACGTGCTGACAGAGTGACGGTCGCCCGCTGTATACTCCCGGCCATCCGCGGAGATTCTATGCAGAGACAGACCTGTGTCACGATTCTGGCCCTGCTCGGCCTCGGGCTGGCCGCCGCCTCAGGCCCCACGGCCCTGGCGCAGCGCGGCGGAAGCGCTCCCCAGAAACCGGCGCCGCCCGCGCCCGCCGCCCCGCGGTTTCAGGTCGAAGCGCTCTGGCCGAAGCCGCTTCCGAACCACTGGATTCTGGGCTCCGTGACCGGCGTCGCGGTCGACGCCCAGGATCACATCTGGGTGCTCCACACGGCGTCCTCGGCGACGCCAAACACCGAGCTCGGCACCGGCACGATGCCCCCGACCGCGGAGTACTGCTGCAGCCCGGCCCCGCCGGTCCTCGTATTCGATGCGGCCGGAACCCTGGTCAGCCACTGGGGTGGACGCGGCGAGGGGTACAACTGGCCTCAGACACCCGGAGGTATCGCCGTCGATCCCAAGGGCAACGTCTGGATCGCCGCGGCAGGATGGCCCGAAGCGGCAGGCCGCGGCGGACGCGGCGGTGGCCGCGCCGGTGCGCCGTCGGCGGCGCCCGCGCCTCCCCCACCTCCGCCCAGCCACGATGCCCACATTCTCAAGTTCTCGCGCGACGGCAAGTTCCTTCAGCAGATTGGAAAGCCGGGCACCACGGACGGCAACGCCAGCAGGACCTCGTTCAACCGGGTCGCCAACGTGGACATCGACGCGGCGGCCAACGAACTCTACGTGGCCGACGGCTACGGCAATCGCCGAGTCGTCGTGCTCGACGCGACGACCGGTGCCTACAAGCGCCACTGGGGCGCCTACGGCGCGCCGCCAGACGAGACCAGCCCGGGCGCCTACGACCCGGCGGCGGCGCCGGCCAGGCAGTTCCGAGCGGTGACCTGTGTGGCAATCGCAAGGGACGGCACGGTGTACGTCTGCGACCGCCCCAGCAACCGCATCCAGACGTTCAAGAAAGACGGGACCTTCGTCACGGAGGCGATCGTCGCCAGGGACACGCTCGGGAACGGCGCGGTCTGGGATATCGCGTTCTCGTCGGACCCCGGCCAGCGGTACCTCTTCGTGGCCGATGGCCAGAGCCACGTCGTGAGAATTCTCCAGCGCGATACGCTGACCGAGGTCGGCACCATCGGGACGGGCGGCCGGATCCCCGGACGGTTTTTTGCGCCAGGCAGCATCGCCGTGGACTCGCGCGGCAACGTCTATACGGGTGAAACGTTCCAAGGCCAGCGCGTCCAGAAGTTCGTTCCGCAGGTGAGGCGATGAAGCAGACGATGATTGGCGTAGGCCTGGTGACGGCCTCGGTTCTCGCGCTCGGGCTCGGCGCAAGCGCGCTCGACCAGGCCGCGGCCAGGAACGAACTGGTGACGGCACCTCGCTTCGAGGTCGATCCGATGTGGCCCAAGCCGCTGCCCAACAACTGGGTGATCGGCCAGGCCATCGGGCTCGCCGTCGATGCGCGCGACCACGTCTGGATGGTGCACCGGGTCGACAGCCTCACCGTCAACGAGGTCAGCCAGCAGCAGAACCCGCCGATCGGCACGTGCTGCAAGGCCGCGCCGCCTGTGCTCGAGTTCGACCCCGACGGCAATCTCATCCGCTCGTGGGGCGGGCCCGGGCAGGGCTTTGACTGGCCGAATTCCAACCACGGGCTCTTCGTCGATCACAAGGGCCTCGTGTGGATGGGCGGCAACGTCGGCACCGATCGACACGTCCTCAAGTTCACGCAGGACGGTAAGTTCGTCGCGCAGTACGGCAAACCGGGCGCGACGCTCAACTCGAACGACATGGAGAACTTCGGCCGCGTCGCGAAGATCTTCGTCGACGCGAAGTTCAACGAGGCGTATCTCGCGGACGGCTACGGGAACAAGCGAGTCGTCGTCCTCGACGCTCGTCACCAAGTCGGGCAAGGCCGCGCGCGCGGTCGCGTCGGCGAGGGCCACCGCCGCCTCGCCTCGCACCGCCGCGACCGTGTCCTCGCGCAGGCAGCGCCGCAAGCGCGCCACGGCCTCTT
>CAZJTG010000185.1:0-7946 GCA_964548865.1 uncultured Solibacteraceae bacterium
CGCGCGAACACTCGGCGGGCGACCTCAAGTACACGGATGCCGGCCGCAAGGTCTACAGCGGCGGTGGCATCGAGCCGGACCACTTCGTGCCAGGCCCCGTCGAGGGGTTCAACCCCTCCCGGTTTTCCCGCATGCTGAGGGACCGCGGAGCGTTCGTGACGTTTGCCGAGCGGTTCACGAAGGAAGGCGACAAACGCCCGGCGGCTCAGTCCGCAGCCGTGCACAAGGTCGCGCCGGGCTGGCAGGTAACCGACGCGATCGTGGACGAATTCAAGCAGTTCGTGGCCTCGGAGCGCGTGAGGACCGACGAGGTGGCCTTCAAGAACGACGTCGCGTTCATCAAGGCGATGATCCGGTTTGAGGTCGATGCCGACCTGTTTGGCATCGAGGAGGCGCGCCGGAACCTCTCGAGCCTGGATCCGCAGCTCCAGACCGCCCTGGGGTACTTCGAGAGCGCCAGCCAGCTGCTTGCGATGAAGCGTTCGACCCGGTAGCCCCACATGTAGGGGGGGCGTTTCGGCTTGCCCCAACGAAAAGCGCTTGTTAGACTGCCCGGCGACCAGTTTCGCCATGATTTCGGTCTAACGAATGCGACTTTCCAAACTTCATATCGCAGGATTCAAGAGCTTCCCCGACAGGGCGGAGCTCGGTTTCGATACCGGCGTCACCGCCATCGTCGGCCCCAACGGCTGCGGCAAGAGCAACGTCGTGGACGCCATCACGTGGGTGCTCGGCGAACAAAGTGCGAAGAGCCTCCGTGGCGAGCGCATGGAAGACGTTATTTTCAGCGGCAGCGACGCGCGCAAGCCCACGGCGACGGCGGAAGTCCGGCTGAAACTGGCGGACGTGGCGCGGGCGGCGCTGCCCGCGGAGATTCCCCCGGACCCCGCGACGATCGACCTGGACGAGCTCCCGCTCATCACGCGTGACGTCGAGATCGGCCGCCGCCTGTACCGGTCGGGTGAAAGCGAATACTTGATCGACGGCGAGGTCTGCCGGCTGCGCGACATCCACGATCTGCTGATGGACTCCGGCCTTGGCGTGAAGGCCTACGCGGTGATCGAGCAGGGCAAGATCGGCCAGATCCTTTCGTCGCGGCCGACAGAACGGCGGGCTCTGATCGAGGAGGCCGCCGGCGTCACGAAGTACAAAGCGCGCCGTCGCGCCGCCGAGCTCAAGCTCGAGGCCGCGCAGCAGAATCTGACGCGCGTCGACGACATCATTTTCGAGGTGGAGAAGCAGCGTGCCGCGCTCAAGCGGCAGGCCGCGCGGGCGCGCCGGTACAAGCGGTTGCGCGAGGAACTCCGCCGCTGGGAGCAGGTGCACCTGGCGCACCGGCACGCACAGCTCGCCCGGCAGGTCGAGGATGCCGACGCGCAACTTGCCGATCGCCGCGCGAGGGAGGCCGGCGCGGCCGCGCATGTGGCGGAACTCGAAGTCGCCCTCGAGACCGTCCGTCTCAACCTGACGCAGGCCGAATCCTCCTCGACGACCGCACGCGAGGACGCGCACGCTCGAGAGCTCGAATTCGGCCGTCGCCAGCAGCAGGTGCAGTTCGACAGACAGCAGATCGCCTCGCTCGCCCTGCAGGCCGAGGCCTTCGCCGTGGAGGTGGCCGACCTCCAAGCGCGCCGCGAGCCGGCCCGGCTGGGGATCGAGACGCAGCGCGAGGCGTCGCTTCGGGCGCGCGAGGCGCTGGCCAACGCGCTTGCGGCGCTCGCCGACCGCGAGCGTGAGTACGCCCTGAGTCAGGCCGCGGTGCAGCGCATCGAGCAGGACTCGGATGCCACGCGCGCGTCCGTGCTGGCCGCGGCGAACACGCTTGCGGCCCTGCTGCAGGCCCGCGACAACGCGGCCGCGGCAATGGATCGCGTCGCGGCCGATCGCGAGCGACTTGATCTCGAAGCGCGGGAGCTCGACGCGGAGGCCGGACGTCTGCTCGAACAGCACGCGGCGGCCGAGCGCGAGCTCGGGGAGGCGCGCGCGGCGCTCGAGGCGCTCGCCCGCGACCGGCAGCAGGCCGAAGGACGTCTTGCCGAGCTGCGGTCTACGCGCGAAGAAGTAGGGCAGTCACTGAACGACCGCGGCAGCGAGGCGGCGTCCCTGGGCGCCCGGCTCCAGTCGCTCGAGGAACTCGATGCGAGCCGTGTCTCGTTCGGAGACGCGGCACAACTCCTTCTGGGCGAGGGCGGGGCGCACGTACGCGCGCACGGCGCCGTGGCCGATCACCTGCACGTCGAGCGGCCGTACGAGCGGGCGGTCGACGCCTTGCTCGGCGACCTGCTGCGGCACGTCGTCGTCGACGGCACCGCGGACGTCGAGGCGGCGCTCGAACTTCTCGCCGAGCGCGATGCGGGCCGCTGCGGCTTTGTCGTGCTCGACGAGGCGGCCACGTTGCCGGCACCGGCCCCACTGGTCGTGCCCGGCGGCGCGCGGTCGCTCGCCGACGTCGTCCGCGTCACGGGCCCGTACCGTCAGGCCATTGAGCGGCTGATCGGCCCCGGTCTGATCGTGGAGTCGCTCGAGGCAGCGGCGGCCATGGCTCGCGCGACCAGCGTTCCCGTGGCGACGATCTCCGGCGAGGTCCGGCGGCGGGTGGCACTGGTCGAAGGCGGATCGCGTCGCGACGCCCGGGGCATTCTCGAGACGCGCGCCGAGATTCAGTCGCTCCGCGACAGAGTCGCGACCGCGCAGGGAGAAGTGGAGGCGCTCCGGGCGCAGGATGCGTCGCTCGCCCTGGCGATTCCCGAGGCGGCGTCGGCCCTGACCGCGCTCATCGAGCACCACCACGACCGGGAAAAGGCGATCGTGTCGCTCGACGGCGACGTGCGCCGCCTGGCCGACGAGCAGGCGCGGGTCTCCCGGCGCCTCGACATGGTGCGCAACGAGCTGGAGCGCGCCGGCGAGGAAGTCCGCGCGGCCGAGTTCCGACGCGACGAGTCCATCGCCGCCATCGCGCTGCAGGCCACCCAGCAGCGCGACGCCGAAGGGCGGCTCTCGGGTGTCGCGGCCAGCCTGCAGGCCGCGCGCGAGGACGCGGAGGCGAAGCTCCGCCTCGCCAGCGACGCGCGAACCGCGCAGGCGACGCTCGGCGAACGGCTGGCGTCGCTCGAAACCGACATCTCCAGACTCGAGGAGTCGGCGCGCGACCTGGAGGCGCGGATCGGCCAGCGGCGCGATGACATCGAGCGCACGCGCGTCCGCCGCGACGAGCTCGAGCAGTCGATCCGCGAGACCGAACGGCTGCTGAACGAGGACGTCACCGCGATCGAGGCGATGCGAGCCGCCATGCGCGGCCTTGATGCGACGGTCGTCGATCTGCGCGCCGAGTTCTCGGCGGCCGACCAGCGCATCCGATCGTCGCGCCACGTGCTCGAGGGCGTCCGCGCCGACGTCATGAAGGCGGAACTGGCGAGGACCACCGCGGCGTCGGATCTGACCCATCTGTCCGAACTGTGCCTTGAAACGATCGGCCTGCCGATCGATCAGGTCGTCGAGGAAGTCGCGCGGATGGAAGACGCCGGGGAGCTCGCGTCGCCCTCCCGCAGGCTGGCGGCCGCGGCCATGCCCGACGAGGGCGATGAGGGCGATGACGACGCGGCCTCAGTCGATGGCGTCCCGCCGGCGGCCCCGCCCGAGATCGAGGCGGCGCCGACGACCCCCGAAGACGTCATCGCCGATTTGAAGAAGAAGATCGACAGGCTCGGCCCCGTGAACATGATGGCGATCGAACAGTTCGACGAACTCGAATCGCGCCACACCTTTCTCACGACGCAGCGCAGGGATCTGCTGGACTCCATCGCGCTTACCGGCGAGGCCATCCGCAAGATCGACAAGACGACGCGCGAGCGGTTCGAGGAAGCGTTCCGTGTCATCAACGAGCACTTCGAGAAGACGTTCACCACCCTGTTCGGCGGAGGCCGCGCGGGCCTGCTTTTGATCGATCTCGAGAACAACCAGGAGAGCGGCATCGACATCGCCGCGCAGCCTCCAGGCAAGCGCCTTCAGAACGTGCAGCTGCTGTCGGGCGGCGAGAAGGCGCTCACGGCCATGGCCCTCATGTTCGCGATCTTCAAATACCGGCCGAGCCCGTTCTGCCTGCTCGACGAGATCGATGCGCCGCTCGACGACGCGAACATCGGCCGGTTCGTCGAAATGCTGCAGGGCATGCAGACGCACACCCAGTTCATTCTCATCACCCACAACCGCAAGACGATGGAGATCGCCGACCGGCTCTACGGCGTCACGATGGAGGAGCCGGGCGTCTCGAAGCTCATTTCGGTGCAGCTCAACTGAACACCGGCGCCGTCTGCGGGGTGCCGGGTGCGGAGTGCCTTGCTGAATGAATGAATCCCGCGCGGCCCGTCACCAGCGACTTCGTCGGCGAGGGCAGGCTGTGGCCGCGATCGGCGGACTCGCGCTCCTCGCCGTGCTGGCGTTGACGCCCGCCGGACCGGCGCTGGCTGGCTGGGCCGATCGCTCGACGACGGGGCTGCCGGACTCCGTGGCGTCCGTCGCCGGGCTGGCGCTGTTCGTCGCCGTCGCGGTCCTGGGCTGGGAAGCCGCCACGCTGCCGGCGCTCCCGCTGTCCGGCCCTCCTCACGGCCGCACGGGCGAGGGAGGCGGCCCCGGTCTGCTTTCCGGGGCGGCGGTGGGGCTGGTCGTGGCATTCCCCGCTGCCCTCGTGATGGCGCTGGGAGTTCAGCTCGCGATTGTCATGGCGGGGCCCTACTGGTGGCTGACCGCCGCCATGCTGATCGCGGCCGTGCTCGTCGTCCTCATGCACGCGCTGCCTGGCATCCTGGCACGGCTGTCCGGCGCACGGCCGGTGTCGCGCGCGTCGCTCGTCGAGCATCTGGGAGCGCTCTCCCGCCGGGTCCAGGTGCCCATCCACTCGATCGACGAGTTGCCTCCGGGGTCGCCCGCGACCGAGACGGCTCTGGTGGCCGGAAGCGGATCGAGGCGTCGCGTGTTTATCGCGGCCGATCTGATTCGGGACTGGAGCGATGAGGAGGTCGGCTTTGTCGTGGCGCACGAGTTCGCGCACCACGCCCACCGCGACCTCTGGCGGACTCTGGCCCTCGACTCCGGGGTACTCGTCGCCGGGTTCTTCGTAGCCGACCGGCTGGTCGCGCTGCTGTCGGCGCCCCTGCGGCTGCCGCCCCTGGGCAGCCACGCCGCGCTGCCGTTCGTCGCCCTCACGGTGGCCGGCGTCTGGATGGCATCTGTGCCCGTTCGCCACGCGGCGTCGCGTCGCCAAGAGCGGCGGGCCGATGATTTCGCCCTGCGGCTCACCGGCAGCGCTGACGCCTTCCGCACGGCGCTGCGTCGCCTCGCGTCACAGCATCTGGTCGAGGAGCGTCCGTCGCGGCTGACACGCTGGCTGTTCCACAGGCATCCATCCGTGGCCGAACGACTGGCGACGGCCGACGCGTTTCAGGCCGCCAGGGAAGCGCGACAGTAGTCCGCCGGCCGCATGTCGCGTGTGGCGACTATTTGCCCACCACCACGAGCCGGGCGTGCATGTCCCGCAGGCAGCGTTCGTCGATCGTCAGCGTGCATTTGATCTCGAACTGCCCGGCCTTGTCCGCGCGGAAGCGGAACGACACGGGTTTGCCTGGCTCGGCACGGCGGTCGATGCGGTAGTGCTCGTCGCTGATCGTGAAGCTGTGCGCGATGTCAATCGCACTGAACGTCACGCTGACCAGGTCGTCCTGCTGCACGCGAATTTCGGCCGTGGTCGAATCGGCCACGGTGAACACGTACTTGCGGGCCGTCACGCTGACATCGCGCTTGCTCTGGGCCACGACGCCGGCACCGGCGCCCACGAGAGCCGAGAGCACCACTGCAATTCCCGAGGCAGGCCAGGACATGCCCATGCCTGCCAGCATAGCAGACGGGATGTCGGGTGCCGGGTGCGAGGTGCCTTGCGTACCCCGCACCTGGCGCCCCGCACTCGGGACTGTCGTTAGTGCCTGCGCGGCGGGCGTCCGCCGCGATCGCGGCCGCCACGGTCGCGGTCGCGCGAGTCGGGCGGCGGACCGTCGTGCACCGGTCGCGGATCGCGCGGTGACGTGCCCTCGTCCGGCGCGAGCAGCGCCTTGCGGCTCAGTCGCACCTTGCCGGACGGATCGACGTTGATCACCTTGACCATGATCTGCTCGCCTTCCTTGAGCTCGTCACGGACGTCCTTGACGCGGTAGTTGGCGATTTCGGAGACGTGAAGCAGTCCGTCCACGCCGGGCATGATCTCGATGAACGCGCCGAAGTCCGTGATGCGCTCCACGCGGCCCAGGTAGCTCTTGTCGAGTTCCGGCGTCGCGGTGAGCTGCTGGATCATTTCGATCGCCTTCTTCGCCGCGCCCTCGTCGGCCGACGCGACGTTCACGCGGCCGTCGTCCTCGACGTCGATCTTGACGCCCGTCTTCTCGATGATGCTCCGGATGGTCTTGCCGCCCGGGCCGATGACGTCGCGGATCTTCTCCGTCGGGATGCGGATCGTCACGATGCGCGGCGCGAACGAGGAGATCTGCTCGCGCGGCGCGGCGAGCGCCGCGGCCATCTTTTCGAGAATCTCGAGGCGGCCCTGGCGGGCCTGCTCGAGCGCCTTGCGCATGATGTCCATCGTGATCCCGCTGACCTTGATGTCCATCTGCAGCGCGGTGATGCCCGTCCGCGTGCCCGCGACCTTGAAATCCATGTCCCCGTAGTGGTCCTCGGCGCCCGCAATGTCGGACAGCACGGCCCACTTGCCGTTCTGCTCGTTCATCACGAGGCCCATCGCCACGCCGGCGACCGGCGCCTTGAGGGGCACGCCGGCGTCCATCAGCGCCATCGCGCCGCCACACACCGACGCCATCGACGAGGAGCCGTTGGATTCGAGGATGTCGGAGACGATGCGGACGGTGTAGGGGAATTCCTCCTCGGTGGGGAGGAGCGGCACGAGCGAGCGCTCGGCGAGCGCGCCGTGGCCCACTTCGCGGCGGCCCGGGCCGCGCAGGAACTGCACCTCGCCGACGGAGAACGGCGGAAAGTTGTAGTGGAGCATGAACCGGCGGTAGGTTTCGCCCTCCACCGTCTCGATCTTCTGCGCGTCGTCCTCGGTGCCGAGCGTGGCGGAGACGAGCGCCTGCGTCTCGCCGCGCGTGAACACGGCGGAGCCGTGCACGCGGGGCAGCACGCCGGTCTCGATCCAAATCGGGCGGATCTGGTCGAAGCGCCGGCCGTCCAGGCGCTTGCCGCGCTCGAGAATCTCGTCGCGCAGCACCTTCTCCTTCAGGTCCTTGAAAATCGTCTTCGCCTCGGTCCGGCGCTGGACTTCGTCCTCCGGAATGCTGGCCACGAGCCCGGCCAGGACCTTGTCGACGCTGGCGTAATTCTCGAGCTTGTCCTCGATCCGCATCGCCTCGGCGAGCGGCACGTAGACCTTCTCCTCGACCTCGCGGTAGAACTCGTGGTGGATCTCCTTCGCCACGACCGTTTTCTTGGCCTTGCCGCACTCGGCCTTGAGCGAGTCGATCTGGGCGACGATCTGCTTGATTGCCGCGTGCGCGGCATCGAGGGCGCCGATCATCTCTTCTTCAGTGGCCTGCTTCGCACCCGCTTCCACCATCATGATCGCGTCGGCGCTGCCGGCGACCACCAGGTCCATCTTGCTCTGCCTTCGTTCGCCGAATGTCGGGTTGATGATGTACTGCCCGTCGACCAGTCCGACCCGAACGCCCGCGATCGTCTTCTGGAACGGAATGGAGGACAGCGCCAGTGCCGCGGACGCGCCGGTGATCGCCAGGACGTCGGAGTCGTTGTCGGTGTCGGCCGAGATCAGCAGCGCAACGATCTGGGTCTCGTAGAACCAGCCCGACGGGAAGAGCGGGCGGAGCGGTCGATCGATCAGCCGGCTCGTGAGCACTTCCTTTTCGGCCGGCTTGCTCTCCCGCTTGAAGAAG
>CAZJTG010000186.1:0-4550 GCA_964548865.1 uncultured Solibacteraceae bacterium
CCGCATGCGTTGCCTTGTACTTGCCGTGGGAGTTGTGGCCGGGATCGCGTCTTCCGCGGCGGCGCAGTCGTCGCCGGCGGCCGCATCGGGGTCCCGCTGGTCGATCGAGGCCTACGGCGGCGTGTCGTTCGGCCGGTGGACAGGCGGCGGGCAACAGACGCTGCCAGCGGCGGGGGCGCCCATCGCGACGTCGAGCCCGGTCTTTCCAAGCTGGAGCGTGCCCACCTGGTTCATGGGCGACGGCGCGGCGTTTCTGAACAATGTCGCCGCGGAGTTCGGCCTGGTCAACAGAATCACGCCGTTCGATTCGGTGCTGACTCATCGCGGACTCGGCGGGCCCGGGCAGTTCCTGTCGGGCGCTCGCCTCACGCGCAGGCTCGACGGACCGTGGTCGGTCGAAATCGGAATCGAGCTTGGCGCCCAGCCCGCCGGATTGTCCAACGACGTTCTCGCGAGCCTGAGCGAGGCGGCGTCGTCGTTCGAGTCCACGTTTCGCGAGCTGCTTGCGACCGGTCCGTTCACGGCGCCGGTCGTCAGTGCCGGCAGGACAGCGACGGCCGGGAGTTCACGCGATGCGTCCCTGACGGTGGCCTTGAGGACGTCGATGTCACAGGTGGGCGGCTTCGACACCTATGCGGTCGCCGGAGGCGGGCTCGTGCTGGCGATCGGCGACGGGACGACGGCCGGCGTTGAGGGCCGTTACCGGTTCCAGATCGGCGGTGCCGTTCCGATCGATGAAACCGACCGAGCCACAGTCAGCTTCCGTGGGCGGACCACGTACCTCTTCCTCTTCGGCGGGGGACTCGAGCGTGCGATTGGCCCCCGGTCGGGGGTCCGGCTGGACGCCCGCGTCCTGGCCGGTCCGGCGACGACGGGAGTTGACGTGAGCACGGTACCCACAGCGGTCACCGCCACGCCCGCCGGATTCATCGAGTCGTTCACGTATCCCAATCTCCAGTTCAGCAACAACGCGTCCACCGGCCGTCGTTCAACACTTGGCGCGCCCGGTCTGGACGACGCGTCGGTCTGGAGCGGCGGCTGGTCCGTCCGGGCTCGGGCGACCGTCGGCGTCTTCCTCCGCTTCTGATCCTGTCTACGCTCGCTTGTCTTTCACACGGAGATCACAGAGGCGGTGTGCCTTGTCGACTCAGACACGGAGAAACGCTAGCGCAGCGTCAGGTAGTAGATCCCCAGTCCGTGCGTGGCCGCGACGAGCAGACGCCGGTCGGGCACGATTTCGAGGTCGACCATCAGCGCCTCCGGGAATCCCACGCCGGCCGCCACCCACTGATTGGTGCCGCCGAAGAGCACGAGCGGCCCGAAGTCGGTGCCTGCGTAGAGATCCCCGCGGATGTGATCGAACGCGATCGTGTTGATTGGCAGATCCCCGAGATTGAAATCCAGCGAAGAGAACTGCGCCGTGTTCGTCTGCGGATTGAACACCACGCGAAACACGTGCCCGGGCGTCGTGGGCGTGATGGCGTTGAACCCTGAGTACGAGACGTACGCGACGTTCGGATCGAACGGATCCGCGAATATCCGCGTGACGAAGCGCCCGGGCGTCGACGGCGTATCGATGCGGGCGAACGTGACGTTCGCGGCCGGGCCGTCCGCGTTCTTCGCCACGAAGAGCCGCCCCTTGTTGGTCGCCGCCCAGAGCGTGCCCGCATCCGCCGGCGTGCGTTCCGCCGCGACGACGAGCCCATCCAGTCGGTCGCTTCCGTAGAAGTCGCTTGTGAGGTCGCCGGGCTTCCGGCTGGCCGATGAGGGCGTCGTCCCCGCGGCGAAGGGGTACGACACGCCGAGGGGCACCCAGTCTCCACAGGTCGTGCCGCGGCTGAACGACCGGCAGCCGGCCTCGAGCGGGCCTTGATCGCCGCCGTTGTTCTGCGTGCGCCAGACATGCTGAAACGCCGTGAACTGCGTGTCGCTCCGCACGGTGTCGAACGTGATGAACTGCCGACCCGTCGATTGCGTGACGCTCTCGCGTTCAGCGGCCCGGAAGAACGGGTCGTCCGTGCGAACCCAGAAGGCCAGGTCACCGTTGCGGAAGTTGGTGAAGAAGCGGTTGCTCTGGAAGCTCGCGAAGAGGATGCCCTGGCGCGTGGGATGGAACCCCGACGCCGAGGTGCCGTCGCCGAAGGGAAACAGCGTCTTCCAGACGCCGCGCGCCGTCGTGCCGTCGGTCCAGATCGTGCTGTTGTCCTGAAGTCCGCCCATCAGCCTCACCGTGGGCGCGAGCGGGTCGAGCGCGATGTTGTAGAACTGCATCGTGTGCAGCCCCTTGTTCAGGAAGAACAGGCGCGTGGGCACGCGCGCCAGCATGGTCGAGCACTGCGCGGCGTTGTTGAACAGGCTCGCGCACTGATTGGAGATGTTCGAGAACTCGCCGTCGTTTCTCACGACGCCGCCGTCGGATCCGACCCAGGCGACGTTCGGATTGCGCGGGTGGAACACGACCGCCCGCACGTCGACGTGCGAGCCGTTGCGCGGGTTCTGGGCGTCGACGCCGAAGCCGGAGAAACTCGCGCCCGCGTCGATCGACCGGATCGTCGGCTCGCCGAACGTCGGCGTCGCAACGCCGCCGAGGACGACCTCGTCGGGCCGGCCCGGCGGCGTGGCGACCACAAGGTCGTAGAAACACTGCGAGCCGCAGATGCGGCGGCTGGTCAGTCCGGGTTGGCTGGTGTCGTCCGAGGAGAGCTTCAGCCAGGCACCGGTGTTCGTGAGCGATGCGCCCGACCCGCTGACCAGGGCACCCGCCGGCACGTCCGCGTTGTCGAGCCGGTACAGCGCCTGCGGCGCCGTGGACTCCGTGCCGTTGTACACGTACATCCGCGTCTTGCCGCCCTTCACGGTGAGGTCGAACATCGCGAGGTCGCGGAACCGCCCGCCACCGACGACCGCGAACACGGGCTTGAACGCGGCGTCGCCGCCTTCGAGCGAGGGCGCCGATCGATGGATGGCGTTGTTCCACGCCGTGGCGTACACGATCTGGCTGTTCCGTGGATCGAGCTTGACGTGACGGACGCCGAACATCGTGTCGCCGACGCCCGCGCCGAGGTTCGGGTTGGCCGGCATCACGGGATCGAGCGGCGGCGTCCAGAGCAGCGTCCACGTCTGGCCGCCGTTCGTGGTCTTGTACAGTCCGGTCCGTGGTTGCGGATAGCCCGTCGTCTGCGTCTGGCCGCCGCGCACGCCCGTCATGCCAAGCATCGCGCTGGTCGTGGCGACGTAGATCGTCTGGCTGTTGCCGGGTTCGATCACGACCGTGCTGATCCCGCGGGTCGACGTGAAGTCGATCGGTGTCGGCAGCACCGCGGGGTCGGTAATCATCGTCGGGATGCGCACCCAGCGATCGCCTCCGTCGGTCGAGCGGTACAGGCCAGTGCCGGCGCCGGAGTTGTTGGGCTGATTCGTCTCGCCGGTGCCGACGTAGATCGTGTTGCCGGTCTTGTCGGTGGGATCGAGCGCCAGACTGCCGATGCTGTTGGTACGCAGGCCGGCGCCAATCCAGCGCCACTTCGGATCGGTCTCGTGCATCGCGTCGTCGGTGCGCCAGACGCCGCCGCCCGCGGTGGCAACCCAGAGCCGGCAGCGGCCCTTGAGCTGGCAGCGCGGCGAGACGAGCAACGCAGACACACGGCCGGAGACCGTCTCCTCCGTGCTGCCGGACACGAACGTCGTGTCGGGGCCCAGGCTGATCCAGGCGTTCGCCGTACCCGGGCCCTGGCCGCGGATCGCGACGCCCTGATAGACCCAGTACTTCGTGAGGCTGGCCTCGGCGACCTGGACGCTGCCCGGCAGCACCGGGTACGCCTGTTCGTAGGCCAGCAGATCGCTGTAGCCGAGCGGAGAGTAGTTCGCCGGCTTCTCGGACGGCGGTGGCGGGCCCGGCACGGACCGGCGCCTTTGCTCCAGCGCGAGCACGCCTCCGGCGATGCTGACGAGGACGGCGGCAATCGTCATGCGGCGGATCATGGTGTCCTCAGTTCCTCCGGACGTTGACGTAGAACAGGTCGGTGGCGACGTCAAACGCCTCCTTCGAGAGCGAGGTCGTCATCGACTGCCAGGCGGTTGTCGGATGGATCTGCTGCCACTTGTCGCGCTCGCCCACGAGGATCGGCAGGTCGAACGCCGGCTCGTCCGCCTGCCATCGGTACGACACGGTCCGGCCGTCCGGCTCGAACCGCAGCTCGAGCACCGGCAGCGCGATGCGGCGCAGATATTGGTTGAAGATCGCCGTCCAGTCGCGGTCCGTTCTGGCGTTCACGAACCGGACCAGGTCCTCGGTCATCGAGTTCTTGTACTTGAACTCGTCGTAGATCGCGCGGACCAGGCGCCACCAGCGGGCGTCGTTCGGCGGCGAGGGTGTGCCGCGATCAAGCCGGCTCACGGCGTTTCTCAGCGTGTGCAGGAACAGCGCTCCCTTGAAATACATGTCCTGCGACGGCGGCTGATGGATGCCGCGCGTGGTGATGATCGGCTGCCGGTTCTGCACCCTTGTCCTGTAGCCGTTGATGTACTTCAGCGCGTCGTCGTAGCCGAAC
>CAZJTG010000186.1:4560-7923 GCA_964548865.1 uncultured Solibacteraceae bacterium
CAGACACCGCGTTGCCGAACCACTCATGGGCGCTCTCGTGAATGATGATGAAGTCGAACTTCGGACTGACGCCCACGCCGGTCCAGTCGCGGCCGAGATATCCGTTGGCGAACTGATTGCCATACGTGACGGCGCTCTGATGCTCCATACCCGTGTAGGGCACTTCGATCAGCTTGTAGCCGTCCTTGGTGAACGGGTACTCCCCGAAGTACTTGAGGAAGCCCTCCATCATCGGCTTCGCCTGCGCGAACTGCTTCCTGGCCTTCTCGAGATTGGCCGGCGTCACGTAGTAGTCGAGCGTCAGGTTGCCCAGCCGGTCCGCGAAGTGCACGTAATCGGTGATGTTCACCGACACGTTGTACGAGTTGATGGGGTAGTGCACCTTCCAGGCCCAGCGGGTGAACCCATCGCCCAGGTCCGTCCTGCCGGCGAAGCGCCCGTTCGAGACGCTGGTGAGGTTGCTGGGCGCCGCGATGCTGATGTCCATGGCCTCCGGTTCATCGCGCCACTGGTCCTTGCTCGGCCACCAGATGCTGGAGCCCTCGCCCTCGCAGGCCGTGAAGACCCAGTGGGCGCCGGCCTCCGTCTTCTGAAACGCAAAGCCGCCGAAACGTCCCTGCGTCGCCGGCGTACCCGAGTAATGGAAGTCGATGGCGTACTCGCGATCCTTCCGGAGCGTCTCCGGAAAGTCGATGAACACGGCGTTCAACTCGCGTTCGTATTTGAGGGCCGTGCCACTGGGGCGGAACACGATGCGGTCCACCGCGAGGTTGGCGTAGAGGTCGATCTGAATCCGGGTGTCGTCCTGCAGCATCTTGAACCGGATGGTGTTCTTGCCGCCGATGACGCGTTTGTCCGGGTCGATCCGGATGTCCAGGTGGTAGTGGAGGAGATCGTTGTTGGCGCGGTACCGGCCGTACTCGCCGCGAAGGACGCTGGCCCGGGATGGGGCCGGCGTGGGAGCCTGGACAGCCATCACCGCCGCCAGGACCACAATCACGGATTTCATCGTTCGACCTCGCCCTGCCGGAATGATAACTTCACCGGCATGCCGGACACCCCCCGCGCCCCGGGACGCCCCAACATCATGTCGCTCCAGTCGCACATCCTGCAGGGGGAGGCGAATGCCCCGGGATCCACGGGCGATTTCACGTGGCTGCTCTCGGCGCTGTCGCTGGCGGCCAAGGCGATCGCGTACAAAGTGCGGCTGGCGCGGATCGAGGACGTGCTGGGCGAGTACGGCGCCGACAACGTGCACGGCGAGTCGCAGCAGAAGCTCGACGTCATCGCGAACGACCTGCTCATGACGTGCCTCGGGAATCGGCCGAGCCTCGCGGTAGTGGCCTCGGAAGAAGATGACCAGCCGACCCTGCTCCGGAGCAGCGACCAGGGCGGCAAATACTGCGTGATTTTCGATCCCCTCGACGGGTCGTCGAACCTCGACGTCAGCGTCGGCGTCGGGACGATCTTCTCAATCCTTCGCAACAACCCGGCCATCCCGGGCGCGGCCGAGACGCTTTGTCAGCCCGGCTCGAGGCAGGTCGCCGCGGGCTACGTGCTGTACGGGTCGTCCACGGTGTTCGTTCTCACGACGGGTCGTGGTGTGGACATGTTCGTGCTGGATCCATCGATCGGCTCGTTCGTGCTGGTGAAGAGCCAGATCCGGATTCCGGAACACGGCAAGATCTACTCGGTGAACGAGGCCAACCGGAAGACCTTCCCGAAGGGCTTCAGCCGGTACCTCGACTGGGCGCACGACAATGGGTATTCGAGCCGTTACATCGGTTCGATGGTGGCGGACGTCCATCGCACGCTCCTCAAGGGCGGGGTGTTCATGTACCCGCCGACCAGGAAGAACCCGGAAGGCAAGCTGCGGCTGATGTACGAGGCGAACCCGATCGCCATGATCATGGAGCAGGCGGGCGGCGCCGCGATTACGGGCACGACGGCCGGGCGCATCCTCGACGTGCAGCCGACCTCCATCCACCAGCGAACGAGTGTCGTCCTTGGGTCGGCGCACGAGGTCTCGGCCGTCGAACGGCATCTTTCGTAGCCAGGCGCGTAGGGTGCGCAGGCCGCCCTACGTTAGGATTGGTCCATGAGCATGCGAGCTGCGTCCTTCGTTGTCGCCCTTGGCCTGGCCACCATCGCCCTCGGTGCGCAGCAGGCCGGAGTGGATCCGCGTCCGGCGAACGCGCCGAATCAGATGCCTGCCTTTCCGGGACAGACCGACGCCCCGGCAGTCACATCCGGCGTTGCGTATGACGTCGTGCCGGTCGCTGAGGGACTCGTCAGTCCGTGGGCGCTGGCGTTCCTGCCGGATCGGCGCATGCTCGTCACGGAAAAGCCGGGACGGCTCCGCGTGGTGACGGCCGATGGCAGGCTCTCGGAGCCTGTCGCCGGACTGCCGGCGGTTGACCCTCGCGGACAGGGCGGTTTGCTCGACGTCGCGCTCGATCCGAACTTCGCGACGAGTCGCCTCATCTATTGGAGCTACGCCGAGCGCCTGGAGGACGGCACCAACCACACCGCGGCCGCGCGCGGACGGTTCGTCGATGACGCGGCCGCGCCGCGCGTCGAAGACGTGCAGGTCATCTTCCGCCAGTCGCCGTCACTCAATTCGACGCTGCACTATGGCAGCCGGCTCGTCTTCGCGCGTGACGGCACGCTCTTCATCACGCTGGGTGAGCGATCGATCACGGCGGGCCGGATGCAGGCCCAGGACCTGGCCGGCCTGCTCGGCAAGATCGTGCGAATCAATCCCGACGGCTCCATCCCGAAGGACAATCCGTACGTCGGCAAGGCCGGCGTGCGTCCCGAGATTTGGTCGTCGGGCCATCGCAACATCCAGGGCGCCGCGCTGCATCCCACGACCGGCGAGTTGTGGGAAGTCGAACACGGCACGCGCGGCGGCGACGAGTTGAATGTCGCGCGCCGGGGTAAAGACTACGGCTGGCCGACCGTCGCGTATGGCATCGAGTACAACGGCCAGCCGATTCTCGAGGGCGCCACGGCGACCGCCGGCACCGAACAGCCCGTGTACTACTGGGACCCCGTCATCGCCCCGAGCGGCATGATGTTCTACACCGGCAGCGCGTTCCCGGCATGGCGCGGCAGTCTGTTTATCGGCGGTCTGACGAGGAACGATCCGACCAACCTCGATCGTCTCGTGCTCCAGGGGGACAAAGTCGTCGGCGAAGAGCGGTTGCTCAAGGAGTTCGTGCCGCGCGAACGCATCCGCGACGTTCGGCAGGGGCCGGACGGCAACATCTACGTCGTCACCGACGGCGCCAAAGGACGGGTGTTGCGGGTTCAGCCCCGCAAGTAGCGCCGGCAGGGTTCGAATCCCTGCCTCACCGCCAA
>CAZJTG010000187.1:0-4913 GCA_964548865.1 uncultured Solibacteraceae bacterium
GGCGAGCGTTCCCCAGTTCTTCGAGTACGGGCTGGCACGTGGCTACCATCTGCTGGCCGCGCGCGCAGACGAGCCCGGCCGGCTCGATCGCGCGCTGCGGTCGCTCGGCTGGGCCGCGCCCCTCGTCGTGTTTCCGCCGCTCGTGATCAAAGACGCCTGGCGCATCCTTACGCGAGCGCCCCGCACAGACCTTCGATGGTGGCAGCTGTCGAGGATCCCCCTGTACGTGCTTGCCTATTTGCCGATCGAACTCGTAGTGCTCGCCGGCATGACGCTGGCCGCGACGGGACGGCCGGCTCCCCGGCTGCGGTAGGCGCTGGAACCCATGGGTCAACACACGGCTCTGCGCGTATCCGACGTTGGGAGGCTGGTCGCGCTCGCCGTGCTTGTCGGGACGGTCGTCGCGCCTGCGACGCCAGGTGCCTATCAGGCCGATCGCCAGGATCCAGCGTTCGGGATCCCGACTCTCGACCTGTCCGCCGATGCCACACGGCGCGTCATCGTGGACCGGGAGCCCGGCCAGTACCTCGGGCATCCGACGACGGTTCTGCTCGAGGACGGTCGCACGATGCTGGCCGTCTACCCGCGCGGCCACGGCGGCGGCGCCATTGTGCTCAAGCGGAGCCTCGATGGCGGCCGGACGTGGAGCGAACGCCAGCCGGTGCCGGACAACTGGGCGACGTCGAAGGAGACGCCGACGATTCATCGCCTGGTCGACCGTGCCGGCAGACGTCGTCTCGTGATTTTCTCGGGTCTCTATCCGATTCGGTCGGCGGTCTCGGTCGATGATGGTCGGACGTGGACGCCGCTCGCGCCCATTGGCGATTTCGGCGGCATCGTGGCGATGGCGTCGGTCGAGCGGCTGGCCGGTGGCGACTCCCACGCGTTCCTCCATGACGACGGGCGGTTCATCAAAGGCGGGGGCACGCGCACCGGCGACTTCACCGTCTACACGACGCGGTCGCGCGATGGCGGCCTCACGTGGACCGCGCCCGTGGCGATCGCGGCACGGCCGGATGTGGACTTGTGCGAGCCCGGCGTGGTCCGTTCGCCGGATGGGCGCACCCTGGTGGCCTTGCTGCGCGAGAATCGGCGCGCCCGAAACTCGTTCGCGATCGCGTCCACCGATGAGGGAGTGACGTGGTCGGCACCGCGCGAACTGCCGCTCGCCCTGACGGGGGATCGGCACGTCGCGAAGTACGCGCGCGACGGTCGGCTGTTCGTGACGTTCAGGGACATGGCCGCGGGCAGCCCAACGAAGGGCGATTGGGTGGCCTGGATCGGCACGTTCGACGACCTCACCGCTGGACGCCCCGGGCAGCTTCGGATTCGTCTGATGGACAACACCAACGCGTGGGATGCCGCGTACGCCGGTCTCGAGGTCCTGCCCGACGGTACGATTGTGACGACGACGTACGGACACTGGGACGCGGGTGAGCCGCCGTACATCGTGTCCGTGCGGCTGCGACCCGACGAACTCGACGGGCGTCGGCGCAGCGTGGCGGCCACGGGCGGCAGATAGAATACGCACCGCCTCATGTCGTTTCTGATGGTCGTACGCGTCGCGCTCAAGGCGCTGGCCCGCAACACGCTGCGGACCGGCCTCACGATGCTCGGCATGATCATCGGCGTCGCCGCCGTGATTACGATGGTGGCACTGGGTTCCGGCGCGCAGGCGGCCATCGAGGATCAGGTTCGCGGGGCCGGCACGAACATGATCACGATCTTCCCTGGCGCGGCGACGGTGGGCGGCGTACGGCAGGCCGGGGGGACTTCGAACCGCCTGACCGTCAACGACACGAAGGCCCTCCGCGAACTCGCGGAGCTATCCAGCGTCTCCGAGGGCATTCAGACCCAGCAGCAGGTCATCGCGGGCGCGGCCAACTGGCGGACGAGCGTCCTCGGCGTGAACGTGGACTATGTCGCCATCAAGTCGTGGCCCATGCGTTCCGGCGCGTTCTTCACCGACTACGACGTCGCGTCGACGGCCAAGGTGTGCACGCTCGGTGTGAACGTCGCGCAGAACCTGTTCGGCGACGCGGATCCGACGGGGGAGGACATCCGGATACGGAGCCACGTGTTCAAAGTCCTCGGCGTCATGGCGCCCAAGGGCGCGTCGAGCAGCGGCCAGAACCAGGACGACCAGATCTTCGCGCCGTACACGACCGTGATGAAAAGGCTCCAGGGCAGCGAGTTTCTCCACTACATCCTGGTTTCGGCCCGCAGCGCGAACGAGGTCCCCCGCGCCGCGGAGGCCGCGGCGGCGGCCCTCAGGATCGAGCACCGGATCGAGGCGGGCACCGACGACGACTTCCGCGTGCTGACGCAGGAAGACCTGATTGCCGCGCGAACGTCCACGACGCAGACGATGACCTCGCTCCTCGCGGGGATTGCGGCGGTGTCACTGCTCGTCGGAGGCATCGGCATCATGAACATCATGCTGGTGTCGGTCACCGAGCGCACACGCGAGAGCGGCCTGCGCCTGGCGATTGGCGCTCGCGGCAGTGACGTCCTGATGCAGTTCCTCGTGGAAGCCGTCGTGATCAGTCTCGTGGGCGGATGCCTCGGCATTGCCGTCGGCTTCGGTCTATCGGAATTCGTGAGCGTGTATAACGAGTGGCCCACACGCATTCCAGGCGATTCGGTCTTCACGTCGGTCGCCTTCTCTGCGGCTGTCGGCATCTTCTTCGGGTTCTACCCCGCGAGGAAAGCGGCGGCGCTCGACCCCATCGAGGCCCTCCGGTTCGAGTAGATCCCGGGGACGGCTACTTCCGGCGTCCGGGTACCGGGCGTTCCGCCGGGCCGTCGTAGGTGTGCGCGGCGGGATTGATCACGCGCATGGGCTTCTCGCGTCGCTGTTCCTCGAGCGCGTGAGCCGCCAGGCCGGGCACGCGCGAAATGATGAGCAGGGCATCCGCGACCTCTGACGGCAGTCCCATGTCGCCGCAAATCGCCGCGATCGCGCCGTCCACGTTGATGGGCAGCGGCTGATTGCGGAGCGACGGGTCCTGCGTCAGCGCGAGTTCGAGGGCGCGCAGCATGTGCGCGTAGTCCTGATCGACCTCCAACTCGTGCGCGATCTGAAGCAGGCGCGTGGCGCGCGGGTCGGTGGAATGGTACCGGTGTCCGAATCCAGGCGGAGGGATGTCGCCGCTGGCGACGTGCCGGGCCGCGACCGCGCGCGCGGCGGCGGCCATCGTCTGGCCCTCGCGAACGAGCTCGAGTCCCTCGTCGAGCAGGGCGCGGCAGGCCAGTGCGTCGCCGCCGTGATACCGGCCGAATCCGAGGACGCCGGCGGCGACGGCGCCGCGCAGGGACGAGCCCGTCGTCGCGGCGTTACGCGCCACGAGCGTGGACGGCGGCGTGACGCCGTGATCGATGAAGGACACCAACATGGCGTCCATCAACCGCCCGATAGATGGCGACGGCAGCTCTCCGGTCAACAGCAGGTACAGGCCTTCGCCGAAGTTGATCCGTCCCATCAGGTCGTCCAGGCGATAGCCCCGAACGAGAATCCGATTCGGCGTGATGGACGTCAGCCCGGTCTTCCAGGTCCGCGGGGTGCCGCCCGGGGGATCAGGTCGTGCCATAGAGGCGATCTCCGAAGTCGCCCAGGCCCGGCAGGATGAACTTCTGGGCGTTCAGCTGGCGATCGATGGCCGGCGTGAAGATGGGCACGGACGGATGGGCGGCCTCGACGGCGGCGATGCCCTCCGGTGCCGCGACGATGCAGACGAGCCGGATGTCCCGGGCGCCGGCCTCTTCGAGCAGCGAGATCGCCGCGAGGGCGCTTCCGCCGGTCGCCAGCATGGGATCCACGACGAGCGCCGTCGCGTGTGAGACGTCGGCCGGCAGTCGCAGGTAATACCGCGAGGCGACTGCGGTGTGCTCGTCCCGCTGGAGCCCGATGTGACCGACACGCGCGTGCGGCAGCAGGGTGAGGACCGCCTCCACCATCCCGAGTCCGGCGCGGAGCACGGGGACGACGACGACGTTGGCGCTGAGGACTTCACCCTCAGCCGGTTCGAGTGGCGTTTCCAGCCGCGCGAGCGTCATCGGCAGCTTGCGGGTCGCCTCGATGGCCAGAAGGAGGCTGAGGCGATGGGCCAGGCGCCGGAACTCGCTCGCGGGCGTCGCCCTGTCCCTGAGTGACGACAGCGCATCCTGCGCGATCGGATGTTGCACGAGATGGACCGGCACGCCAGAACTATACACGCAACCTTCTGCCGGGAACGCAGGGGGCTTTGCGTCTAGAATCGTGACGGATGCGGTCGATCGCGTTGGGGCTGATGGCGGGTCTTGCGGCCATTCTGGCGGTGCTCTCGGTCACGATTACGGGCGGCCGAGGCGCGCCGGCGTCGCTCATCATCACGGGTGGGACCGTCGTCACGATGGACGCGAACGGCACCGTGATTGAGAACGGTGCCGTGGCGATCGCGGGCACGGAGATCGCGGCGGTCGGGGCGGCGGCAGAGATCGCCGACAGGTATCACGCGGACGAGATCATCGATGCGCGCGGCCAGATCATCCTGCCCGGCCTGATCAATGCGCATACGCATGCGCCCATGGTGCTGTACCGGGGACTGGCGGACGACCTCGCCCTGATGGACTGGCTGACCACGTACATCTTCCCGGCCGAGAAGGCGACGGTCTCGCCCGAGTTCGTCCGCGTCGGAACGCGACTGGCGGCCCTTGAAATGATCGAGTCGGGCACGACGACCTTTGTCGACATGTACTACTTCGAAGACGACATCGCCCTGGCGACGCGCGAATCGGGACTGCGCGCGATTCTCGGCCAGAGCGTCATCCGGTTTCCGGTGGCCGATGCCCCCACGCCGGCCGACGCGCTGGCGCGCGCGGAGGCGTTCATGACGAAGTGGACGCGGCTGATGGCCGACGAGACGATCCTGTGG
>CAZJTG010000187.1:4923-7835 GCA_964548865.1 uncultured Solibacteraceae bacterium
GGTCACGCCGGCGATTGCACCCCATGCCCCGTACACGCTCGATAGCTCGACGCTGCAGGCGGCGCGCGCGCTGGCCAACAAGCATGGAATGCCGCTGCTCATCCATCTCGCGGAGACGAAAGACGAAGTAAAGATCGTCGCAGGCGAGCAGGGAGGAAAGTCGCCGGCGGCGTATCTCGAGTCCCTCGGCGTCTGGAACGGACGCTCGATCGCTGCGCACGCGGTGCATCTGGACGACGCCGACATGCAGATCATCGGGCAGCGGGGCGTGGGGCTGGCGCACAATCCCGAAAGCAACATGAAACTCGCGAGCGGCGTTGCGGCCGTACCGGCGTGGATGTCGCGGGGCCTCCGGGCGGGGCTGGGCACGGACGGCGCGGCCAGCAACAACGATCTCGACATGTTCGAGGCGATGCGTACGGCGGCACTGCTGCACAAGATCTCGTCCGGGAACCCGCAGGCGCTGCCCGCGCGCGAAGCGCTCGCACTGGCGACCCGCCGCGGCGCCGAGGCCATCGGGATGGGCGATCGCCTCGGCAGCCTCGAAGCCGGCAGGCAGGGGGATGTCATCACGGTCGACGTTGACGGCGCGCGCCAGACGCCGATGTTCGACGCCGTGTCGCACCTGGTCTATGTGGCGCGCGGCGCGGACGTGAGGACGACGGTCGTCGCGGGCCGCATTCTCATGAGGAACGGCGCCGTGCGCACGCTCGCGCGGGACCGCGTGCTCGGCGACGCGCGGGCGATGGCCGCGCGCGTGCGGGCGTCGGTCGCCACACGCAAGGGGGACCGGCCGTGACGGAAGGACGTGAAGTCATTCTCATCGATCAGGCCGCGATTCAGACGCGCGTCGCCGAACTGGCAAGGGAGATCCGGACCGCCTCGGCCTCGCCGCCGGATGCCCCCATTCATTTCGTGGCGGTCCTCAAGGGTGCGTTCATGTTTCTGGCCGATCTCATGCGGGCGATGCCGGGTCCGGTGACGTGCGATTTTATCGCCGTGTCGAGCTATGGCGGTCGCACGCATTCGTCCGGTGAAGTGCGGCTTCTCAAGGACGTCGACACCGGGCTCGAGGGCCGCGACGTGGTGATTGTCGAAGACATCGTGGACACTGGCCTGACGCTGACCTACCTGCAGGAGATCCTCCGGGCCCGCGACCCGAGGTCGCTGAGAACGGTGTGCCTGCTGAGCAAGCCCTCTCGCAGGAAAGTGGACGTGAAAGTGGAACACGTGGGCTTTACGATCGAGGACCAGTTCGTCGTGGGCTACGGCCTGGACTTCGATGAGCAGTACCGGAATCTGCCGCATATCGCGGTGATCTCCGGCATGGAGGACTGAGCCGTGCCGGCCCGCAGGTTTGCACTGATTGACGAGGCGGAGGCCAGGCGGATCGAGCCCGGCACGACGGTCGAACTCGAGAAAGGCGGGCACGTGACGCCGCTTGCCCAGGACACGCTGCGCGAGAGGCGGGTGACGGTGGTGGCGGCGGGCGCCGTCGATCCGGCGCTGCCGCCCGACCTGGCGCCGGTTGCCGTCGTGAAGCGCGTCATCATCGGCTGCGACCACACCGGCCTCGCGCTCCGGGAGGCGCTCGTCGATCACTTGCGGAAGCAGGGCAAAGCTGTCGTGGCCGTGGGGGCGACGTCGCCCGAAGCCGTTGACTATCCCGACGTGGCGGCCGCCGTGGGAAAGGCCGTCGTGCGCGGCGAGGCTGATGCGGGCATCGTGATCGACGGCGCGGGCCTGGGATCGGCGATCGCGGCGAACAAGGTCCGAGGCGTTCGCGCGGCCATGTGCACCACGCCGACGCTGGCGCGGTACTCGCGGGAGCACAACGGCGCGAACGTCCTGGCGCTGGGCGCCACGTTGCTGCAGCCGGCCGACGCGCGCGACATCGTGGACACGTGGCTCTCGACGCCGATGCTCGAAGCCCGCTACCTGCGCAGGCTTCTCAAGATCCGGCGGATGGAGGAGTCGTTCTGATGGACACGCGGTCGCTGGACCTCGCGAAGCTCATCGCGGTCGTCGCCGAGGAAGTGATGGCGGCAAGCCGCCGGCCCGTGGCGCGGTGCGCGTGTCATGCGGTCGCGGACGACTGCTGCCCGACGCGGTTGCGGTCCGTCGTCGATGCGGGCGCGGCGAGGCTGGGGTTTCACGCGACCCCGGGCGCTTCGGGCGACGTCGCGGGGTTAATCGATCACACGTTGCTGAAGGCAGACGCCACACGGCAGGAGATCGAGCAACTCTGCAAGGAGGCCGCCGAACACGGCTTTGCGACGGTCTGCGTGAATCCTGCCTGGGTGCTCACCTGCGCGTCGCGGCTGCGCGGCACCACGGTCGGCGTCTGCACCGTGGTGGGCTTTCCGCTGGGTGCCTCCGTCGCCGACGTCAAGCACTTCGAGACGCACCGGGCTATCTTCGACGGCGCGCGCGAGGTGGACATGGTCAAAAAGGACATCGAGGCCGTTACCGGGCCGTGCCGCGCGGCGGGCGTGCTGAGCAAGGTGATCATCGAAGCCGCGTACCTCACGGACGAGGAGAAAATCTCGGCCTGTTCGCTCGCCAAGGCGGCGGGCGCGGACTTCGTGAAGACGTCCACGGGCTTCGGACCGAGCGGCGCCACCGTGGCGGACGTGGCCCTCATGCGGCGGATTGTCGGTCCGGACATGGGCGTCAAGGCCGCGGGCGGCGGCGTCAAGATCGTGAGTGCAGGCGGCTCGGGTGCCTCCGGGACGTCAGGCTACTGATTGACGCGAAAGCCTGATTCCTCGAGGTCTTTCACGTGCGCGTGCGTCGCGTCCTCTTCGACCACCCGTCCGTCGAACAAGTGAATCGATCGCTCCGCGTGCTTCGCGTAACGGGGGTCGTGCGTGACCATGCAGATGGTCGAGCCCTCGCGATGCAGTTCCTGG
>CAZJTG010000188.1:0-7779 GCA_964548865.1 uncultured Solibacteraceae bacterium
CGGCGCGGTGCTGTCCCGCTGGGAATTTGCTCCCGCGGTCGCCGGCGCGGCGCTCGCGATGAATCCGTTCGACGAGCCGAACGTCCGCGAAGCGAAAGCGCGGACGCAGGCGCAGCTCGATCTGAAGCAGGCGCACGGGTCGTTCCACTACGACCCGCCGTTCGAGCGCGGCGACGGTTACTCCCGCCGCGAGTTCCGGCCTACCTGGCAGCCGGCGACGCCCCGCCAGCGCTATCTCGCGCTGCTCGACTACCTGCCGGCCGACGACCGCCGCGCCGCTCTTGTCGCACGGCTGCGCGACGGCATCCGGCGCCGGACGGGCCTGGCCACGACGCACGGGCTGGGACCGCGCTACCTGCATTCGACCGGACAGTTCCACAAGGGCGGGCCGAACAGCGGCGTCTTCGTACTGCTGACAGCGGCCGATGCGACGGAGACGGCCGTGCCGGGTCTGCCGTACACCTTCAGCACGTTGAAGCTCGCGCAGGCGCTCGGCGACTTCGAGGCGCTCGTGGCCAACGGCCGCGAAGTCATCCACTACCACCTCGACGATCCAGCGGCGGATTTCACGGCCGTGCTGGGCCGCCTGCTGGAGAGGCTCGGGCGATGAGGCTGACGATGAAGATGAGACCGATCGCCATCACCTGTCTCTTGGTCGCGGTCGCCCTGGTGGCTGGCGTTGCGGTCCGGTCAGCGCGGGCCCAGCAGCGCGAGGTCCACGCCCGTCTGTTCCCACCTGAGCAGCTGGGGCTGCTCGAAGCGGCCGGGCGCGAGGACTGGCAGCAGCCGCAGAAGGTCATGGACTCGCTCGGCATTTATGACGGCGCCCGCGTGGCAGACATCGGGGCCGGCGGCGGCTGGTTCACGATTCGACTGGCCAACCGTGTTGGCCCGAACGGTCGCGTCTATGCCGAAGACATCCAGCCGCGGATGATCGAATCCATCCGGCGTCGCGTGGCGCGCGAAGGACTCACGAATGTCGAGCCGATTCTCGGCACCGCCGCGGATCCACAGCTCCCGCCAGGCCTGAACGCCGTCCTGATGGTGGACACCTACCCGCAGATTCCGGAACCGATCGTGGTGCTCCAGCGGATTGCCGCCTCACTCGCGCCTGGCGGCAAACTCGGGATCGTGGATTTCAAACTGGACGGGGCCGGCGGACCGGGACCCGATGTCGAGGATCGGATCAGCCCCGAGACCATCAAGACACACGCGGCGGCGGCAGGACTGAAACTCCTCCGCCACGAGACGTACCTGAAATATCAGTACTTGCTGGTGTTCGGAAAATAGACCTTCCAGGCGAGCGGCAGCACTTTTGCCGCCACCGCCGCCTTCACGAGATCGAGACCGACGTGCGCGAGGAAGCCGCCGGCGATTGCCGTCCCCAGCGTCTGTCCCGGCATCATCGACAACCACGAGACGCCGCCCATGAAGATGATCGAGAGTCCGGCGAGCATGCTCGCGAGTGACGTAAGGTAACGGCGGTCCCAGCCGCGCTCGGCGAGCCAGCCGGTCACGAACGCCGCCACCGGATACGCCAGCAGATAGCCGCCCGTGGGGCCGATCAATCGCCCCGCGCCCGGCGGCAGCAGGATGGACGGGGCGAACACGGGGAGGCCCGCGGCGCCTGCGGCGAGATACAGCACCTGACTGAGGAAGCCGAGCCGCGAGCCGAGCGCCGCGCCCACGAGCATGACCGCGAACGGCGTCAGCACGAACGGCACCGTCGTCCCGGGGACGGGCATCGTAAACTGGGCGGCGGCGGCGGTCACCACCACGGCCAAGCCCACCGCGGCGGCGCGCACCGGCACGCGAGTCGCGGCGTTGCCGAGCGAGTGCACGAGCAGGGATCCTGAGGAAGCGTTGGCGATCATCATGCGGGATTCTAACGAAACGCCGACAGCTCTGACAATCGCGGGCAGCGACTCCGGGGGCGGCGCCGGAATTCAGGCCGACCTGAAGACGTTCGCGGCGCATGCCGTCTACGGCACGTCGGCGATCACGGCCGTGACCGCGCAGAACACGCTCGGCGTGTCGATGATCGCGCCGATGAGCCCCGCGCTGGTGGCCGCACAGATCGACGCGGTTGCGGCGGACATTCCGCCCTCGGCCACCAAGATCGGCATGCTGGCAAACGCCGGCATCATTGCGATCGTTGCCGACGCGCTCCGCCGGCACCGCCTGCCGAACATCGTGCTCGACACGGTGATGGTCGCCAAGAGCCGCGCACGGCTGCTGGACGATGACGCCGTGGAGGCCCTCTTGACCGAGCTTCTACCCCTGGCCGCCGTCGTCACACCGAACGTGCCCGAGCTCGAGGCGATGACGGGCCTGACGATTCGCGACGCTCGCGATCTCGATCGGGCGGCCGCCCAGCTCGCCGACCGGGGCGCGCGCGCCGTGCTGGCGAAGGGCGGCCACCTGTCTGGTCCGGCGACCGACGTGCTCCACTGGAAGGGGCGGCGCATCGAACTGTCACGCGAGCGCATCGAGAGCCGCCATACCCACGGCACGGGCTGCACGCTCTCGGCGGCCATCGCCGCAAGGCTGGCGCGAGGCGACGATCTTGAAGCGGCGGTCCGCGCCGCCAAGGACTACGTGACCCGGGCGATCGCGCAGGCGCCCGGACTCGGCCGCGGCCACGGCCCGCTCCAGCACTTCCCCGGCGAAGGAACCTTATAATCGTTCGATGTCCCTGCCGAAGTTCCTGGTCACGCCCGGACCGCTCTCCGTGGAGCGGTTGGCGGCGGTCCTCGAAGAGGAGGCCCGCCACGAGGGCGAGGGGTGCGGAGCGATTGCGACGTTTGTCGGCGTCGTGCGCGCGACGCACAAGGAGCGTGCGGTACGATTCCTCGAGTACGAAGCCTTCGAGCCGCTGGCCATGAAGGCGTTCCGCCGGATTGACGCCGAGCTCCGCGCGGCCTGGCCGTCGGCCAGCGTCGGCATCCACCATCGGGTGGGACGACTTCAGATTGGCGAGGCCAGCGTCGCGATCGTCGCCGTCGCCGCGCATCGCGACGAGGCGTTCCGCGCTTGCCGCTACGCGATCGAGCGGGTGAAGCAGGTGGTGCCCGTATGGAAGCACGAATATTTCGCCGATGGTGACGCCTGGGTCGAGGGCGCCCTGGCCGACGTGGACGACGAGTCGGCGAAAGCCCGCGCGCGCGAGGTGGCATGCGCGTGACCGTGCAGGTGTTCGCCCGGCTTCGCGAGCTTGCGGGCCGGCAGGAGTGGCCGTGCGACGTCGAGGCCGGCGCGACGATTGCCGACGTCTGGCGTCAGTCGGCGACGGCGTACCCGGCGATCGCGGAACTGGCCGCATCAGTGTCCTGCGCCCGGAACGAGGATTTCGCGCGCATGACGGCGACGGTACGGGACGGCGACGTCATTGCGTTTCTTCCGCCGGTGTCGGGCGGGTGACGACAGGTGACGACAGGTAACGACGGGTGACGACGGGTGACGACAGGTAACGACAGGTGACGACAGGTAACGACGGGTGACGACAGGTAACGACGGGTTACGACGGGCAGTGTGAATGACTCCTCAGGTCCACGAAAAATTGAAGGTCGTCGCGGCGCGGTACGAGGAACTGACCGAGCGCGTGAGCGATCCTGCCGTCCAGGCCAACCCGCAGACGTATCGGACGCTGACCAAGGAGCTCGCCGACATCGAGCCGCTGGTCGAGGCGCACCGCCGGCACGCGCTGCTCGCCGACGAACTGGCGCAGGCACGCGAAGTGGCGGCCGGGGGGGACCCGGAGATGACCGCGCTGGCCGAGGACGAAATCGAACGGCTGCAACGCGAGCTGGCGTCGCTCCTCGACCAGATCAAGGCTCTGCTCGTCCCGAAGGACCCGAATGACAACCGCAATGTCGTCCTCGAGATCCGCGCCGGCACGGGCGGCGACGAGGCCGCGCTCTTTGCGAGCGACCTGTTCCGTATGTACTCGCGCTATGCCGAACGGAATGGCTGGAAAGTCGACGTCATGAACCTCAGCGAGAACGGCGTCGGCGGCGTGAAGGAAGTCATCGCGTCCATCGAGGGCAAGGGCGTGTACCGCCAGATGAAGCACGAGAGCGGCGTTCATCGCGTCCAGCGCGTGCCCGTGACGGAAGCCAGCGGACGCATCCACACATCCACGTCAACCGTCGCCGTGCTGCCCGAGGCCGAGGAAGTCGACATCCAGATCGACCCGAAGGACCTGCGCGTCGATACGTTCTGTTCAAGCGGACCCGGCGGACAGAGCGTGAACACGACGTACTCGGCCGTGCGTGTGACTCACCTGCCCACCGGCACCGTGGTGTCGCAGCAGGACGAGAAGTCGCAAATCAAGAACCGCGCCAAGGCGATGAAGGTGCTCCGGTCGCGGCTCTATGAAATGGAACTTCGGAAGCAACAGGACGCCATCGCCAAGGAACGGCGCGGGCAGGTCGGCACCGGGGAGCGCTCCGAGAAGATCCGGACGTACAACTTCAAGGAGAACCGGATCACCGACCATCGCATCAACTTCACGATGCACCAGCTGGATCGCGCCCTGGAAGGCGACCTGGACGAGCTCATCGCCCAGGCCCAGGCGCGGGTCGAATCCGACAAACTCAAGCAGGCGACCGAATCCGACAGCGTCGAGGCGTGAGCGCCGTGACGGTGCACGAGTGCGTCGCCCGCGCCGCGGCCTCGCTCGTCGCTGCTGGCTTTTCGCCGGAGGACGCGCGGCGCGATGCCGGCGTGCTCGCCCGCTTTGCCCTCGGCTGGTCGCTGGCGGATTGGACGGCGCGGGCCCGCGAACGCGCGCCTGACGGATTCGGCGACGAGGTCGACACGCTCGTCGCCCGCCGCGCGAAGCACGAGCCGGTGGCGTACATCACGGGCGTTCGTGAGTTCTACGGACGGCGCTTCCGGGTCGATGCGGCCACGCTCATTCCAAGGCCGGAGACGGAAGGACTGATCCAGGCGGCGATCGAGATCGCGCGTGCTTCCACGGCCCCAGGGTGCATTGTGGATGTGGGCACCGGCAGCGGGTGCATCGCCATCTCGCTGGCGCTGGAACTGCCGGGATCGCACGTCGTGGCCACGGATATCTCTGGCGATGCGCTCGACATCGCGCGCGGGAACGCCATGCGGCTCGGAGCCGGCCACGTGCGATTCGAGCGCGTCCACGCCTCGGCGTTTCTTCCTCCGGGGCTCCCGCCGGCCCAGCTCATCGTGACGAATCCGCCGTACGTCCCGGAGCGGGACCGGCAATTGCTCTCCCGGGACGTTCGGGACTTCGAACCGGCCGCGGCCCTCTTTGCTGGGGACGACGGTCTCGATGTCATCCGGGCGCTCGTGCCGGCTGCCGCGCGGGCGCTCGCCGCCGGCGGATCGCTCGTCATGGAGATCGGCGCCGGCCAGGCCGGGATCGTGTCTGACGTCGTGACGCACGCGGGCCTCGAGCTCGACGGCATCCGGCCCGACCTTCAGGGCATTCCCCGCGTGGTCGTCGCCCACCGGCGAGGCTGACCGATAATGGCGGCATGTCCAGTTGCCTGTTTTGCCGCATCGTCAGCGGCGAGGTTCCTGCCAGGAAGGTCCACGAAGACGACCGCCTGATCGCCTTCGAGGACATTCACCCGCAGGCGCCGATGCACGTCCTCATCGTGCCGCGGGAGCACATTTCAACCCTCAACGACGTCCTGGCCGAGCACGATCAGCTGGTCGGCTCGATGGTGCGACTCGCGTCCGCGATTGCGTCAGAGCGGGGGTTCTCGTCGGGCGGGTTCAGGACGGTCTTCAACTGCAACGCCGACGCGGGTCAAACGGTGTTCCACCTGCACCTGCACGTGCTCGGCGGGCGCAGAATGAGCTGGCCGCCTGGCTAGGGCCTCAAACACACACAGAGATCACCAAGGGCACAGAAGAGACCACCGAGCAATATTCTTCAAAACCCAAACTCAGTGATCTTCGCTCCCTTGGTGATCTTGGTGTGCGTCTGAGGCGCGAGCCAACACGTACGTCCCCCCGCCGCGTTCACGGTCGAGCAGAAAGTCCACGGCGCGATAGCCGCGGCCGAGCGCGTCCGCCATCACTTCGCGCACAGCCAGACGCCACTCGAGGGCCACGTCCGTGGCCTGCTGCTGCATCTCGAGAAACCGAGGCGGAATCGGCAGCAGTATCCGCCGGCCCGTGAGGCCGGGCGCGACCGCACTCACCTGGATCCATCCATCGCGTTCGATCGTCGCGACGGCCGGGGATGCGTCAAGAACCTCGGCGCTTTTTGCGCCGAGCATGGCTGAAGCCGATCGTTGCCGCGCCTCGAGTCGCCGGACGACGTGAGGCGCCGAGATCCGCCATTCGACAATCAGCCGGTCCGTCGGCGTTCCGCGGTGCAACAGCCCGGACAGCGCACCGTAGACGTCGATGCCATAGCTTGCGCCGACCCCGCCGAGGACCTGGAGATTGAAGTGCGCGTTCGGCGCCTGGAGTGGATCGAACGTCCACTCAACGACCTCTGCGCCCTGTGCGAGGGCTCGTTCCCGCTGCGCCCACTTCAGCCGCTCGCCCAGCCGCTGCGTCCGGCATGACGGCCGCACACCCAGCATGTGCGACCAGTGCGTGCGAGCGCCGTCGCGCACGCCGGGCATCGACCAGACGAACCCGGCCAGCTCACGGGCCTCACCCACGTACGCCCCCAGCAGGATGCCGCCGCGCTTGGCCGACACGAGCAGCACGGACGCCGGCACGGTCTCGCCATCGCTGCCCCACACCTCTTCCTGCAGGGCCACCACCGCACGGCACTCTTCGAGCGTTCCGAGATCCCTGATGAGGGCGGCCGCTCCCGTCATATGGTCACCAGCAGCGGCGGCAGTTCTCCGAGCGACCGGATGACGGGAACGCCGGCCGAAGCGGCGGGAGCACCGTGTCGGGAGATCAGGATGCCCTTCATACCGACCTGGGTCGCGCCCGCCACGTCGTGCGCCAGGCTGTCGCCCACCATCGCCGCCTCCCCCGCCGCCACACCTATCTCGCGGAGGGCGGTCTCGAAAATGCTCGGGTGCGGTTTCATGAAGCCGTGGTCGAACGACGAAACCTTCACGTCGATGAGCCCGTCGAGACCGAAATGGGATTCGAATGACTGCAAAGGCCGGTGGGAATTGGAAATCAGACCCAGTCGGAACCCGCGAACCCGGAGGTCGCGCAGCGTCTCCTCCACGTCGTCGTAGAGCTCGAAGTGCCGGTGTTCGGCCCAGTCCTCATAGATCTCCCTGGCCACCGCCGCGACCGCCGGCCCGCTGCCGCCCATCAGTTCGATGATGCGCTCGGTGTATCGCACGAAGACGGCGTCGTCGTAGAGGAGATCTTCCGAGTCGAGCAGGCCATGCGAGCCGGCCACGGCGCGCTCAAAGAGCGCCGCGTCAATTTTGACGCCATACCGGGCGCAACTCTCCTGATAGCCCACGCCCAGGAAACGGGGACCGGGATGGATGAGGGTGAAATCGACGTCAAAGAAGACGGCTGCGGTGCGGGGCACCGGGCCAATTATAGAATGAGGGTTCGTGTTGTCCTCATGAGCGACTGGAAAGACACCCTCAATCTGCCGCGGACCGACTTCCCGATGAAGGCGAGCCTGCCGGTCACCGAACCGGCCACCATCGCCCGGTGGGAGGCCGCCGGCTTGTACGCCGCGATACGCGCGGCCCGCCGGGGCGCGCCGCGCTTTGTCATGCACGACGGCCCGCCCTACGCAAATGGCCAGATCCACATCGGCCACGCGCTCAACAAGATCCTCAAGGACCTCGTGAT
>CAZJTG010000189.1:0-7765 GCA_964548865.1 uncultured Solibacteraceae bacterium
GGGCGGCTTCCGCCATCTTGGCGGGCTCGCCGCCGAAGATCTGGATCGAGACCGGCCGCTCTTCCTCGGTGTACTCGGCGTACTCGAGCGTGCGGTCGATGCCGCGCACGAGCCCCTCGGAGCTGACCATCTCCGTGACGACCAGCCCGCAGCCGCCGTGGCGCTTCACCAGGCGGCGGAACGCCGTGTCCGTCATGCCGGCCATGGGGGCCAGCGCGACGGGATGCTCGATCTCGACGTTGCCGATCTTGATCACAGGCCGGTCTTGGCGCGCTTGGCCTGCGCGGCCTCGAACATCTTCTTGTACGAGTCGTCCTTCCACTCAATCAGCGCCTGCGTCCGCAGCTTCGAGAGGAATTTTTCCCGTTCCGAGCCCAGCCGCGCCTCGTAGATGCGCTGCGAGATCTCGTTCCGGACTTTTTCGAACGGCTCGACTTCTGCGGCCGTGCGCGCCTCGAGTTTGAAGATGCGATAGCCGTTGCCCAGGCGAAGCACGTCGGTCACCTCGCCTGCCTTCAGCGTGGCCACCGCGGCGCCGACGGCAGGCGTGAGTTCGTCGACCAGCATCGGACCGATGAGGCCGCCGTTGGCCTTCGTGCCGCTCTCCGACGCCTCGGCCACGAGCGCAGCAAAGTCCTCTCCCTTGAGAGCGCGGGCGCGGACGCCGTCGATCTTCGCCCTCGCCGCCTCGTCCTTCGCCACATTGATCGTCGCCTGCCCGCTCACGGTCTCCGTCGGAATCGAGACCAGGATCTCGCGCAGCGTCACGGTCGGCGGCTTCATGAACTGTTCCGGATGCGCCTTGAAGTGCTGACGCGCCTCCTCTTCGGTGAGCGTCAGGTTCTTCATGATTTCCCGTCGCTCCACCTGCTCGGTCATGTACACGCGCTCGAAATTCGTTCGCAGCGTGTCCATCGTCATGCCGGCTTCCTTCAGCGCCACGAGCAGCTGTTTGTCGTCGAGCTTGTTGTTCTTCTTGACGTTCTCGATGGCGAACTTGAAGTTCTCTTCCGTGAACTTCACGCCCATCTCGCGGCCGTACTGGACGATCAGCAGTTCGTCGATCTTCTCGGCCAGGATGGTCGGCGTGATCTCGCCGAGCGCCTTGACGAGCCCGGCATCCGTGACGAGGTCGCGCGGCGAATTGACCTGCGTGTTCTGATCCCGCTGCAGTGTCTCGATCTGGATGCGCTCCAGTTCCGTCTGGGTGAAGATCTCGCCGTTCACCTTGACGATGATTTTTTCGAGAATGAGGCTCGACGGTTGTGAGGGTGGGCCCGCGGGCGCCTGTGCAGGAGTCTGCGCCTCGAGCGCGGGAGCGACGAGCGTCAGGAGTGCGACGGCGACGAAGAATGAGTGAGCTCGCTTCATAAGTGACTCGGAATCAACATTTTACACCGCGCGGTTCCGAGGCCGGGCCCCGAGGCCCGGCTCCGGCGGCCCCCGAAGGGCGACCCTACGTGGCCGTCAAACTCTGGCTCAACTGGCCGAGGACGTCGTTCAGCCGCTCGAACAGGCCGCCAGGCCGCGAAGGATCGAGCGGATCGACGGCCAGAATCTCGTCCTTGGTGAATCCGGGCGCGACGCCCGCCGACGCCCGGGCCGTCCACCAGGAGCCCGAACCGCCGGATGGCCCGTTCGGTATGGGATGGGACTCCGGCCGCCGGACTTCGGCCGGCGGTGTCGGGGCCGCCGGTCGGATGAGCCGCGCGCCGCCAGGCTTCCCTGACGGCGGGAGGGAGCCGGCCGGTCGGAGCCGGGATGCCTCGAGATCCAGCCTCAGGACCGCTGGCGGCAGGAGCGTCAAATCGCCCCGCGTCTGTACGAGCTTCAGCACCATCGCGGGATCGAGCCGGGCGTCCTGCCTGAACTTGAGCACGACAGTCTGACCCTCGCGATCAACGGTCTCGAGGCCCAGCTTGTCCGAGACCAGACGCACCCGCGAGTACTCGGCCATGTTCAGGACCGGTGCAGGCGGCGTGCCGTATCGATCCTTGAGCTCCCCGACGATCTGATCGACCGCTTCGAGCGATCGCGCGTTCGCCAGCCGGCGGTACGCCGACAGCCGCTGGTTCATGTCAGGGATGTACTCCTCGCCGATCCGCAGATTCAGCCGGAGATTCACGGCCGCCCGCCGCTCGTCCTCGAGGTCCTCGCCCTTCAACTCACGGATGGTGTCTTCGAGCAGCTTCACGTACATGTCGAAGCCCACGGCCTCGATGTGCCCGCTCTGCTCGCCGCCCAGCAGGTTGCCCGCGCCGCGGATTTCAAGATCGAGCGCCGCGATTCGGAAGCCGCTGCCGAGGTCGCTGAACTCGCGGATGGCCGCCAGCCGACGCCGCGCGACCGGCGACAGGGTCTGCTCGGGTGGAATCATCAGGTACGCGTACGCGCGCCGATCCGACCGGCCGACCCGCCCGCGCAACTGATACAGCTGCGCGAGACCGTAGCGGTCGGCCCGGTTGACGATGATCGTGTTCGCATTCGGAATGTCGAGGCCGTTCTCGACGATGGTCGTCGCGATGAGGACGTCGAACTTGTGCGCGACGAAACCCAGCATCACCTTCTCGAGTTCGTCCTCGCCCATCTGGCCGTGACCGATCGCCAGTTTCGCCTCGGGCACGAGGCGCCCGACGAGGTTGGCAACCGAGAAGATCGACTCGACGCGGTTATGGACGAAGAACACCTGACCGCCGCGCTCGAGCTCGGTGCGAATCGCCCGGCCGATGACGTCGGCGTCGAACCTGACGACGTGGGTCTGAATGGACAGCCGATCGCGCGGAGGCGTTTCGATGACCGACATGTCGCGGATGCCTGCCAGCGACATGTTGAGCGTTCGTGGAATGGGCGTCGCCGTCATTGTCAGGACGTCCACCTTCTTCCGCATCTGCTTGATGCGTTCCTTGTGCGTCACGCCAAAGCGCTGCTCCTCGTCCACGACGAGCAATCCGAGGTCGCGGAACGAAACGTCCTTCGACAGCAGGCGGTGCGTGCCCACGACGATGTCAAGATGACCGCTGGCGAGCTGCTCGAGAATCACCTTCTGCTCGGCCCTCGTGCGGAAACGGCTGATCATGTCCGCTCGCACGGGGAAGCCCGCGAACCGTGACTGAATCGTCCTCAGGTGCTGGAACGCCAGCACGGTCGTCGGCGCGAGAAACGCCACCTGCTTGCCGTCCATGACGACCTTGAAGGCCGCGCGCATGGCGACCTCCGTCTTGCCGTAGCCGACGTCGCCACAGAGCAGCCGATCCATGGGCGTCGAGGATTCGAGATCGCGCGTGATGTCCGCAATTGCCGTTTGCTGGTCGGGCGTAAGGTCGTACTGGAACGCGTCGCCGAACTCCTGCTGCCAGTGCGAGTCGGGCGCGAACGCGTGTCCGGTGACGGCCTTCCGAGCCGCGTACAGCTTGAGCAGCTCCTCCGCCATGTCACGCATCGCTTTCTTGACGCGCGTCTTGGCTTTCTCCCAGGTGGTGCCGCCGAGTTTGTCCAGCGCAGGCGCGGCGCCGCCCGTGTACTTCTGGACCAGATCCAGCCGCTCGAGCGGGACGAACAGCTTGTCTTCGCCGGAGTAGCGGAGTTCCATGAACTCCTGCTCCGCCACGCCCTGGCCGGCCGCGAGCTTTTTCAGGCCGACGAACCGGCCGATGCCGTTGTCGACGTGTACGACCAGGTCTCCGACCTTGAGATCCCGGAAGTCCGAGAGAAACGTCCGCGTGGCGGACTTGCGCCGCTCGGACGACGACCGGAACTCCTCCTCAAAGAGGTCGGTCTCGGCGAAGACCGTGAGCGCGGCGTCGCGGAGGCGGAATCCACGCGACAGATTCCCGATCGCCACGAGCACGGCGGCGCGGCCGAGATCGTCGGCTTCCGAGACCAATCGCGCCCGAACGTCATAGTCGGCCAGGAGTTCAATCGTCCGCTCGGCACGTCCGGGCGAGGCGGCGACAAAGAGCACGTCATCGCCCTGTTCCCGGGCCGCCCTGATCTCGTTGACCCAGTCGCCGATGCGCCCGTGGTACGCGATCGCGGGAACGCAGGGCACGTGACGGGTCCCCGACGCGCCCTCGCCTTCGAGCGCGAGTTCGGTCACGCGGCGGGCGCGGCCGAGCCCGGCGTCGAGGTCGGCCCGGTCGATGGCGATCGCCGTGTACTCGGGCACGGCGCGGCCGCGCTGGATGAAGTCGTGCGCGCTCGCGCGCCACTGCGTTTCGAGCTTCAGCGCCTGCTCCCTGACGTCGTCAGGTTCGAAGGCGACCAGGGTCGCGCCCGACGCGCGGAAGTAGTCGATGACCGTCGCGGTGCGATCGAACGCCTCCGGATCGTCAGGGGCAAAAACATCCGGGAGGAGCTCGCGCTGCGGACTGACCAGCACGCGATCGAGCGCCTCGAGTGATCGCTGCGTGGAGGCGTCGTACCGGCGGATGGACTCGACGATGTCACCCACAAACTCGAGCCGGATGGGTTGCGCCTCGTTGGCCGGATAGAAGTCCAGCACGCCGCCCCGGACGCAGAATTCACCGTGCTCGTCCACCGGATCCTCGGGCGAGAAGCCCGCCAAAACGAGCCGGTCGCGCAGATCGTGGGGCGCGATCTCGTCGCCGATGGAGATCGTGATGCCCGCCTCCCGGAGCCGCTGGGGCGACGACAGCCGCGGCAGCAGGGAACCGGCGGACGCGATCACGAGCCGGGCGGTGCCGGCCGCGAGGCCATGAAGGGCGCGGGCGCGCGCCGAGGCCACGGCCAGGTGGGGCGCCAGCCCGCGATAGGGATCGACTTCCTGCGACGGAAACGGAAGCACCGCGCGATCGACCGCCGCGACGTTCAGGCCCTGCAGTTCCGCGGCGAAGAACCGGGCGTCGGCGGTCATCTGTTCGACCAGGGCGTCGGTCGGCACGACCAGGACGACGGGGCCTTCCTGCGACAGCGCGGACGCGTGGTACGCCACGCCGGGGGCGGACAGACCGGCAATCGTCGGCGCGGACTTGTCGAGGCCGGCCCGGGCGGCCGCGGACTTCAGCAGCGCGCGAAGCGCGAGCGAGGATGTCTGTTGGAGCAATTCGTCAATCCGTCAATCGATCAGTCCGTCAACTTCCTGATGATCGCCGATGTGGACCAGCCCGCCTCGATGGGCATGCGGACCACCCGTCCTCCGCGCGCCTCGACGGTGTCCCGCCCGATGATGGCGTCCGCGGCCCAGTCGGCGCCCTTCACGAGCACGTCGGGCTGCAACCTGGCGATGATCGCCGCCGGTGTCTCGTCGTCGAACACGGCGACCGCATCGACGCAGGCCAGCGCGGCGAGGATTTCGGCGCGTTCGTGCTCGGCAATCACGGGCCGGCTGGGACCTTTGTTAGCGCGCACGGACCGGTCCGAGTTGACGCCGACCACGAGAAGGTCGCCCTCGGCTCGGGCCGCCTGCAGGTACCGGACGTGTCCCGGATGCAGCAGGTCGAAGACGCCGTTCGTGAACACAATGGTTCGTCCCTGCTGTCGTTGCTCGGTCACGAACGCGGCGGCCTCGTCAATCGTGTACATGGGAGCTAGGACTTCGGCGTGATGTCGATACCGCCGTCGAACACCCAGCGGTGGGCGGGACGATAGATCCCGACATCGCCAATCCGTGACTTGACCCGAAAAGTGTACAGCAGGCGGTGATAGTCGTACGGCACGCCGTCGTGCTTGTGTACCGCGACGTCGACCTTGTACGTGCCTTCGACCAGGTGAAGCGCGTCGAACGTCAGCGTCACGCTTGCGTCGCCCGTCACCGCGGTCGAGGTGAACGCCTCGATGTCCGTGTTGGTGCCATAGACGCACACACCATCGGCGCCGAAGAGCGCCACCCCGAACACGAAGTCGTTGACGGGCTGATGCGCGCGCACGGCCAGGCGCACGGCCAGCGAGTCGCCCGAGTGGATGACGTGCACCGGCTGGTCGTGGGCGTCGAGGAGCGCAACGTCGAGGATCTCCACGACGCGCGAGCCCCATCGGCCTTCGGCCGCCTTCATCATGTCCGCCGTGGGGTCCGCGGGAATGCCCGCCGGGGCGGCTGTTGGCGGCACCGCCTCCACACCCTGCTGGGCCCGGTCGTCCGAGGACGCGAGGAAGCGCTCTTCCTGCTTCTCGACGTCCGAGATGTACTCCGCGATGACGCGGACCGGGTCTCCCTCGGCGCGTTTGCGGCCGCCGTCAAGCCAGGCCGCCTCGTCGCAGAAGCGCTCGACGAGATTCAGGGAGTGCGTCACGAGCAGCACCGTCTTGCCGCGCCGCTTGAAGTCGGCGAACTTGTCGAGGCACTTGTGCGTGAAGCCCTCGTCGCCGACGGCCAGGACTTCATCGACCAGCAGAACGTCGGGGTCCACATGAATCGCGACGGAAAACCCCAGCCGCATGTACATGCCGGACGAGTAGTTCTTCACGGGCTCGTCGATGAAATCCGCGAGCTCGGCGAACTCGACGATCTCGTCGAACCGGCGTTCGACCTCTTTCTTCGAGAGCCCGAGCATGATGCCGTTGATGAAGACGTTTTCGCGGCCCGAGATCTCGGGATGGAAGCCGGCGCCAAGCTCGATGAGCGCCGAAATCCGGCCACGAACCGACACGGTGCCGGTGGTGGGCTTCGTAATGCCGGCGACGAGTTTCAGCGCCGTGCTCTTGCCCGAGCCGTTGCGGCCGACGAGGCCGAACGTGCTGCCCGCCGGCACCGTCACCGAGAAATCGGACAGCGCCGTGAACGCCTCGCTCGGCTTCAAGTCGTCGAGGATGCTCCGATTCGTGAGCGCGCTCTTGAGCGTGGCGAAGTGACGGCGGCCGTAGCGCCGGTACACCTTCGTCACATTGGCGAGTTCGATGGCCGGCGGCCTGCCCTGAGCGACGTCGCGGCGTCTGGCGGAGTCGACGGGGCTCATACGACCTCCGCGAACGAGTCACGCAGGCGATCGAAGACCCAGTAGCCGGCGAAGAAGATCGCCACGGACGCCGCCCCCAGCGCCAGCAACCACCACAGGTGGCCGAACGCGTCTTCCGGATGAAACAGGATCTCCTGGTACGACACCGCCAGGTGCGTGAACGGATTCAGATCCAGCCAGAACTTGAGATCTGTGACCGAGAACCACGGGTAGATGATCGGCGTCGCGAAGAACCAGAACGTCAGGACGTTCGACAGGATGTCCTTGATGTCGCGAAAGTGCACCGTGAGCGCCGAGAGAAGCAGGGCGAGGCCGGTCGTCAGCACCAGCTGCACGAGCACGACCACGGGCAGCCAGACGAGCTCGGCGAAATGCAGCGCGACCCGCTGAGGCAGGGCGACACCGTCGGGGCCCATCACGGGGGTATTCGCGTAGTAGAGAAGGAATCCGGCAAGAATCGGCAGCGCCAGCAGGAACTGCACCATGTTCGCGAGCACGCTCACGATCGGCAGAATCTCCGCCGGAAACAGCACTTTCTTGATCAGATTCCCGCCGGCCACGAGCGAGTTCGCGGACTCGTTGAGCGACGCGGAAAACCACGTCCAGGGCAGGAGGCCGCAGCAGAGAAAGAGCGCGTAGGGCTGAACGTCGGCGCGGGCGGCGACGAAGTAGTTGAAGACCGTGGAATAGACCAGAAGCAGCAGCAGGGGATTGCCGAACGACCAGAACATCCCCAGGACCGACCCGCGGTAGCGCGCCTTCAGTTCGCGCGCGACGAGGCTGTGAATCAGTCCGCGGTACTTCGCCAGTTGCGCGAGGTTGGTCAGCATCGTCTCAGCGGAACGTTGCGTCCG
>CAZJTG010000190.1:0-7758 GCA_964548865.1 uncultured Solibacteraceae bacterium
TTGCGAGAGCGAGGGCTTCTGCGAGTGGGAGTCCACTTCTCCTTGGTCGCGAATGGGGCCCCACCCCCCTTCGCTCTGCTGCACTATCGCCTTCCCTCAGCCTCGCGCTATCGCGCTCGGCTTCGGGGGATCCTCTGTCGATCAGCACAGAGAGGTCTTCCCCCTCGACCAGCTCCATGATCAGTCCCTGAACGCCGGCCCCCGGACCCTGGACCCCGGACTGCTCTATCCCATAGATCGCGGCGATGTTCGGGTGGTTCAGTGACGCGAGTACCTGCGCTTCACGTGTGAAGCGGGCGAGGCGATCGGGGTTGGCGGCGAATGCCTCGGGCAGTACCTTGATCGCAACGTCGCGGTTGAGCTTCGTATCGCGGGCGCGAAAGACCTGGCCCATCCCGCCTTCTCCGAGCTTGGCGGTGACCTCGTATGGACCGAGGCGGCTGCCTGCATCCATCGCCATGACTTCAGTTCGCTTCGCCCTAGCTCTCCGTGATGGCCGCGAGACTGGCGGTCAGCGTCTCCGCCTGTTGGGCGAGGGAGACGGCTGTCTGGTGAAACACCCGGCCCGCGAACACACTGTCAGCGGCGACGAGGCGCCGAAACGCCGCCGCGTCCCAGGCCAGCGCCACGACGTCGCCCACCGTTCGCGCCGAGGCCGGGTGCGTCATGTCCCCCAGCACCTGGACGTCGGCGAGCACGTGGCTCGGCCCGGTCGCGCTCAGTCGAACTTCACGGCCTCGGCTCACGACGAAGTGCTCCACTTCACCGGCGAGCACGAGCACGACCGTTGTCGCCGCTTCGCCTTGCGAATACAGGACGTGGCCCGCCGGCAGTTCCCGGAGCGTTCCTCGTTCGATGAGTGACTGCGTACCTCGGGACGTGTAACCGTGAAACAGTTCAAACGTCGCCATCAGCTGGGCAAGATCCTCGACCGACATGGTTGCCTCCTGCTTCATCCATCCAGCCAGCCTGACGCCTTGCGGCCGCGCGTGGACGTGAAGAAACCAAACACACCCAGCGCGACGCTCGCGGCCAGCAGAAACCAGACCGCGGTTTGCGCAAACGCCGGCGCATGAAACCCGCCGCCCAGAGGCAGCTGTACGTTGGGGTTGATAAATAGAAAAATGGCCAGGGTGACGAGGCCGAGCCGCGTTGCGATGAGGACAAAGCTGAGGACTTGCCCGCCGTTGAACACCAAAGTAACTACCAGATCGCTCGAGTTCACGAGACCGGGAAGGAGGAACAACACGACGAACCCCAGCATTGCTGCGACTGCGCTGCGAAGCACGAGTCGCAGCACCACGAGGAGCATGACGACGCCGAGCGCGAACCACACCGCCTCAGGCGCGCCACCAAGGAAAGTCGCGATGGTGGGCCCCAGACCCTCCCAGGTGGTCGTGACCGGCGTTGACAAGGACCGCGGCGCACCACGCCACACGATGGCTTCGCTCCTCAGGTAGCCGCCGAACCCGAATGCCACTGCCAGGACACTGCCGACAAGCAGGTCACGACCCACTAGGGGATCGCGCCAGCGCCCATCCAGCACCCGCGACCAGCTGATGAGCATCTGGGGCCATTGGCGGCGCACATAGGGTTCGAGTGCGGCGTAGAGCGTCCAGCTCACCAACGCGCCAAACGCCGCCCAGCTCGTCAGGATCAACAGGAAGGCTGGAGATTCCCCGCTCGGGATGGACGTACCAAGCAGTGCCGCGACGAACGTCACTCCGCCGATGCCGGCGGCTACGCGGGTGGCGCCGCGTGTATCCGTGCGGCCCAGCCGCAGGTTTCGCAGCGACAATCCGATCGCCGCAATCAGAGTTCCGGCAATGATCGTAAGTCCAGCGATCTGACTGATCAGCTGGCCCGCGCCAGATGTCGCTGCGATCGGCCGATCGACGGGCCGGGTCCAGGGCGCGATCAGTCGAAAGAACACCGGACGTCCGCGAAACGCGGCGGCCTCGACGCGCAGTTGCTCCCCGGTGGCATCTGCGCCAGGCCCGGTCCAGGCCGCAGTCGCGTCGCTCGCCGTTCGGCTGACCCATTCGGGCGTGGCCGGCGCGAATGACTTGATGTCCAGGTCGGCTTCGCGGAAGAGGGCTGCCCAGTCCGGGCCGGCAGCCGGCGCAGTGGGATCGATCTTGTCAGTCACCTCTACGTCAAGCGAAACCAGCCGGCCGCTCGGATCGAGCTGAACTGCCGTCATGCCAGCGACAGTCAACGGCGGATCGCCCAGCGTCACCGCGATGCCGCCGCCCGGAGCACCCCCGAAAAAGTTGTACGGCTCCATCGGCCTCGGGCTGGAGCGATACCAGAATTTCGCGATCGGCGGCCGGACGCTCGCCACGTGCTGCCAACGCGACGCGCTCTTATCGCGCTCGCGCAGCCAGGCCGCATAGTCGCCAGAGTCCCCCGCGAACCCCGACGCCCAACCGGCGATCGAATCCGTGTATCCCAGGCGCCCCAGCATCTCGCGGGCCTTGCCAGCCAGAATCTCCGGCGAGTTTGGAAACGGCACCAATGCGGGATACGACCGCCGTCCGGTCAGCCACGCGAGGGTCAACGTGCCTGCGATGAGGAACAGCAGCAGCGGGATCGCGACCTTGAACGACAGCCCGCCTTCGGCACCAGCCGCCGCCACCATCTGCGGCGACGGTGTCTCGCCGGCGGCGAGCGCCGCGGCAAGCGGATCACCACCGGGCAGCGCGGCAGCCACGACGATGGCCGATTGCGGGCGGCGCGCCGGATCGGGATCGACGCAGCGCTCGATGACGCGCCTGATCATCGGATCGAGCTTCGCACCCGATCCACTGGTCGTGAGGGTCGAGGCCGTCGCGCGACGTCCGTCGCGCGCGTCGTCGATGCGATCGGACTTGATCGCGCGCTCACCGGTGAAGATCTCGAACAGGATCAACCCAAGCGCATAGAGATCGGTCGCGACCGAGATTTGTTGACCGGTCAGCTGCTCCGGCGCCATGTACGCCGGCGTGCCCGCAATCTCGCCGGATGCTGCCGCGGCGGCAGCCGTCGTCGCGAGGCCGAAGTCGGTGAGGCGCACGCGGCCGCGCCCGTCGATCATGATGTTGGCCGGCTTCAGGTCGCGATGGAGAACATCGCGATCGTGAATCGCGGCAAGGCCCGCGCAGATCTGCCGCGCGATCTCGAGCCCCTTATCCTCGGGCAACCGGCCGATGCGTCGCAGCAGGCCCTTCAAGTCCTCGCCGTCCACGTACTCCATCGTCAGGAACCGGCGGCCCTGCCCTGAACCTGAGGTATGCGAGTCCACTTCACCGATGTCGTAGACGCGACAAGCGTTGGGATGCGAGATCTGTCGTGCGGTCCTGATCTCGGCCGTGAGTCGCTCGAGGCGCGCCGGATCGCTCTCGACGGCCGCTGGCAGGAACTTCAGCGCGACCGACTGGCCGAGCTTGAGGTCGTCGGCGCGGTACACCTCGCCCATGCCGCCCACGCCGAGACGGCCGACGATGCGGTAGCGGTCGCCGAGGCGGGTGCCAGGCGCGAATCGTCCGTGATCGAATCCGCTCGTGTCAGAGTCATCGCCGGAACCAGAGCCACCGCCGATTCGGCTTACTGGCGGCGACGTCATCGTCGGTGCCGCGCCAGGGTCCGTCGCCCGGCCGCAGCTCAGGCAGAATCGCGCGTCGGCAGGGAGCGTGGCTGAGCAGCTAGCGCAGATGGCCATCAACGTGTGAGCGCTGTCGTCATCACCGGAAGTTCCTGAACTGCAACACCTCGCCCGGCGCGCGATCGGACCGGAAGAAGAGGAGCTGCTTGCCGTCGGCGGTGTACATGAACTGGCCGTTGAACTGATCGAGACCGAACTTCGTGAGCTGGGCCGGAGGACCGCCGTCCACTGGCAAGCGCCAGAGATTGCTCACGCCCGCGACCGTTCTGACATCGATCAGCGCGTCGCTCGATGGCGACCATCGGAGCCGGAAGCCACCTTCCGTTGTCAATGTTCGGAGGACGCGATCATCGGCCACGGTGGCCACCTCGACCTGCTGCGTTTGGGACCCGCCCGTGGATTGCGGCCCCCTCAACACCCGATAGAGCAGCCGCCCATTTGGCGAGAAAACTGGAAGGTCGGCCGTGTTCCTGTCGCCGACTCTCTCCTCGATGCCGCCGGCAATCGAACGGCGCCAGATCTCAGACATGATCCGGTGTGTCTTGGGATCCTGCTTCCTGTAGTAGATGGAAACGCCGTCGGGTGATACCTGGCCCACGTGGCCAATGCCCTCGAACGGGATCTCGGCAAGACCTCCCCCGTTCGAATCCATGCGCCACCACTTCACCTTCGCGCCGCGATCCTCTGTCGTCCCGAACACGATGACATCAGCCTGCGCGGCCACGGCGCCCAAACTCCAGATGTTCAGGCGCTCCGGCGTCAGGCGCTGGCGCCCACTGCCGTCGGGGGCCATCGTCCACAGGGCACGCCTGTTTCGCGAGCCCGCGTCATACAGGACGCGGCCGTTGGAAAGTGGCGTGGGAGAACCCGGCACTTCACCTGAAAGTCTCGTTGCCCGGTCGGGCTGGTCGGCCGACGCCAGGTACGCGGCCATTTGGGATCGCCCGAGCGACGTGGTGAGTGTCTGTCCATCGGCGGAAATCACGACGGGCCGGGAGTACGAATTCGTATCGTTCGTGATCCGGCGGACCAGGCCACCCGGCCAGGAGACGCCCCACAACTGCGAAACCTCGTCTGCCGCCGCTTCGTTAAAGGCCCCAACGATCAGCTCCTTGCCGTCGGGCATCCACGCGATGCTCCAGACTGTCCATTCGCCAGTCCCGACAGCCTGCTCTTTGCCGTCGGCGGTAGTGAATGCCACCAGCCGCTCTCCGAGATCCCTTGAGCGTTCCACGGATACGGCGACGTAGCGGCCATCCGGAGACCATGCCGGAGCGTAGATCCCCCCTTCAAGCGTCACGAGCGTCCTCGGCTCAGAGCCATCGGCGTTCGCAAGAATCAGCGAGGTCTCGAGTTGAGACTGCGAATCCGACGGATAGACAATCGCAGCGAGCTTGCCGCCGTCGGCCGACATCGCGATCTCGGCCACGCGTTCGAGGACCCGTCGGGGTTGCCCCCCAACCGTCGGCACGCGGTACAGCCACGACGTGCGTTCGGTCGGCGCACTGCTCGAGAAATAGACGTAGCTGCTATCGGGCGCCAGCGCCTGGAGCTGGATGCTGCTTTCTTGCGGAGGCACCACAACCAGATCCTGGCTCGTGCTGATCTGTCGCACCACAAGGCTTGACCGACCGGCGTCCGACAGGGTGTACGCCAGCAGCCGGCCGTCCGTCGACATCAGCGCCAGACCCATGTTTGAGATCGTGGCCATTCTCGACACTTGCAAGTTGGCCAACGTCGCCGACTGCGGCGGCCCGCCGCCTCGCAGCCACTGCCAGCTTCCGAATCCCAAGCCGGCCAGACCGATGACGACGCCGGCGGCGATCGGCACAAGTCGGGAGCGCGGCTTCAGCGCCGGCGCGCCGAGGGCGCTGGCGGACGTCGTGCCCGATCCCGTGGAGGCCGAGAGTGTCTCCCACGTCTCGTCGATGTCCGCGAGTTCGAGCGCAACGTCTTTCATCGATTGAACACGCCGCTCCGCCGATTTGGCGAGTGAGCGACGGATGAGTCGCCGGAGCTCTGCCGGTACCGCGGGATTGGCCGCCTCCACGGGCGCCGGCGCGTCGCGCAGGATGCTGGCGAGTGTTTCGCTGTCTGAATCGGCTTGGAATGGACGCTGCCGGGTCGCCGCTTCGTACAACACGCAGCCGAGCGAAAAGATGTCCGAGCGATGGTCGACAGCCCGGCCCTGCACCTGCTCCGGCGACATGTAGCCGACCGTGCCGAGGATCGTCCCGGCGCCCGTCGGCGAGCCGAGCGCCGTCGCCGCGCTGCCGTCGCCGGACGATTGGTCAACGAGTTTCGCCAGGCCGAAGTCGAGCACCTTCGCGAAGCCGTCGGACGTGACCATGATGTTGTCGGGCTTCAGATCGCGGTGGACGAGTCCCGCCGCGTGCGCTTTCGCCAGCCCGTCGGCGGCCTGCGCGATGTACCGCACGAGCGTCCTGAGGTCCATCTTGTCGGCATGGATCAGATCGCGCAGCGTGCGGCCCTGCACCAGCTCCATCGCGATGTAGTGCACGGGCTGTCCATCGAGGACGGCGTGACCGATTTCGTGGATCGTGACGATGTGCGGATGGCTGAGCGAGGACGCGCTCTTTGCCTCCTGCACAAAGCGGCGCACGCGTTCGTCGTTCCTGACCAGGTCCGGGGGCAGAATCTTCAGCGCGACCGATCGGTCCAGCGACTCGTCGCGCGCCAGGTAGACCTGGCCCATGCCGCCGGCGCCGAGGGGAGACACCACACGGTAGCGGGCGATCTGCGTACCAGAAGCCAGAAACGCGGCGCCCATTTCTCCCCGTCTACCGCGCCGTCGCGCGTGAAAGCGGACCGGCCAGGTCGATCCGGTACAGCGGCTCGTGCGGATTGAACTTCAAGAAGAGAATTGAACGGCCGTCAGGAGACCAGTACGGGAGCTCTTCAGTCGTCCCCGGCATCGAGTACACCTTCAACTCGCCAGTCGTCGCGCTCACGACGGCGATATCCTCCTCGCCCCTCGTGACGATCCTGAAGGCCAACTTGGACCCGTCGGCCGACCAGCGAAGGTCGCCCACGTCTTCGGCCTTGGGCGTCAAGTCCCTGAACCCCGAGCCGTCGGCACCGACGACGCCGACGCTCTTCCGCGAGCCCGCACGAAACAGCGTGCCGACGATCATGTCGCGAGGAGATAGCGACGGCTCCGCAGGTGCCCCGGGTACAGCCACGACTCGAGGTACGCCGCCGTCGATCGACACGATGTTGATCTGGTCTGTGCCTTGCCCAATCGCGTCGCTAAGAAAGAGGATGTTTCGACTGTCGGCCCCCCATCGCGGATTGTGATTCCTCCCGGTCCGCGTCAGTCGCGTCGGCTTGCCGCCAGCCATCGAAGCGATCCAGATGTCATGACCTGTCGATTCGAAGGTGGACTCAAAGGCGATGCGCGATCCGTCTGGAGACACGAGACCGTAGAAGTCGCTGCCACCCGTCGAAACCACTTCGGTCGGCTCGCCTCCGGCGCCCGGCACCTTCATCAGCTTGCGCCCAGCCACGCGCTGATAGGCTTCGTACACGATGGCCGTTCCATCGGGTGTCCACGTGGGCTCCCTGTCGGCATGAATGTTCGTCGTCAGCCGGGTGGCGGGGCCACCGTCGAACGGCGCGACCCAGATGTTTTCCATGCCGTGTTCGCCGGTGACAAAGGCGAACCTCGTTCCGTCGGGTGAGATGGGGCCGGGCATCGCCGGGTGCGGGCCGTTCGTCACTTGCCGGACCGTGCCGCCAGTAAGGTTACGCACCCACAGCTGCACGTCGCCAGAGGGCCTCCAAAACGTCAGGCTCTTCCCATCGGGGGCCCAGCGCGGCTCGTTCTCGTGGTCAATGTCGTTCGTCAACCTCGTGGACTCGCCGCCCGCCGCAGGAATCAGCCAGAGATCCGTTTGGCCGCCGCGGTCCGCGAAATAGGCGATCCATTTCCCATCGGGCGACCATGTGCCCATGTGCTCCATGCGAATGTCACGCGTGAGCTGACGCGTCTTTCCGTCGTCGACACTGGCGATCCACAGATCGCGTGTGCCCGTCCGCATCGAGAAGTAGAGCACTTCGCGCCCATCGGGCGACCAGTCTTGAAACGTCTCGCG
>CAZJTG010000191.1:0-7707 GCA_964548865.1 uncultured Solibacteraceae bacterium
CTCGACCTCCCGCGCCACGAGGCCGTACGCGACGTAGTTCAGCCCGGCGCCGCCGTACTCCTGGGGGATCACGATCCCGAGCATGTCGAGCGCGCCGAATTCCCTGAAGATCGAGGTGTCAGTGCCCTCGTTACGGAACATCTCGAGGACCCGCGGCGCCAGCTTGTCCCGGCAGTACGCGCGGGCGGTGTCGCGCACCATGCGCTCGTCGTCGGTCAGTTGTTGTTCAAGCAGGAGCGGGTCGCTCCAGTCAAAGCGCGCGGAGGATTTGGACATTCACCCTGATTCTGCCATTTGTCATTAGCGGTTTGCCACGTGGTCGTCCTGGGGCCGAATCGCCCGCCTTCAGGGCGAGGGCGCCGACGATCGGAGCACTCGACGGGCGAAACCGCAGGTCGCGGTGACGCGCCGGTCTTCGCGTCGCGCCCAGGCCACGGCTGCGTCCACGAGGTGTTCGCCCAGATGTCGCCCGCGCATCGATGGCGTCACTTCCACGTAGTCGATGTTGAGCGTTCGAGCGTCGGGCAGCCCGTAGTCCAGGAAAGCGACCTGCGATCCGTTGATGTGCAGTTCGAAGACCCCCGATCGGCCGTCAGCGCCGGCATGGTGGGTCACGACGGACCCGGGCATCGCGCCCCGCGCCGTCATCGCTTCAACGCGCCCTTGAGCTTGTCGGCGAGCGATCCAAACCCAGACGACTGGCCCGCTTCACTCTCGCGCGCGGCGTAGTCGCGCACTTCCGCGGCCTCCTCGGCCTTCCGAATCCCGGTGATGCTGAGGCGAATGCGGCGGCCCGCCGCATCGCATTCGAGCACCATCACATCGAGGCTGGTGCCCACCGGAAATGCCTTCTTCAGATCCGCGTCGCTGGCGATACCGGTTTCGCTGCGGGGCACGAGGCCGGTGACGCCGGGTTCGAGATCGACGAAGACACCGAACTCGGCGATGCGGCTGGCCTTCCCCCTGGTCACATGCCCCGTTGGATACGTCGTCGCGGCGGACGACCACGGATCGTCGGCAAGCTGCTTGAGACCGAGGGCGATCTTCCCGCCGTCGATTCGCAGCACCTTGACGGTGATGTCCTCGCCCGGCTTCGCGATGAGCGAGGGATCCTGAACGCGCGACCACCCCATCTCTGAAATGTGCAGGAGACCCTGGACGCCGCCACCGAGATCGACGAAGGCGCCGAAATCGCGCACGGATACGACCCGGCCGGTAACCACCGCGCCGACCACGAGCGCGCGGCGCACTGCCTCGGCGCGGGCCTGCTGCTCCAGTTCCAGGAGCGCGCGGCGAGAGACGACGAACTTCCTGCCCTGCTCGCCGTACTCGATGATGCGAAACGTCAGCACGCGACCGATGTGCGAGGCGGGATCCGTGTCACGCGACGTGTCAATCTGGGACGCCGGACAGAACGCTCGCTGCTGGGCGATCGAAACGCTGTAGCCGCCCTTGACCTGGCCCTCGACCTTGCCGTCGACGGGCAGGCCGGCCCGGTACGCGTCCTCGAGTTGCTGGCGGGTCCGGGCGCCGCGCTGCAGGCGGCGGGACAACGTGATGCCGCCCTGCATCGAGACAATCGTCGCCTGAATGCGGTCGCCGACCTTGAACTCGAGCTCACCATCGGAGTTGCGTAGTTCGCCAACGTCGATGCTGGCCTCGCCCTTCGATCCGACGTTGACCAGGGCGGCTTCCGGCCCGATGGCGACGATGGTGCCTTCCACGGCCTGACCGGTGTTCAGCTTCCTGGCCTGCACGGACGCCGCGAACAGCGTGGCGAAATCCTCGTCGCTCGACGTCTCTGGGTCGTCTGAATTGCTCACGAACCGATCGTACACCGGCTGGAGTTTCCCCAGAGGCACGCTTCGAGTGTGCGGCCATTGTGACGTCGTGCCCGGGACGGCCGCCGACGTGCCCCGCCCGGTCTAGAAGAAGAACATCCCGCCGCCGCCCCCACCAAAGCGCGGATTGACGACGCTGTTGAAAATCGAGCCGAAGCGGTAGCTCACGCCGACGTTGAAGTGGTAGCTGTAGTTCGTGTTGAGCTGGCGCAGGCGGAGAAGGATCTCTTCGGTGGTCGCGCTCCCCTTCCGCAGGCCGATCTGATCCTTGATCTTGTCGTAGCCGCCGAATACATTGAACGAGAACCCCTTGAACAGCCGGACGTCGGTACCGAGGAAGACCGAAGCGCGCCAGCGATCGCGGACGTTCAGGTGCTGGCTGACGCTGGCATTGCCGCTGACCGACCCCCACGGCTCGCGGATGCCGATCGAGAAGGCCAGGTCATGCCGCGGCACGGTTTCCGTAAGCTTGTCGTGGATCGTGACTTCCCGGTAGTCGAAGTGTTCGACGCCGATGTTGTACTGGATCGTCGCGCTCCGCCGTGACGACTCGCTGTACGGAAAGAAGTCGAACTCGATCCCGGGCCGAAAGTTCAGCGAGCGGTCGGTGTTCGAGAAACTGGAATGATTCGCACCGGCGCGGAACCCCGCCGACCACTTGGGGCCGAGGCTCTTCACGGTCAGGTTCGATACGCTCCAGGAATCCCGCTTGGTCCGGATGACTGCGCCGTCATCCAGCTCGAACGAGCTGCGGTTCGTGTTCCAGTTGGCGGAGATCGATACCTTCCAGGCCTCGGTCGTGCGGTTGGCCGAAAAGGAACTTCGGTACGACCGGCCGCTGTTGCGCGACTCGCCGTCGGCGTTGGCGCTGCCATTGACGCTGAACACCCAGAAATTCCAGGGGTCGCGCGCGCCGGCTGCGGCAGGAGTCGCGCCGGTCTCCGGAGGCCTTCGCCACGTCACGTCCAACTGGCCAAAGGCAGGCGACTCGGCCGCGTAGCCGACGACGCCGAGCTTGAACACGCGGGCGAACTCCTTGCGCTGCTCGTCATCGGTCGACGTGGATCCAATGGAGAAGGTGAACGTGCGGTCCTGCCCCTGAAAGCGGCCGACGCCGATGAACTTCAGCGTCCATGCGGATCCTCCGCCGCCCGTCTGCTGCACCGTGACGAGCAAATGCACGTCGGCGACCGCGCGGTCGCGTACGTAGTCCACGAACGCCACGTTCTGCTTCAGGTGCTCGGAATCGCAGTGGTCGCAATCGAGAAACACGCGGGCCAGCCCAGCCGGAGGCGCCGCTTGCGCTGGCGTCTGTGCCTCCGCGCTTCCGGGAGCGGTCAGCAGGAACACCAATCCGAGTAGCGCCAGGGTCCGCAGTCTCATCGTTGGCGATTAGACGCCGGCCGAGGCGAACCGGTTGTGAATGCCGGCGTCTCCACTAGAATGCCAGGCACCATGCGACCCCTTCTTGTCTCGAGATCCCTGCTGCTGCTGTCGCTACTCGTCCTCGCCGGTTCGACACTTTCCGCGCAGGAGGCGCGGAGGCGTTGGGAGTTGCAGCGGCAGATTCGGCTCGACAAGTTCGAACAGGTGCTGCCGAAAGCCATGCGGGCGCACGGCATCGACATGTGGATCGTGGCCGTCAAGGAGAATCACACGGACCCGCTCTGGGAAGAGCTCGGCCGCGGGTATGTGTCGGGCGTCGGCTACTACGTCTTCACCGACCGGGGCGTGCCGCGGATAGAGCGGGCCGCGCTGGGGCCGTCGGGCTACATGCTGCAGGAGTCGGGCGCCTACGACATCTTCGGCCCGTCGTCGAGGTTGCTCGAGATGGTGCGGGCCCGCGACCCGAAGCGGATCGGCGTGAACATGTCGCAGGAAATGGGGGCGGCCGACGGCCTCTCGCACACGATGCTGGAGTCACTGAAGTCGACGTTGGGCGAGCCGTACGCCTCGCGGCTGGTCAGCGCCGAGCGGTTGGTCAGCGACTTCCGTTCCCATCGCGTCGCCAGCGAGATCGTGGCCTACGGCGAGGCCGCGGGATTGGCGGTGCAACTGGCGGAGCGCGCCTTATCCAACGAAGTAATCACGCCGGGCAGGACGTCGCTCGAGGAGGCCGCCTGGTGGCTCCAGGATCGCCTCCTTGAACGAGGGCTCGGCTCGTCGTTCGACATGCCGTCCGTCTATGTCACGGGCCCGGCGGGTATCGTCGCCACCTCCAACTCGTACATCGTTCAGCCGGGCGACGTGATCATGATCGACTGGGGCGTCGTGTTGATGAACATGGCGACCGACGTCAAGCGCGTGGCCTACGTCCTCAAGCCGGGAGAAACGCGGCCGCCAGCGAGCATTCAGGCGGCCTTCGACAAGGCGCTCGCGGTGCGTGACGTCATCAAGCCGGTCCTGCAACCCGGCCGGACGGCCGGCGACACGATGAAGGCCATGGATGCGGCGCTCGTCGCCGCCGGGTTCGGGGCCATCGCGTTCAATCGCCCCAACGCCGACGCCAGAACGGATGTGGCGTACGGGTTTCATCCGGTCGGCAATGCCGGCCACGACGTGGGGCCGTCGATGACGACCTGGCAGCCGTTCCAGCAGACGTTCACGCTGCACCGGCAGCACATGTTTTCGTTTGAGTACTTTGCGTATTCCCCGATTCAGGAATGGGGAGGCAGGAAGCTCCGCGTCCCGATCGAGGACAACGCGATCGTGATGGAGGATGGCGTGCAGTTTCTCCACGCGGCCAACCATCGGCTGCTGGTGATCAAGTAACTCAATGCTTCCGGCGCCGGTCAGGCGCGCTTCCACGACTTGAAGCGTCGCCAGGCCAGCGCCAGTCCCGTAAAGGCCAGCAGCGCGCAGGCGGCCGATGTGAGGGTGGCCACCGTCTGTCCGACGAGGCCGAAGGCCTCGCCCGTGTGCGAGTACCGGACCCACGACAGGATGCGCCCCCTACCGCACGATGACTCGCCCTGCCATTCCAGAATGGATCGTGCACGTGTAAGGAAAGGTGCCCGCGGCCGGGAACGTCCTCGAGTACGAGCCGCCGGCCGGGATATTCTGGACCCAGAGGTTGTTCTCGCCCGTGCTGGTATGGGTCACGGTGTCGTTGTTCTGCCAGTTGACGCTACTGCCGGCCGTGATCGTGACGATGACCGGCGTGAACTGCGGAGTCTGGTTCCCGCCGTAGTCGGTGAGCGGGATGGAGACCGTCGCGGCCCCGCCCCCGCCGCCCCCGCCGCCGCCACCGCCACTCGGCTGAGAAGGCGAGCCGCAAGAGGCCAGCGCCAGGCTCGCGCCCAGGAATACCGCCAGCGTGATTCCACTTGTCCGCATCTAGATCCTCCCCGTCAGGGCAGGCGCCCCGCATTCGGGTGATCTGAGGGGCAAGTTCCCTGCCAGTGGAATGGCCAAGGACGCCCGAGGGCAAGGCGATCGCGACGCGTGGAACGGCTTACGTGGCCCGAAAGGCCTTACTTGCGGCGAAAAACGGCGGCCCGGCAGCCATCTGGCGAGCATCGATCCGAGCAGACCGAGCCGAACGGCATCGACAATCCCTTCGGGCCACAGGTGTTACCCATGTCTTCGGAATGAACCAACCCATGGGTGGCGGAGAGGGTGGGATTCGTTCCCGACGGTCCCACGTAGAATCAACAACTTACAGCAATTCCGAACCGCGAGAACCGCCAGAATCGCTCAAAAGCTCCCGAGTTGGAACGATTCAGGAACGGTGAAAACTTCGGTTCAGTCCAGGATCACGACGGCACGCCAGACGCGCAATGGCTCTGGCCTCAGTCCCATGGCCTGACGGTGAGGGCTCAGGTTGTGGAGACGCCTCTGGACGTCAGTTGCTACGAAGTGTCCCGACCGGATCGACGACGAGCGCTCGACGCGTTGGTACCCAAGTCGCTATGGCGATGGCCACCAGGAGAATCCCGCTCACCTGGGCATACGCGATTGGATCGAAAGGGCTCAGGCCGTAGAGGAAACGCTGGAGCACGGGTGCGGCCCAAAGCGACAAGACAAAGCCCGCCGCCAGGCCCCAGGCGAGTGTCTTTCCGGTGGTCCACATGAGGAGCCAGACAACTTCTCGGTCGCTCGCTCCGACGGCACGGCGTATCGCAATTTCGTAGCGACGCTCCTGCACCTCCTGCGCGAACGCTCCGAACACGCTCACAATGGCGAGGACCAATCCCACAGCGCCGATCGCCCACGCAACTCGGCTCGCCAGCACGGCGGTCGTCAGCGAGTCGCGTACGTACGACGAGAAGGGCCGCACGGTCAGCACCACGTCCGGCTCAAGATCAGTGGCCAACTTGCGAATGCGCTCCACGATGGCTGGAGACGCGCTTCGCACCAACATGTGAGAAGTGGGCGAGACCCAGGACGGCGAGCGGTAAATGACCGGTTCGATGTCGCTCATGTTCGTCACCGGCGTATCCTTCGAGACACCCACAACCTGCAACGTCTCGACCTTGGTTGGTGAGAGGGCGTTTACCAGAGTCTGGCCGATGGGATCCACGCCGGGCCACAACATACGGGCTGCCGACTCGTTGATCACCAGTTCGTCAGAATCCGAGTCCTTCACGTACGTTCGTCCACGCATGACTGGGATGTTGAGCACGCTGAAGTATGCCTTCGATACTGGACGCAGCAGAAGGAAGCGAGAACTTGCGGGCGCCTCGTCCGGGCGCCGCACCAGCATCTTGGAGGGAAAGTCAGCGAACGGAGGGTGCTGGCTGAACGCAACCGGTCCAAGCTCACTGCCCGAGAGCGACTCCAACAGGGTAAGAAAGAATGCCTTCTGGCGCGCCTGATTGGCCTGAACTGCGCGATCGACCTTGAGGGAAATGACCTGGATGTCCTTGATTGCGAATCCTGGATTCAATGAAGCCGCATGGCTGGTGGCTCGAGTTAGGGTCGTCGCTCCGACCAATAAGACCAGAGTGGTCCCGATCTGCGCCGCCAACAGAAGCCCTCGAACCCGGATTCGGCCAACCGTTCGACCGTGCCGGGCGCTCGCCAGCGACGCCAAACCCTCTCGCCCTGCATGGAGCCCTGGAGCCACAACCGCCAGCAGCGTTGTGACGCAAGCGAGGAGCACAGCGAACCACCACACCTGCGCGTCCGGAGCATAGAACGATGGCCGCCAGGCAGTCATGGCAACCGCATCAGCGTCGCGCACAAAGCCGGTGAGCCCGAACGTGAACCCAGAGCCGATCATCAAGCGCGGGACGACGAACGCAAAGCCGAGCCCCGCGACTGCAGCGGTGGCAGATAGGAGTGCAGCTCTGATGGCGAGTTGCCTGACGATCCTGGCCCTACTGGACCCGAAAGACAGGCGGATCGCGATCTCTCGCCCACGGGACAACGTATCCGAGAGCAGCAGGTTCCCCACGTTTGCGCACGCGATCAGCAGCACCAGGAACACACCCAGCAGCAAAGGTGCGTAATCGGGTACCAGTCGCTGCTTGACGCCCGGTGGGACCTGACTTAGCGGGCGCGTGTCGGTGACATCGATCCCGTTGGATGGCAGTGAGAACGTCGAGCGGAACTGACTGCTGAGCAGGCTGAGTTCAGTCGCCGCAGCGCTGTGTGTCGTGCCCGTTTTCAACCGGATGGCAAGGATCTGAAGAGCGTCACCTCGAGGATCGGTGAATCGCGTGAGACTCCCTGGAACATTGCCCTGCAGGGCGCGTGCAGGAAGAGGCAGCCACAAATCAGTGCCGAGTGCTCGACGCTCGACACCCGCGAACCCGCGCCCGGTAACCCCGAGGACGCGGTACGAACGGCCGCGCACTTGAATCTCCGAGCCGATAAGAGATCCATCGCGACCGAACCCGTCGCGCGCCCGACCAGCGCCGAG
>CAZJTG010000192.1:0-7707 GCA_964548865.1 uncultured Solibacteraceae bacterium
CGAGGGTATGGGGCTACCCGTCGCGCAACCGGCGCACTGTGACATGCACGATGGCGATGAGCGCGTCTGATGCTCTCGAGGCCTTCTGGAGCACGTGTGCTGGCGCGAGTTCGGTGGCGATGACTTTGCAGCCAGGTCGGAACGTGCGGAGTTGTCGCTGGCGGGTTGCAGGTTGCGAATGAAGCAGCCGAAGTCGGTGTTCGCCTGTCAGCAGTGCGGCGCCCAGTCTCCGAAATGGCTGGGGCGCTGTCCGGAGTGCTCCGCCTGGAACTCGTTTGTCGAGGAACTGCCGTCGCCACAGGCTTCGTCACGCGGGGCGGCGTCGGCGCTTGGCGGTGGCGGAGCGCACCTTTACCGCGACGTGGATACGGTGGTCTCCGAGCGGATCGGGTCGGGGGTGAGTGAGTTCGATCGCGTGCTCGGCGGCGGCATCGTGCCCGGCTCCCTCGTGCTGCTCGGCGGGGAGCCCGGGATCGGCAAGTCGACGCTGCTGCTGCAGGCCGCCTCGTATTTCGCGAAGAACGTCGGGCCCGTGCTGTACTGCTCGGGAGAGGAATCCGAACACCAGATCAAGATGCGCGGCGAGCGGCTCGGCGTGGCCGAGGCGCCGCTCTACCTGCTCGCGGAGACGTGCGTCGAACGACTGCTCGAGGAGGTCGCGCGCGTCAAGCCGGCGCTGCTGATCGTGGACTCGATCCAGACCGTGTTTTCGCTGAAGCTCCAGTCGGCGCCCGGCAGCGTCGGGCAGGTCCGGCAGGCGGCCACCGATCTCCTGTTTGCGGCGAAGGGCCGGAACCTGCCGACGATCCTCGTCGGACACGTGACGAAGGACGGCAGCCTGGCGGGACCGAAGGTCCTCGAGCACGTCGTCGACACCGTCCTGTACTTCGAGGGACATCAGCACCACTCGCATCGCGTCGTCCGGGCCGTCAAGAACCGGTTCGGGGCGGTGAGCGAACTCGGTGTGTTCGAGATGACGGGAGCGGGCCTCGTGCCCGTGCCGAATCCGTCGAAGCTGTTTCTGGCCGAACGCCCGGTGAACGTGCCCGGCTCCGCGGTGCTGTGCACGATCGAGGGCTCACGGCCGATCCTCGTCGAGGTGCAGGCGCTCGTCAGCGGATCGACCTTCGGCAATCCTCGCAGGACCTCGAGTGGGCTCGATCAGAATCGCCTGTCGCTGCTGCTGGCTGTCATGGACAAGCGGGCCGGTCTGAACCTCACGACCGACGACGTGTTCGTCAACGTCGCGGGCGGCCTGTCGGTGGAGGAGCCCGCCGCCGACCTCGCGGTCGTCGCAGCCGTCGCGTCGAGCCTTCGCAACCGCGCGATTCCCGCGGACGTCGTGGTCTTCGGCGAGATCGGCCTGGCGGGTGAGGTCCGGGCCACCTCGCACGCGGCGCTGCGGGTGCGGGAGGCGCGGCAGCTGGGGTTCCGGACGTGCGTCATGCCCGAGAACAGCCTGTCCCCAGGCGAATCACCGTCGAATCTGGAAGTCATCGGCGTCCGCACCGTGGGCGAAGCGCTCGACGCCCTGTTGTAATATTCCCGAGGAATGACCGGTTTCGTCCTCGCGCGCGTGCTGTTTGCCGCGACGGTCGTCTATGCGGCCGCCCTCATCGTGCCGATCGACGGCCACCCGTACGCGAGTGCGGCGCTCGGCCTCGGCGTCGCGCTCGTGATCGTGGCGGCCGAGGCGCGCCTGCGTGACGCCGCGGTCACCAGCCTGCTCGGCGGCCTCCTGGGATTCGCGGTCGGCCTCTGGCTGGCGAACACCATCGTCAGCGCGCTCACCTGGTCGAACACCGACAACACCAAGGTGCAGTTTCTGCACGGCTTGATCGTCCTCGTGCTGCCGTTTCTCGGCATGATGCTCGGCGCCAGGCGCGGCGAGTGGCTCGAACCGGCGAAGCTCGTTTCGCTCTTCAAGGACGCGCGGCCCCAGAAGCGCTACAAGATTCTCGACACGAGCGTCATCATCGACGGGCGGGTGGCCGAGATCGTCGAGACCGGGTTTCTCGATGGCACGCTGATCGTGCCCCAGTTCGTGCTGAAGGAACTGCAGTTCGTCGCCGATTCCGCCGACTCGGTGAAGCGCAACCGCGGCCGCCGCGGGCTGGACATCCTCCAGCGCATCCAGAAGATGGCCGGCGTCGAGGTGGTGATCTCGGACATGGACTTCCCGCAGGTCAAGGAAGTCGACATGAAGCTCATCGAGATGGCGCGCACCATGCTCGGGAAGATCGTCACGAACGACTTCAACCTGAACAAGGTGGCGCAGCTGCGCGGCGTCGAGGTGCTCAACATCAACGAACTGGCGAATGTTCTGAAGCCGGTCGTGCTGCCGGGCGAGTCGCTGAACGTCTTCGTGCTGAAGGAAGGCAAGGAACACACGCAGGGTGTCGCGTACCTGGACGATGGCACGATGGTCGTCGTCGACAACGCGCGCCAGCGCATCGGCAGGAACGTGGACATTATCGTCACGAGCGTCCTCCAGACGACGGCCGGCCGCATGATTTTCGGCAGGTGCGCCGAACAGGCCGGCTCGCAGGAGGCCGCGCGCGCGGACCGTGAGGACAGCGGCCGCCGCCCGCGTCCGGCCGCACAGGCGTGAGATCGGCCCTGCGCTGGGCGAAGACCGCCCTGGTCCTCGTTCCCGTCATCGCGTTCTTCACCATCGTGCTCGGCACGCTGTCGCTCGTCGGCGGGCTGGCGGACGGCACCGGCCGCTTCGCGCACCGGTGCGCGCAGTGGTGGGCCAGGCTGATCCTGTGGACGAGCCGCACCCGCGTGGTGCTCGCGGGCGTGGACCTGCCTCCGGCCGACCAGAGCGCCGTCTTCGTCGCCAACCACTCGAGCTTCTACGATACGCCCATCGTCTTCGGCAGCCTGCCGCGCCAGCTTCGCATCATGGCCAAGGCCGACCTCGCCTACGTGCCATTCATCGGCTGGCACCTGAGCCGGAGCGGACACGTGCTCGTCGATCGCAAGAACCCGGGCGCCAGCATCTTCAAGCGGATGCAGCGCATGGCGCGGTCGGGCGCCTCCCTGATCGTGTTTCCGGAGGGCTCGCGCACCAGGGACGGCCACGTGCAGAAGTTCAAAGCCGGCATCTTCATGCTGGCGATCGAGAACGACCTTCCGGTCGTGCCCATCAGCATCTCGGGCAGCCGCGCCGTGATGCCCAAGGGCAGGTTCGCCGTCGAGCCCGCGACGGTCACGGTGACCGTCCACGAGTCGATTCCGACGAAGAAGATGTCACGCGACGACGCGCGCGAGCTGGCGGCGCGGGTGCAGGGCATCGTGGCCGGTGCGGTCCGGCACTGAACCTGGCGGTCTCGTGATTCGTGATCTGGCGGGTGACCATGCAGCTGACCGTTGAGCCGGCCGTCCTGTCCATCGTGAAGCCGGGCTGGTTTGTGGCCGAGTCCCTGCGCGTCGTCGCCCGTGACGAGGCCATGGACGAGCCGCTCCGGCGGGCGACCCTGGCGTTGCGATCGGCCGTCGAGGCCGCCGACACGACGGCCGCGGTCCGGACGATGTACAAGCGGGTGGGCATCGATCCCACGAAGACGCGTCCGTCGTCCGAGGCGCTGCTCCGACGCGTCAGGCGGGGCGAGGAACTGCCGCGGATCAACAGTCTGGTGGACGTCATCAACTGGTGCTCGGTGGAGACGCAGCTGCCGTACGGCGTGTACGACTTCGACCGGATCGAGGGCGACGTGATGCTCAGGCTGGGGCGAGAGGGCGAGGCCTATGCCGGCATTCGCAAGGATGCCGTGCACGTGGGCGGACGCCTGACGCTCTCGGATCGCGTGGGTCCATTCGGGAATCCGACCTCGGATTCCGCCCGGACCATGGTGACGACCTCCACCGTCAGGGCGCTGGTGGTCATCTTCTGCCCGGTGCCGGTCGCCGACGCCACACTCGAGGCCGCCCTTGCGCTGACGAAGTCGCGCATCGTTTCCCGATAGAATTTCCCTCCTGTGCGAGTAGGCGTGATTGTTGTCGCCGGCGGCCAGGGTCTGCGGATGGGCGCGCCGGTGCCGAAGCAGCTCCTGGAACTGGGGGGAGAGTCGGTGCTGCGGCGGAGCGTCCGCGCCTTCGAGTCCCATCCCGACGTGCGCCAGATCGTCGTGGTGCTGCACGAATCGCTGGTGCCGGGAAGCGAGTCGCTGCTGGGGCCCGTCTCGTGCCCGCATGTCGTCGTCGCCGGCGGCCGGCGCCGCCAGGATTCGGTGGCGAACGGCATGGCGGTCGTGGACGCGGCGGCTGACGTCGTGCTGGTGCACGACGCCGCGCGGCCGTTCGTGAGCCGGGCGGTCATCGACCGGGTCATCGCGGCGGCCGCGGCGCACGGCGCCGCCGTGCCGGCGGTGGGCGTGCGCGACACGGTCAAGCGCGCCGGCGCCAGCCGCGACGTGTCCGCGACGATTCCGCGCGACGAAATCTGGCTGGCGCAGACACCGCAGGGATTTCAGCGCGGCGTGCTCGCGCAGGCGATCGCGAACGGCGCGTCCGGCGCCGACGTGACCGATGAGGCCATGCTCGTCGAACAGACCGGGCAGGTCGTGCGCCTTGTGGATGGAGAGGCCGGGAACTTGAAAATCACGACACCGGAGGATCTTCTGGCTGCGCGCGCGCGGCTGCAGCCGGGGACGAATACGCGGATTGGCACGGGGTACGATCTGCATCGGCTGGCCCCCGGGCGGCCGCTCGTCCTGGCTGGTGAGTCGATCCCGTTCGACCTTGGTCCCGTGGCCCACTCCGATGGCGACGTGCTGTGTCACGCGCTGATCGATGCGCTGCTCGGCGCCGCCGGCGCCGGTGACATCGGCCGGCACTTTCCCAATACGGATGCGGCCTGGAAGAACGCGCCGGGCCTGGAACTCCTGGCGCGCAGTCTCCGCGTGATTGACGACGCGGGCTGGGCCGTCGCCAACGTCGATGTGACGGTCGTCCTCGAGCGTCCGAAGCTCGCGCCGCACATTCCAGCCATCGTACTGCGCCTTTCGAAGATCCTCGACGTGCCCACCGACAGCGTCAGCGTGAAGGGCAAGACCAACGAAGGCGTGGACGCCGTCGGCCGGGGCGAGGCGATCGCGGCCCACGCGGTCGCGATGCTTGTGTCCCGGGGCGGACGATGAGGTTGCGCTTCGCGCCGAGTCCGACCGGCCAGCTGCATGTTGGCAACGCCAGGACGGCCCTGTTCAACTGGCTGCTCGCCCGTGGTCGCGGCGGGAAGCTCATCCTTCGAATCGAGGACACGGATACGGAACGATCCACCCGCGAGTCCGAGCGCGGCATCGTCGAGGATTTGCACTGGCTGGGGCTTGACTGGGACGAGAGTCCCGACCAGGGCGGCCCCTTCGGGCCGTACCGACAGTCCGAGCGGACGGACCGGTACGAGGCGGTGCAGAAGCGGTGGCTGGCCGAGGGCACGGCCTATCGGTGTTTCTGCGCCCCCGGTCAGCTCGACGAAGAGCGTCAGGCCGCGCTGGCGGCCGGACGACCGCCCATGTACAGCGGGCGGTGCCGCTCGCTCCCGATTGGAGAGGCGGAGCGGCGTGCGCGGCAGGGAGAGCCGTCGGCCGTTCGGTTCCGCGTGCCCGACGGTCGGGACGACGTGACGTTTCATGACGAGGTCCGGGGCGACGTCGTCTTCGCGACGAGCGTGATCGGCGATCCCGTGATCGTGCGGTCCGACGGACGGCCCGCCTATAACTTCGCGGTGGTCGTCGACGACGTGCAGATGGAGGTGACGCACGTGATTCGGGGCGAAGACCACATCTCCAACACGCCGCGACAGGTGCTCATGTACGAAGCGCTGGGCGCGACGCCGCCGAAGTTCGCGCATCTGTCCCTCGTGCTCGGGCCCGATCACGCTCCGCTGTCGAAGCGCCACGGCGCGACGAGCGTGGCGGAGTTCCGGGCGCGCGGCTATCTTCCGGAGGCGCTCGTCAACTATCTGGCGCTGCTCGGATGGTCGCCGGGGGAGAACATGGAGATCATGGCCGCGCGCGACATGGCGTCGCGTTTCGAGCTGGCCACCGTGTCGCACAGCGCCGCCGTGTTCGACATGGCGAAACTGGCGTGGATGAACCGGCACTACATGAAAGTGGCGGACCCGGCCCGAATCGCCGGCCTTGCCATGCCGTACTTCGCCGCCGCGGGGTTTGTGACGGATGACACCCCGGCCTCGCGGGAGTTCGTCGAGATGGTGTTGCCCATGGCCGTGGGGTCCGTCGATCGGGTCGAGGAGATTCCCGAGCGCGTGACGACCCTCTTCGCGTGGGACGCGGGGCGCGCCGCGGATCTCGTGCGGCAGGAGCCGGACGGCGCGACGGCGGTCACGGCGTTCCTGGCCGAAATCGAGGACGCCGGCCCGCTCGACCGTGAGACTTTTCGGGCGGCGGCGGGGCGCGCGCGCGCGGCCTGCGGGCTCAAGGCCCGCGCGCTGTTCCACCCGATTCGAGTCGCGCTGACGGCGGCTGTCTCGGGTCCGGAACTGGACCTGGCGGTGCCGGCCATCGACCGGGGCGCCGCGCTGCCAGCCGAGAGCGGCGTCGCCAGGGTAGAATCATGTGTTGCGCGGCTGTCGCAGGTCGTCCGGATCCTGACGGGGCAGGACCGGTAGGAACCTGCCCCCTTCCGGCGCACTTCAGGACTTCTCGAATCCGTGTCTCTGATTTACGGAATCCATGCCGTCAGCGAGTCCATGAAGTCGCGACGGGTGTCGCGCCTCATGCACGAGCGCGGGGCCGGGCCCAGCATTCCGATCGAGACGCTCGATCGGCGCGCGCTCGACAAGGCCGCTCGCGGGGGCGTGCATCAGGGCGTCGCGGCCGAACTTCAGCCCCTGCCCGCGTACACCGTAGAGGAACTCGTCCAGGAATCGGCCGGACCGGCCCTGCTCGTGGTGCTTGACGGGATCGAAGATCCGCAGAACATGGGGGCCATCCTCCGGACGGTGGACGGGTCGGGAGCGGCCGGCGTGATCCGGCAGGCCAGGCATTCGGCCCCGCTGGACGGGGCAACCGCGAAAGCGTCCGCCGGAGCCGTGAACCACGTGAGGATCGCGACGGTCGTGAATATCGCGAGGGCGCTCGAGGAACTGAAGGAACTGAACGTCTGGACGGTCGGGCTCGATTCGGAGGGGGCCGAGGCCTATGACGAGGTGGATTACACCCAGCCCACGGCCCTGGTCCTGGGCGCCGAAGGCACCGGATTGCGGCGGCTCGTGCGGGAAACCTGCGATCGGGTGGTGTCCGTGCCCATGGCCGGGGTGGTCTCGAGCCTGAATGTGTCCGTGACGGCCGGCGTGGTCCTGTTCGAGGCGGCCCGGCAGCGCCGGAAGCGGCCCGGAGGGTAGCTCGGGAGTTGTGAGCGTGGCATGGGCCGTGCTACCATTCCCGTTTCGTTCGGCTGGCGTAGCTCAGTCAGGTAGAGCAGCTGATTTGTAATCAGCTGGTCGGGGGTTCAAATCCCTTCGCCAGCTCCAAGTTACGAGCCACGTCCGAAGGGAATCGATACAAGTCAGGTGGCGGTCGGAACACGCGGCCTCTTGATAAGTCTGGGGCCGGGCAGGGCAGTGTCGGCAGGGAGTGCGCGGACGAGCAGGATTCTGTGGCGAGGTAGCGAAGCGGTCAAACGCAACAGACTGTAAATCTGTCGCCCTCTGCGGCTTCGAAGGTTCGAATCCTTCCCTCG
>CAZJTG010000193.1:0-7602 GCA_964548865.1 uncultured Solibacteraceae bacterium
GCCGAAGTCGGCCGGCCACCAGTCCTGCGACGTCGTCATCACCTTCACGATGTCCTTCTTCAAGGCATCGAGGTTGACGGTTTTGAATTCCTTCGCATAGTCGAACTTCGGGCCCATCGGATCGCCCGCGGGCGGATGCCGGTGGAGCATCTGGAGATTCAAATGATTCGGCCACCAGTCCTTGTTGGAGGTGCCGCTGTGTGCCTTGCCCGAGAACGGGCACTTCTGTTCGTTGCTCATCTAGTTGACCTGAATGGGAGTGGTTACGGTGGTTCGATTGGCGATCGAAGTCTATCAACGATCGACGTGAGCCAAACTGCAACACGTCGCGCGCCCTTCGGTCGTGGCGACCACAGTCATGTCGCGCCAGCCCGCCGCACGTTCCACGCCTGCCAGAGATGACGACGATCGTGTGCCGCGATCACGTGAAGGCCCGTGGCAAGGCTGAAGCGGATGCCGCGCACGAACGGATTCACGAACCGGATGCCTGCCAGGTCGAGGTCGTGGTTCGCGCGGATGAACGCGCGGACCCGTTCCTCGGACTCAAGGAACGCTGCCAGCGAGTCCGCCAGCGGCGGGGAGGTGCGCGGCGTCGCGACCGTCGGGTTCTTCATCTTCATTCGGACCGGCGGCTCGAGCGAACGCGCGAACATTCCGCCGAGCAGGCCCGGCAAGGCCGGGCGCCGCCGGAGGCGGCCCCCGGCGCGGCCGCGTTCGGCCGCGTCCCCCATCGGCGCGAGATACACGCGGTTCGCCGTCGCCAGATGGTCGAGGCATTCGGCCACGCTCCACGCCCCTGGCGCGGGCCGCCACGAGCCGCGCGTTTCGTCGAGTCCGTCGGCAACGGCTCTGGCATCACGATCGGCGGCGTCGAGTTCGTCGACGAGCTTCTGGAGTTCCTGAGGCAGAGGCATGTTCGTAGTCCCACGTGCGAAGCCCGGAGTATCCTCAAACATTATGACGGGCGCCACACCCATGGATCCAGCGGCGCGCATCGGCGCCGTGCACCTCACGGTTTCGAATCTCACCCGATCGAGAGACTTCTACCGCGAACACCTGGGACTGAGAGAACTGTGGCGGCGGGACCACGGCGCGGCCCTGGGGGCCGGCGATCGGGTGCTGCTGGTGCTTCACGAGTCGCCGGACGCGCCCGCGCCAGCGCGCGCGACCGGGTTGTATCACTTCGCGATTCTGGTGCCGTCCCGGCTGGATCTGGCGCGTTCCCTTCAGCACTTCGCGGACAAGGGCACGCGCATGCAGGGGTTTTCGGACCACGCGGTAAGCGAGGCGCTGTACCTCGCGGACCCCGACGGCAACGGCATCGAGGTCTACCGCGATCGCCCGCGCGACGAGTGGCCGCGCGTGGGCGGCCGGCTGCAGATGACGCTCGATCCGCTGGACGTTGACGGCCTGCTCCGCGAAGCCGCTGCCGAGACACGGCAGGCCGGCGGGCCGACGTGGGAGGGACTCGTCCCTGGCACGACGATGGGGCACATGCATCTGCGCGTGGCGTTTCTCGAGGACAGCGTGGCGTTCTATCGCGACGTGCTCGGCTTTGATTTGACCGCGCGGTACGGCAGGTCGGCCGCGTTTCTTGCGGCCGGCGGCTATCACCACCACATTGCCGTCAACGTCTGGGCCGGTGTGGGCGCGCCGCGACCGCCAGCGGGGGCGCTCGGCCTCCGGCACTTCGAGATCGTGCTGCCGGATGAGACCGCGATCCGCGAGGTCGCCGAACGGGTCGCCGCCGCGGGCATGGCCGTCGAGGCGGACATGCCGGGCGTGTCGTTCGAGGATCCCTCCGGAAACCGGCTGGCCCTCGTCGCCGGCTAGGACGCCGCGGCGAGCACCTGCTCGCGCGTCCATCCCGCCGCGCGCAGATCGCGGACGCCGGTATCACGGTCCCGCTTGCTCAGTTTCTGCGTGGCCGACTTCATCACGAGCTCGTGGTGCGCGAACGTGGCTGGGGCCGGGCGTCCGAGCAGCCGCGCGATGCGCATCTGCCTTCCCGTGGACGCGACGAGGTCGCGGCCGCGGACGATGAGATCGATGCCCTGGCGGAAATCGTCGACGGCGGCCGCGAATTGATAGGTCCAGTTGCCGAGCCGGTCGCGGATGAGCACGTCGCCGCACTGTTCGAAAGGGTCCTGCGCGTGAGGCCCGAGCAGAAGGTCGTCGAAGGTCTCGAGGCCCGGCTCCAGCCGCAACCGCCATGACACCCCGTCACCGTGCGGGATGCCCAGGTCGCGGCACGTGCCCGGGTACCGCAGTTCCGCGTAGCCCGGGCCCTCCGGTCCGGCCGCGGTTGCTCGGGCGATCTGATTCCGGCTGCAGACGCACCCGTAGAGGAGTCCGCGTGCGGCGAGCTCCCGGGCCGCGTGTTCGTAGATGGCGTGCCGCTCGCTCTGCCGTGATTCGCAGCGGCCCGCGCGGAACGCGCTCGTCGGAAACACATCGGGAGCGAAGCCGAGCCAGTCGAGATCGTCCAGAATCGCCGCCTCGTACTCCGGGCGGCAGCGCTCGCGATCGTGGTCCTCGATGCGCAGCAGGACGTTGGCGCCGTACTCTCGCCCGATCGTCCACACGGCGAGCGCGCTCCGTACGTGTCCCAGATGGAGGTAGCCGGTCGGCGCCGGCGCGAAGCGGGTAAGACGGGGCGGCGTCAGGATGAGCGCGCCTTTCCGGCCCGGCGCAGCACCGCCTTCAGGTCCACGGGCTTCCGCGTTCTGAGCGGCGCCCACTTGTCGTCGCCTGCGGCGAACCGATCGAGCACCGAACGGATCGTGAAGTCGCGCGGGTTGAGCCCGGGCTTGACCTCGCGCCAGTCGAGGGGTGTGGACACGCCCGCGTAGTCGCTGGCGCGGGCCGAGTATGCCGTCGCAAGCGTTTTGCCCAGAATGTTCTGCAGATAGTCCACGTACACCGTGCCCCGCGGCCGCTTCTTGACCATGCGCTCGATCGTGGCCACCCGCGGGTGTTTCTCCGCCACGATGGCCGCGACCAGGTGGCACAGCAACTGGCCCGTGTCGTACGTCGTTCCTGGCGGCAGCGGAATGTAAATGTGCAGGCCGCGCGATCCGGACGTCTTCGGGACTCCGGGCACGTCGAGCCGGTCGAGCTCGTCTCTCACCCAGCGCGCGACGTCGAGGACCTCCTTGAAGCCGGCGCCTTCGCCGGGATCGAGATCGATCGCCACGTAGTCGGCGTGCAGCGGGTCGGCGACGCGCGAGAACCACGGGTCCTGTGAAATCGCCGCGAGCTGCGTCATGTAGAGCAGCGTCGTGAGCGATCCACCGATGAGCCGATCGCGCGGACCCTCGTCTTCATCGATCGGCTCGACGTTGTCGGGCAGCACTTCGCGGCGCACGCCTGGCGGTGACTGCTCCGGATGCCGCTGCTGATAGAAGGCCTGTTTCGTGACGCCATTGGGAAACCGCTTCATCACGAGCGGCCGATCGTCCACGGCCGGGAGGATCAGCGGGGACACCTGCACGTAGTAGCGGAGCAGTTCGCCCTTGGTGATGCCCAGGTCCGGCCAGAACACCTTGGCGAGATTCGTGACACGCAGCCGATCGCCGTTCGGGAGTTCGATGTCACCGTCCTTGCGCGCGTCCTCGAGCTCGCTCAGGCGCTCGACCAGGGGCCGGAGGTCGCTGTTTGTCGTCGGCCGGGGCTTCCTCGCAGACGGTCTGCCGGCCCCGCGTGTCCGCACTCCGGGTGGCTGCACATCGCGCACGCGATGGTGTTTCTGCCAGCTCACGCTCGAGGCCACTGCCGGTGTCGCGACCGGCCTGGCGTCCTCCCGGCGGACGGCCCGCGCGTCCTTGTCGTCGCGCGTCCCGAGGTACACGGGCTGGCGCAGGAGTCCGTCGCTCGTCCATTCCGTGAATCGCAGTTCCACGACCAGCGTGGGCCTGACCCAATGGGCGGGCTCGCCGGTCCTGAACTTGTCATCGAACGGACTCACCTCTGCGGCTCGCGCCTTCAGCAGGGCAGCGACCTTGATCAGTTCTTTCTCATCGAAACCCGTCCCGACCGATCCGGCCCACCTGAGCGCGCCGCCCTCGTCGTAATACCCGACGAGCAGCGAACCAAAATGCTTCCGCGACTGCCGCGGATCGGTCCAGCCGCCGACCACGAACTCCTGCTGTTTGAGCAGCTTGAGCTTGCGCCAGGCGGGCGAGCGCTTGCCGCTCGCGTAGAGCGACTGCGCTTGCTTGACGATGAGTCCTTCCCAGCCTTCCGCACGGGCGCGCTGCAACATCGGCCGGCCGTCGTCCAGCGCGATCTCGCTGAGCCAGATCGCGTCGCGTTCGGCGCCGCGCGGCGTGATGCGCTCCTGCAGTCGCAGCCGGCGGGCCGCCAGCGGGAGCCTCCGCAGGTCCTCATCGCCGTCGCGGAGCATGTCGAAGACGACGAGCACGGCGGGCTGGTCGCGCTCGGCGCGCGCGATGTCGGCGTCGGCGGTCAGGTGGATGCGGCCCTGGATGTGCTGAAACCCGAGCGGCCGCCGGTCGCGATTGACCGCCACGATCTCGCCGTCGAGCACGACCGTCCCCTTCAGCCGTTTCCCGAGGCCAGTCAGGGCTTTGGCGATGGCGGGGAACTGCCGCGTCTTGTCGTGGCCGTTGCGAGACAGGATGGCGACGGCAAGGTCAGCCCCCTTTCGCGCCTGGATCTCCACGATCGCCCGGATGCCGTCGTACTTGGGCTCGTACACCAGTCCCCGCTGCTCCACGGGCGGCTCCTGGAGCGATGCGAGCATGGGACTGTGAATATCTGTGAAGGCCATGAAAACCCGGGGCCGCGCCCATTATCGGCCGATAATTGTCGTCTGGAGTCACCAATGGCAGCGCGTCCCACCTGGAAGGGCTATCTCAAGATCTCGCTGGTCAACATCCCCGTCCGTGTCTTCCCAGCCACGGACGCGGCGGCGACCATCAGCTTCAATCAGCTGCATCGCGAGTGTCGGTCCCGGATCCAGCAGAAACGCTGGTGTCCCACGTGCGAAGTGGAAGTGGCCAACACCGATCTCGTGAAGGGCTACGAGTTCGAGAAGGGCAAGTACGTCGTCATGGACGAGGAGGACATGGCGAAGGTCCGCACGGAATCGACGCGCGTCATCAACGTCGTTCAGTTCGCCGACGCGTCGATGATCGATCCCGTCTACGTCGAGCGGCCGTACTACCTTGCGCCCGACGGTACCGTGGCCGCCGAAGCGTTTGCCGTGATCCGCGAGGGCATGACCGGGAAGGCCGCGGTGGGCAAGGTGGCCCTGTATGGGCGTGAATATCTGGTCGCCATTCAGCCGCGCGAGAACGGGCTCGTGATGTACACGCTGAGGCACGCGAGCGAAGTCCGATCGATGGGCGCCATCGACGAACTGAAAACCGTGCCGTCCAAGATGAAGCCGGATGAGGTGAAACTGGCGCGCCAGGTCATCGGCAACTTCGAGACCGGCGGCGACCTCACGCAATACAAGGACGACTACCAGGACGAGCTGCGCAAGATCATCGACGCCAAGATCGAGGGCAAGGAAGTCGTGCTGCCCCAGGAGGAGGAGGCGCCGAAGGTGGTCAACCTCATGGAGGCGTTGCGGCAGAGCCTGGAACGCGTGTCCACATCGAAGAAGCGCACCGCCAGAATCGCCGAGCAGGCTGTCGCGAAGGGCGCGGCTCGGGCGACAGGCGCGAAGAAACGCGCCCGGGGCTGAAGCCAGGCATGGACTTAGCCCCGTGGTGTCAAGGGTGACAGCCCCCCCCCGGCCGTACTAGCATCGTTGGCGTGACTCCCACGCAGAAGGCGCCTCTCGCAGGACCGTCGCGGCCGTTGGGGTCACCGGAAATCCCGCAGTTATTCCTCCCAAGTACCAGCAAAAAAGGCACTTACAGCCCGAAGCTGTTTGGCTCTGCCAAGGTGCATTTCCAGGACCGGAAGCGGAAGATTGACCAGGTCAAGGCCGTCGCGTTCCTGGTGCCTCTGTCGGTGGGTACCCGGTCGGTTGACTGGGAAGGCGCGCAGCCCACTGAAGTGACCCAGGCCCAGCTTCTCAAGAATCCGCCCGGAGAGGGGACCTACCTGCCGCTGCCAAACAGCGCGATGAACCTGCAGAAGTTCACGCGCTGGGCCAAGAACTTCGATCGGTGGCTGGCGCGGACGCAGCGGCTCGAAGTGACGGTGGCCGGGGCGGGGCAGGATCCGCCGGAAACGCTGACGCTCGCGCCGAAGCGCGGCGGCGTCTCAGTCGAGTTCGTCGCGATCGCGTGGGATCTCGGGTAGCGGCGCCCGCGGAATTCCGAGCAGCATCTCCCTGAAATACGCTTCGAGTTCGTCGTCCGACGGCATGAGCATCTTTGCCGGGGCCGCCGGTCTGTTGAGGGCCGCAGGCGGCGGCACGGAGTACTCGAGGCCGGCCGTCGTCAGGTCGCTGGCCCAGTACCAGAACGCGCCCCCGCCGGTGACGAGCGTCAGCACGGCCGCGACGGCGATGAGCCTCCGTCGCCGGCTTTCGTTGCGGTCGCTGCCCACCGAGAGTGAGAGCGCGTCGCCCGACAGGTCGATCGTGTCCGCCGCTTCGACTTCGGCCGCCGCCGGATCGCCGGCCTCCGCCGCAGCCGCCTGAGCGCCGGCCAGGGCTCGCGCCGCGCGTTTTACGTGCGTACCGGTGATGCGCGCCGCGCCGTCAATTCGGCCTTCCTGGAGCGTCCGGTCCGACAGGACGTTCACCCGGCGCGGCAGCCCGCGCGAGAGGTCCGCGATCAGCCGCAGCGCGTCCGGCTCGAACCCGATGCGATCGGCGCCGCCGGCAATCGCCAGCCGGTGGTAGATGTAGGCCTCGACTTCCTGGTCGGACAAGGGCGTCAGCGCCACGCGCCGCGTGATGCGCTCGTTCAGTGCGTACAGCGGCTCCGTCTTGAGCGTGTTCAGCAGCATCGGCTGGCCGCACAGGATGATCTGCACGAGTCGTTTTCCGTCGCGTTCGAACGCCGTAAGCATCCGGAGCTCGTCGAGGAGCGTCGGCGAAAGGCTCTGGGCCTCGTCAATCACGACGATCGCCCGGGCTTTGATGGCCAGAAGCGAGGCCAGAAACGTCTCGAGGACATCCATCAGGTGCGCGACGTCGGCGCCCGCCAGGGCGCCGCGCCGCAGTTCTTCCTTCGAGACCATGCCGAAGTCCCTGAGGATGAGCTTCAGCATCTCCGTGCCCGTCATGTAGGGCTGGTGGAGGATGGAGAAGAACGTCCGCTCTCCCGTGGCGGACACGACCGCGCGGCAGAGCGTCGTCTTGCCGCTGCCGGTCTCGCCGGTGAGCAGCATCAGCGTTTCGTCGCGCGTGATCCCGTGCATCAGCTCGTCGTACGCGCGCCGGTGGGGTGCGCTCAGGAAGAGGAACTTGGGATCGGTGGAGGTCGCAAACGGCTGTTCTTTGAGGCCGTAGAAGGCCTCATAGATGGGATCAGACAGGGACTTCAGCGAGTCCGGCGGCTGCACTGTCGGAAAGTATAGTACTGGTCGCGTTTGAAAACGGGTTTGGGGTGAGTGACGGGGATCGAACCCGCAACCACCGGAGCCACAGTCGATCGCTCCAACCGATCGAGCTAT
>CAZJTG010000194.1:0-7499 GCA_964548865.1 uncultured Solibacteraceae bacterium
GTGCCACAGCGCGACGTTTTCGAGCGCGGCCATCGCGTTGGCGCGAATCAGACGCGCCAGACCGACGATTTGCTCGCAGCCAATCGGATTCCGCTTGTGCGGCATCGCCGAGGAGCCCTTCTGTCCCTTGCCGAAGGGCTCCTCGATCTCCCCAATCTCGGTCTTCTGCAGCCCTCGGATCTCCAACGCGAACTTCTCGGCCGACGCCGCGGTGATCGCGAGCGCCGAGAGCAGTTCCGCGTGCCGATCGCGCTGGATGACCTGCGACGACACGGGCGCCGGCGCGAGCCCCAGCGTCCTGCACACGGCCGCCTCCACCGACGGATCAAGGTGCGCGAACATGCCGACCGCGCCGGAGATCTTGCCGACGGCCACGGCCGCGCGGGCGCGCGTGACGCGTTCCCGGGCGCGGCCGATTTCCGCGTACCAGAGGGCCAGTTTGACGCCGAGCGTCATGGGTTCCGCATGCACGCCGTGCGTGCGGCCGATCATGGGCGTCTTGCGGTGCTCCATCGCGCGCGTGCGCACGGCATCGGCGAGCGCGTCGATGTCCGTGAGGACGAGATCGCACGCCTCGCGCATCTGGATCGCCAGGGCGGTGTCCAGCACGTCCGACGACGTCAGGCCAAAGTGGAGCCAGCGCGCGGGCGCGCCTGCCTTCTCGGCGACGGCCGTCGTGAACGCGATGACGTCGTGCTGCGTGGTCTGCTCGATCTCCTCGATGCGGGCAATGTCGAAGCCCGCTTTCGCCCTGAGCGCCTTCGCATCGTCCTTCGGCACAACACCGGCGTCGGCCAGCGCGTCCGTCGCCGCCAGCTCGACCTCGAGCCAGGTGCCGTAGCGGCGCTCATCGCTCCAGATGGCGCCCATCTCAGGGCGCGTGTATCGTGGAATCATTCTCCTGCCCGGGAGCGTCGCCCCTCGGACCCCCGACACGGTCTTGCGCGAGGCCCCCACGGCCCCGCTCCGTTCGCGTGGCTGACCGGCGCACGCGCGCGCACGCTCACACCCTCAACTCCGCGGACAACGGGACTGTCGCCCCCGGTCCAACGACGGTCGCGACCAGACCGCGCTCCTTCACTACATCCACCGCCACGCGTTGCACGTCTTCAACCGTCACGCACTCGATGGAATGCAGCATTTCATCGAGCGTGAAATGCCGGCCAAACGCCATGTACTGGCGTGCGAGATGGGACATGCGGCTCGACGTGCTCTCCAGGTTCAGCATCAGGCTGCCCTTCAGGTGGTCCTTGGCCCGCCGGAGTTCGGCGTCAGGCACCGGCTCGTGGCAGAGCCGTCGCAGCTCGGCCACCGACAGGTCCACGACCTCCTGCACGCGCTCGTTCGCACAACCCGCGTACACGGTGAGCATGCCGGCGTCGGTGTACGCGGAGATGCCGCTGAACACGGCGTACGCCAGACCGCGGTCTTCCCGGATGTGCTGAAACAGCCGCGAGCTCATGGATCCGCCGAGAACCGTGTTCATGACGTGAAGCGCGTGTCGATCTTCGTGCGCCTGATGATACGCCGCCAGGCCCAGGCAGACATGGCTTTGTTCGATGTCTTTCTGGCGATAGCCGACGCCCGCAGTGAGCGACGGCGCGACCGTTCCGCCAGCCGGGTCGGCCGGCGGGACATCGGCGAATTCACGGGCGACGAGGTCCCGAATCCGTGCGTGATTGAGATTGCCGGCCGCGGCAATCAGGAGATTGGGCGCCACATACGTGCGCGTGAAGTAGTCGCGCAACCCCGCCTGCGCGAACGAGGACACCGTCTCAGGTGACCCCAGAATCGGCCGGCCCAGGGGGTGTGCCGGCCAGCACTGCTGCGCAAACACCTCATGAACGAGGTCGTCGGGCGCGTCCTCGACCATCTTGATCTCTTCGAGGATCACGCCTTGTTCGCGGACGATGTCGTCGGCGGCAAACGCCGGACGCTGAATCATGTCGCCCAGGAGCGCCATCGCCAGCGGGAGATGCTCGTCGAGGACTTTGATGTAGTAGCCGGCGTATTCCTTGGCCGTGAACGCGTCGAGCTGGCCGCCGATCGAATCGATCTGCTGCGCGATCTCCCGCGCCGATCGCGTCGTCGTGCCCTTGAAGAGCATGTGCTCGATGAAGTGCGCGATGCCGCTCTCATCCACCGTTTCGTGCCGCGACCCCCGACCCAGCCAGACCCCTACCGACACCGAACGGACGTGCGGCATCTCCTCGGTGACCAGTTGCAGGCCCGAGGGAAGGGTTTCGGCGGTGATCACAGGAGGCCCCACGCAGGACTGCGGTCAGCGACTTGCGCTAAGTTATTGATACGCTTGGACTTGCGAGATAGCTTCAAGTTCAGAATGATAGCATGACCCGAGTTCACTTTGCCAGCCGATCCTGGGCCACAGACACCGATGGTCGATCTCGCGGAACTGGAACGCGAAGAAGTCGAAGAAGCGTTCGAGGCGCTCGGCATCGCACGCTTCCATGGCGTGCAGGCATTCCGCTGGATCTACGCGCGGGGCGTCACCGATTTCGCGAAGATGACCGACCTCAGTCAGTCGCTCAGGCAGAGGCTCGCCGGGACGTTCACGATCGGCACCCCGGGGATCGCCGCGCGCCAGATTTCGTCCGACGGCACCACCAAGTTCCTCGTCGGTTTGAATGACGGCCGCGAGATCGAGTCGGTGTTCATTCCCGATACGCCGGCGCAGACGTTCTGCGTCTCCACCCAGGTCGGCTGCGCCATGAACTGTGCGTTCTGTCTGACCGGCAAGATGGGTCTCGTCCGGAATCTCACGGCGGGCGAGATCGCCGGCCAGGTGCGGCTGCTGGCGCACGACACGGGGCTCGCGGGACACGCGTTCAACGTCGTGCTCATGGGAATGGGCGAGCCCTTGCACAACTACGACGCCACGATGAAGGCGCTGAGGATGCTCGCCGACAAGTCGGGCCTCGCCCTCCCGCCAAAACGCGTGACCCTCTCGACCGTCGGCGTGCTTCCCGGCCTGGAGAAGCTCGCGCAGGAACCGCTGATGCCGAACCTCGCGGTATCGCTGCACGCCACGACCACCGAACAGCGCGACCGGCTCGTACCGGTCAATCGCAAATACACGCTGGAAGATCTGATCGCGGCGTGCAGGCGCTTCCCGCTCGCGAAGCGGCGGCGGATCACGTTCGAGTACGTCCTGCTCGCCGGCGAGAACGACACGCCCGAGGACGCACGCCGCCTCGTGAAACTGCTGGCCGGCATCAAGGCGAAAGTGAACCTGCTGCCGCTGAACGAGGCGCCTGGCATCCCATTCGAGCGGCCGTCCGACGCGCGCGTCAACACCTTCGCGAAGATTCTTGCCGACAGCGATGTCGTGGTATCCGTCCGGAAGAGCCGCGGTCGGGATATTCGCGCGGCCTGCGGCCAGTTGATCGTCGAGGGTCAGCGGCAGTCGCGCGCACAGTTGCTGGCGCGCGAGATTCCCTCGGACGCGCGCTGACGATTCAGACCCGGACGCTGAGCCTCGCGGCGGCCGCCTCGACCTTCTCCGCCAGCTTCTTCTTGTAGTCCAGGAGTCTCGCCGCCAGCGCGGGCTGGCCAAGCGCGATCATCTGCGCGGCGAGCACGCCGGCATTCGTGGCGCCGGGCTTCCCAATCGCGACCGTGGCTACTGGCACGCCCGGCGGCATCTGCACCGTCGAAAGCAGCGCGTCCATGCCTTTGAGCGCGGATGAATCAATCGGGACACCGATGACGGGCAGGGTGGTGTGCGCGGCGACCACGCCGGCCAGATGGGCCGCGGCGCCGGCACCGACGATGAACACCTTCACACCACGGCCGGGGGCCTCGCCGACCAGCCGCATGACGCGTGCCGGCGAGCGGTGTGCTGAAGCGACCGACATCTCCCACGTCAACCCGAACTCCGTCAGCGCGGCGCCCGCCGCCGACATCACGTCTGCGTCGGAATCAGAACCCATCAAAATGAGCACGTCGATCGCGTCTGCCATTCGCATTCACTCCTCACCCAGCCGCAGCGCCTTGCGCCCGATGTCTCTCCTGAACTGCATGCCCTCGAACTGAATTTTCTCGACGCCAGCGTACGCGCGGGCCATGGCCGTGTCAAAGGACGATCCGCGGCCGACCACCGTCAGTACGCGACCCCCGGACGTCACGAGACGTCCGTTCACCACCTTGGTGCCCGCGTGAAAGACCGTCACCTCGTCGAGCGACGCGGCGGCCTCCAGCCCTTCGATCGTGCGGCCGTTCTCCGAACCGGCGGGATACCCGCGGGACGCGAGCACCACTCCAACGCTCATCTCATGGCGCATGCCGACCGCCGAATCGGTGAGCGTGCCGTGCGCCGCCGCATGGAGCAGCTCGGACAGCGAACCGTCGATGAGCGGCAGGACGACTTGCGCTTCGGGATCGCCGAACCGAACGTTGAACTCGATGACTCTTGGCCCCGCGCCGGTCAGCATCAGGCTGACGTAGAGAAAGCCGATGTAGGGATGTCCGCTGGCCCGGCACCCGTCGAGAACCGGCTGCACAACCGAGCGCCGCACGTCGCGCTCGAGCTGCGGACCGGCGAGCGGGCTCGGCGCGAACGCGCCCATCCCTCCCGTGTTCGGCCCGGCGTCGTCGTCCCAGATTCGTTTATGGTCCTGCGCGCTGCCGAGGTAGGCGGCGCGGGCTCCGTCGAGGAGGTAGAACATGGAGACTTCGGGCCCGGACAAGCACTGCTCAATGACCAGCCGGCTGCCGGCACTCCCGAAGGCCTTGTCGACCATCGCCGTCCTGATGGCGGACTCGGCCTCTTCGCGAGTCGCGGCCACGGTCACGCCCTTTCCGGCAGCCAGGCCGTCGGCCTTCACGACGACCGGGAACCCGAATCGCGGTCCGGCGACAGCCTCCAGGGCGGCCCGCGGATCGGTGCAGGCGACGAAATCGGCGGTCGGGATGTCGAGCCGTTTCATGAAGGCTTTGGCGTAGGTCTTGGAGCACTCAAGCGCCGCGCCCTTCGCACCGGGCCCGACGATCGGCAACCCCCGGGATCGAAAGCGATCGGCCAGGCCGGATTCGAGCGGGGCCTCGGGCCCGACGACGGTCAGGTCGATGCCCTCGCGCTGGGCCAGGGAGACGACGTCGTCTGGCGAGCCCAGATTCAGGGCCAAATTTCGTCCGACCTGGGCACTTCCCGGGTTGCCAGGGGCAACCAGCACTTCTGGACGGCCGGGGTCGCGGCTGAGGCGCCACGCGAGGGCGTGTTCGCGGGCGCCGGAGCCAAGAACCAGTATTTTCACGCGCGCGATTGTTTCACGATCGGGGTCCGGCGGGGCCGGGTGGACCGTGTTAAGGTACCTTGTTCGCCGCCGTCCGAAAGGCCGGCCAGGCAAGCAAATCCCGCGGAGAGGGGGTGTCGAGTTTGGCGGAAGTCAAGATTCAGGAAGGCGAGTCCATTGAGAGTGCGCTCCGGCGTTTCAAGCGCAAGGTGCAGCAGGAGGACATTATCAAGGACATCAAGAAGCACTCCTTCTACCTGAAACCCGGCGACAAACGCCGCGCCAAGCAGGCCCTGGCGCGCAAGCGCTCGCGCAAGAAGCAGCGCCGCGACCCGGAATAGACCGAGACATGGGGGGACGGCGGACACGGAACGGAGATCGCCGAGCTCGAAAAGGGGGCCTTCACCGATCCCCGTCCTCGCCTGTAGACTAGGCGCACATTTTTCCGAAGAATTTCGGCCGTCCGCGGACGGCACTGACAGGAGTCGGGCATGCAGATCGAGGAACGAGTCGTCAACAATGTGACGATTCTCGACCTGAAGGGCAAGATCACACTGGGTGAAGGCGACGAAGCACTCAAGGACAAGATCAATTCGCTGATCCAGCAGGACCGTAAGAAAATCCTGCTGAACCTCGCGGAGGTGCCGTACATCGACAGCGCCGGCCTTGGCGAGATTGTCCGGACGTACACGACCGTGAGCCGGCAGGGCGGCCAGTTGAAGCTGGTGTACCTGACGAAGCGCATCACGGACCTGCTGTCCATCACCAAGCTCCTCACGGTCTTCGAGACGTTCGAAAACGAACCCGACGCCCTGAAGAGCTATTCGTAAGAGTCCGGTCCCGTCAGTGCCGGCTGGCTCAGGCGCGCCACGCGGGCCGCTCGTGTCGCATCTCCTGAAAGCGATGCGTCCGCGGCAGTGGACGAAGAACCTCTTCGTCTTCGCGGGCCTGATTTTCGGCGACAAGCTGATGGATGCCGGCTCGGGGCTGGTCGCCGTCGCGGCATTCGGCGTGTTCTGCCTGCTCTCGAGTACGGTGTACCTGATAAACGACGTCCTGGACCGGGACGCGGTCCGGCTGCATCCGATCAAGTCGAGGCGCCCGATCGCGTCTGGCGCCCTTTCGGTCGGCGTGGCGAACGTCGCGGCGGGCGCGCTCGCGGCGGGCGCGCTCACGGGCGCGTTCTTCATCGGCCGCGGGTTCCTCGCCATCGCGGCGATCTATCTCGTCATGCTCGCCGCCTATTCGTTCTCGCTGAAGCACATCGTGATCCTGGACGTGCTCACCCTGGCCAGCGGGTTCGTGCTGCGGGCCGCCGGCGGAGCGCTGGCGGTCAACGTGGCGTTCAGTCACTGGCTTCTGTTGCTCATGATGCTGGGCGCGTTGTTCCTGGCGCTGAGCAAACGGCGAGCGGAGCTCGTGTCGCTGGCGGACGGCGCCGGGGCGCACCGGCCGAGCCTGGCCGACTACAGCCCGTACCTGCTCGACCAGATGATCAGCGTCGTCACGGCGTCGACGCTGCTGGCCTACGCGTTCTACACGATCAACCCGGAAACCACGGCGAAGTTCGGAACGGACCTGTTGCTCTACACGGTGCCGTTTCCGCTCTACGGGATATTCCGATACCTTTATCTGGTCCACCGCAAGGACGGCGGAGGGAACCCGTCCGAGACGCTCTGGGAGGACCGCCCGACACTCGTTTGCGTGGCTCTGTGGGGGGCGGCCGTCATCGCCATCCTCTACGGACCATGGCGCTAGAAGATCTTCATGCCTGAGCCATCCCGATCCAGAGTCGCGATCCTGCGGACCTCGCCGGCAACCGTCCTGTCGGACTACCACGAACTCATGAACCTGGCCGGCTACCAGGACGTCGTCGCGAAGGACGTCGACACGGCGCTCAAGGTCAACATCTCGTGGCACTTCTTCTATCCGGGCAGCTCCACGACGCCCTGGCAGCTCGAGGGCGTGATACGGGCCATGAAGCAGGACGGCTATCAGCAGGATCTGATGCACGCCTGCCACAACCGCACGGTCGTGATCGACGCGCATTTCGGCGAGCGCGAGAACAAGCAGATCAACGTGGTCGAGGCGCACGGCCTGCGCAACGTGCATCTCTACGAGGGCGACGAGCCCTGGATCAACATCAAGGACGCGGTCGGGGATCTCACGAAGAAGTTCCTGTGCCTCAACGAGGTCTACCCTGACGGGTTCATGATCCCGCAGCGGTTCATCGGCGAAAACATCATC
>CAZJTG010000195.1:0-7451 GCA_964548865.1 uncultured Solibacteraceae bacterium
TTCAATACCCTCACCGTCGTCAATCGCGAGAACGTGAAACGGCCCATCGACGTGTACCGGTTCCTGCGCGACACGGGCAGCGGCTTCATTCAGTTCATTCCCGTCGTCGAGCGCGCGGCCGCGGTGCCGACCCCGGACACGCTGTTGCTGCTTGATCCCGACGACCCGACGCGCGCCTACGTCACGCCGTGGTCCGTGGGTGCGGTCGCGTACGGAGCGTTTCTCGTCGCCGTGTTCGAGGAGTGGGTCCGCCGGGATGTGGGGAAAGTGTTCGTCCAGCAGTTCGATGTCTCCCTGGAATCGTGGACGGGACGAGAAGCGTCCCTGTGCGTGTTTCGCGAGACGTGCGGGCAGGCGCTGGCGCTCGAGCACAACGGCGACGTGTACTCCTGCGACCATTTCGTCTATCCGCACTACAAGCTCGGCAACCTGATGAACGAGTCGCTCGGCGCGCTGGTGGACTCGCCTGCGCAGACGGCCTTCGGCAACGCGAAGCGAGACCGCTTGCCGCGCGAGTGCCAGGAGTGTGACGTCAGGTTCGCCTGCCACGGCGAGTGCCCGAAACACCGCTTCGTGCCCTCGACCGATGGAAGCCGCGACCTGAACTATCTCTGCGCCGGCTACAAGCGCTTCTTCCGGCACATCGACGAACCCATGAAATTCATGGCCAACGAACTGGCGCATCGCCGTGCGCCCGCGAACGTCATGGTCTGGGTGGGGGAGCGCGATCGGGCGCGCGCCGTTCAGGCCGCGGGCCGCAACGACCCGTGCCCATGCGGCAGCGGCAAGAAGGTCAAGCAGTGCTGTGGACGGACGGGAGTGCCGGCATGAAGCGACGTGACTTCCTGCTCAAGGGTTCGGCCGCGTGCGCGATGGCCGCGGTCGGAGGCCTGTCCGGGCTGGGCGCCGCGCCGAAGCCCAACATCATCATCATCTACGCGGATGACCTGGGCTACGGCGACGTGAGCTGCTACGGCGCGACCCGGATCTCCACGCCGAACATCGATCGCCTGGCGGCGCGGGGCCGGCGGTTCACGAACGCCCATGCGCCGGCGGCCACGTGCACGCCCTCGCGATACGCCATGCTGACCGGCGAGTACGCGTGGCGGAAGCCCGGCACCAACGTACTGCCGGGCGACGCGCGCCTGATTCTCGATCCCGCGCGGTCCACCCTCCCCTCGATGATGAAGGCCGCCGGCTACGCCACGAGCGTCGTCGGCAAGTGGCATCTCGGCCTCGGCAACGGCGACGTCGATTGGAACGGCCACATCGCACCTGGCCCGGCCGAGGTCGGCTTCGACGACTCGTTCATCATTCCCGCCACGGGTGATCGCGTGCCGTGCGTGTACGTGGAGAACGGGCGCGTCGTGAATCTCGACCCGGCCGATCCCATCTCGGTCAGCTACACGACGCCGATTGGCACCGAGCCTACGGGCAAGGACCATCCTGAGCTCCTCCGGATGGGCCTGACGCATGGCCACGACAAGACCATCGTCAACGGCATCAGTCGCATTGGCTACATGAGCGGAGGACAGAAGGCCCGCTGGACGGACGAGGACATGGCGGACACGATTACTCGCCGCGCCGTCTCGTTCATTGAACAGCACCGGGCGCGGCCGTTCTTCCTCTACTTCGCCACGCACGACATTCACGTCCCCCGCGTGCCGCATCCAAGATTCGTCGGGCGAAGCGGTCTCGGGCCGCGTGGCGACGCCATTCTCCAGTTCGACTGGTCCGTCGGAGAAATCACTCGCACGCTCGACCGTCTCGGCCTCACGAGCAACACCGTCGTGATGCTCACGAGTGACAACGGCCCCGTGCTGGACGACGGGTACGCCGACGAGGCCGTGACGAAGCTCAATGGCCACACGCCGGCGGGGCCGTTGCGCGGCGGCAAATACAGCGCGTTCGAAGCCGGCACGCGCGTGCCGTTCGTCGTGCGGTGGCCCGGTGAGGTCAGACGTGGCACGTCCGATGCCCTCGTCAGCCAGATGGACTTCCTGGCGTCGCTGGCGTCACTGACGGGTCAGACGCTGACGCGCGAGGCGCAGCGCGACAGCGTCGATGTGTGGTCCGCCCTCAGCGGACGCACGAACTCAGGCCGAGACCATCTCGTCTCGCAGGCCGGCGCGCTTTCGATCATCGAAGGCAGGTGGAAGTACATCGAGCCGCGTGCCGGTGCCAGGGTCAGCGCCGGCACCAACATCGAGCTCGGCAATGACCCCGACGGCCAGCTCTACAATCTCGCCTCGGACCTGGGCGAGCGCCGCAATGTCATCGCGCAGTTCCCTGATGTGGCGAAGCGGCTGGCGGCACGGCTCGCTACGATCAAGGCCGCGGTGCCGGCGAAGTAGGACCCTCATGCGCACTCGTCGCGCGCCAATAACCGCTCCAGGCTTCGTCGCGCTCGGCGCCTTCGGCCTCCTTGTGTGTTCCGTGCCCTCAGCCGGCATGCAGACGGCGCCCGAGGGCCCGTTGTCTGGTCGGCTGCGGGCCCATGTGGCGTCGGAGAAGTTCCAGCTCGTCACGTCCATCCGGGGTCTACCGCTCGGCGTTCGCGACGGACTGCAGACCCTGTTCGGAAGCGGAAGCCTGGACATTGCCGAGCCCGGCGCGCCGTTCCAGCGCACGAGCGCCGCCATGAGTCCTCAGCAGCCGACCCGAAGGCTCGTGGCGGCCGGGTGCTCGATGGACCACTGCCTCGTGTACTACGAGCGCGGCGGCCGCACCCACACGTGGCAGGTGGCGCTCTTCCACTGGACGCCGGACCTGACGCGATTCGAATGGGGCGGTGTCGCGCCGAGCGGCCTCGCGAACATCGCGGCCGTCCACAAGGCCGTGCTCTCCGGCGCCGTCAAGGGACCGAACCGGGCCTGGTGAGACAATGACGCCCCAGAGCGGCGAAGACGTCGCGGCTGTTCGTGAGCTGCTGAGACTGATTGAGGCAGCAGAGAATCGAGGGGACGCCGTCGCGCTGGCGGCGTTACTTGCCGACGACTGCGTGATCATGGCGCCCGATCAGCCTGTCCAGGAAGGCAGGCAGGCCTGCGCCGAGTTCGCGGAACGCGTCTTCGCCGACCAGAACGCCCATTGTTCGCGCGAGATCCGGTACGTCAGCAACGCCGTCGAGGTGCAGGGCAGTTGGGCGATGGACCGCGGCACGTTTAGGTTTACCGTCGTGCCTCACGCCGGTGGCGAAGTGTCTCACGCAACGGGCAAGTTCCTCTTCATGTACTCACGGGCGGCGGGCGCGTCCTGGAAGCTGGCGCGGGCCATCGTGAATCTGGATTCGCCACCCGAAGCTGAGGGCTCGGCGCATCTCGCACTCACCGCGCTCCTCGTGCGCGAGTACGATCCGGCGATCGCATTCTTCGTGAACGTGCTCGGTTTCGAACTGACCGAGGACTCGCCGTCGCTGACGAACGACGGCCGACCCAAGCGATGGGTTGTCGTTCGCCCGCCGGGTGCGGAGACCGGTCTGCTGCTGGCGCGCGCCGACGGCGCCGAACAGCAGGCGCTCGTGGGACGCCAGTTCGCCGGCCGCGTCGGCATGTTCCTGCGGGTCGGGGACTTCGACGAGACCCTCGCGCGACTGCGCGCTGCGAACGTCAGCATCGTGTCCGGACCCCGCTCCGAGGCCTACGGCCGCGTCGCGGTATTCATCGACATCGAAGGCAATCGCTGGGATGTGCTCGGGTCCCGCTAGCTTGCCGAAATCCCGCCTTGTGCGGTCTGTCGCCCGGTGCTAACTTGGCGTCAGGCGCGCAGGGCGCCTCCCGTCCGCGGGCAGGACTGAGTCCACCTGAATACGTCTCAGCTGTTCGGACATGTGTCGCCGAACCTCCTTGCCCGGCGCCAGCGGACCACGGGCACACATAGGAGGCTCGTCATGCCCGCTCGCCGCTTGCCCGTTCGTCCCGATCTCGATCAGCTCAAGCACCAGGCCAAGGATCTGCTGAAGGCCATCCAGGCGGGCGATCCCGCCGCGCTTGCGGACCTTGCTGAACATCATCCCGAACCACCCGCGCCCGCGAACATAAGGCTGTTCGATGCGCAGCTCATCCTCGCGCGAAGCTACCAGGCCTCCAGCTGGCCGCGCCTGGTGCAGGCCGCCCAAGTCGTCCGTGCGATCTGGGAAGACGACCTCGATGGTGTGCGTGACCTCGTGACGCGCAGTCCAGCGCTCTTGCACGAGCATGTGCTCATTCGATCCGACAGCAACTGGGGACCGCCGATGACGTACGCGGCGAACCTCGGACGCGATCGCATGATCAGGATGCTGCACGGCATGGGCGCGAAGGATCTGGAGTCCGCCGGTGGCCGCGCCGCGCTTCAGGGCCACGTGGATACCGTTCGGATGATCTACGCGCTGGCGGGCGAGCCGTCGCTCGACACATGGACGCTGGCCGGCCCGGCCTACACACTGAGCGTGGATGGCACGGCCGTGCTGTTCGCACTGGGTGCGCGGCTCACGCGCGACGACGGCGGCGTGGACAGCAACACGATGGAGCACCTGCTCGGGACGGACAGCCGGAATCCGCCGGCGAAGCATCGGATTCTGGAGTTGTACGTCGAGCACGGGTTCGATCCCCCGGACACCCCGGTGATGGCGCTGCACCGCGGCCGCATCGACCTGCTGGAAGCCCATCTGGCGCGCGATCCACAGCTGCTCACGCGCACGTTCGACATCACCGATGTCTACCCGCTCGCGCCGGCGTGTTCGAAAGAGCCCTACACCGCGCAGGGCACGCCGGTGCACCAGACGACGTTGCTCCACATTGCGGCGTATTTCGACGAGGTGGAGATCGGAACATGGTTGCTCGACCGCGGCATGGATCCCAACGCGCCCGCGGCGACTGATGCCGAGGGCTTTGGTGGCTACACCGCGCTCTTTTCGACGGTCGTCTCCCAGCGCAACTTCTGGGTGAACTACCGAAAGGGGCAGCCGGACGAGGCGAGGTTCACTCGACTCTTGCTGGAGAGAGGCGCGCACCCGAATGCCCGCGCCTCGATCCGCCACCGCCTCGAGGAGGGACACGGCGGCGGACCGCTCCGGGAGTACCGCGACCTCACGCCGACAGGTTGGGGCGAGACGTTCGTGGACAAGATCTTTGTCAGCCGCGAAAGCCTGCGCCTGATTGCGTCGCGGGGCGGCGGGCGCTGATCGGAATATCCTTGGACCGGTGTCACCGCCGGCCGATCGACCACCCAGACGAAAGCGCTACGCAGGGAAGCATCCTCGCGCTTTCGCCGACCGCTACAAGGAACTGCAACCGGAGAAGTACCGCGCCGACGTGCGGAGGGTCATCGCCTCGGGTAAGACGCCCGCGGGAACGCACCGGCCCATCATGGTCGCCGAGGTGCTCGACTGCCTCCGTCCCAGGCCCGGCGAGGTCGCGGTGGACTGTACGCTCGGCGGCGGAGGTCACGCGCGCGCGATCCTGGAGCGAATTCAGCCAGGCGGGAAACTGATCGGCCTCGATGTGGATCCGATCGAGCTGCCGAAGACGGAGGCAGCCCTGCGGGCCGCGGGTTTCGAGCCCGAGGCGTTCGTGGCCAGGCGCACGAACTTCGCTGGCCTGGCGCAGGCCCTCGCCGCCGAGGGTGTGCAGGCCGCGGACGTGATTCTCGCCGACCTGGGGGTGTCGTCGATGCAGCTCGACAATCCCGCCCGGGGGTTCACCTACAAGGAGCCGGGGCCGCTCGACTTGCGGATGAATCCCACTCGCGGCGAGACCGCGGCCGACCTGCTGGCCAGAATCGACGACCTGGAACTCGCGCGCATCCTGACCGAGCATGCGGACGAGCCGCATGCGGCGCTCATCGCGCGGATCCTCAAGGCGCAACCCGTGACCACGACGCACCTGCTCGAACGCCTCGTGCGGACGCGGTTGATGGCCGAAGTGCCCGGCGCGCGTCTTCCCGATGCGAAGCTCTCCGTGCGGCGAACCCTCCAGGCGTTGCGCATCGCGGTCAATGACGAGTTTCGATCCCTTGACGCGCTGCTTCGTGCGTTGCCCGACTGCCTCGCCAGCGGCGGGCGCGTGGCGATTCTGACGTTTCATTCCGGCGAGGACCGGCGGGTCAAGAAGGCGTTTCAGGCGGGCGTCCGCGAGGGGTTGTACACAGACGCCGCCCGCCGCGTCATTCGGGCCGCGATGGAGGAGACGCGGGCCAATCGCCGCGCGTCGTCGGCGAAGCTCCGCTGGGCCGTTCGCGCCCGTCGGGGCTGAGGGAGGCGGCGCCCGACGGACGCGCTCGTCCGTTCGCGGTATACTTAAGCCGTCAGCCAGCCTGACACCGTGCGTTCCACCAATCTCGATGGCGCGTGGTCGATCCGAACCGAGACCGATCGCGCCAGGGGAGTGTCAGAACCATGGTTCACCGCCGGCAGACGTCCAACGCCTTTACGTTCGTTCGTGTCGCTGCGATGCGGACCGTACAACTGACCAAGGGATGCGTGGCCCGCGTGCCGCCGAGTCATCGGCACTCGCTGACCGCGCAGCTCGAGGTAGCGGCCGGCAAGATCGCGTTCACGCCTCAGGAACCAGAAGTCCCCACGCCCTAGGCGGTCGTCGCGATCGCGTCGTTTAGAGCGTTCCGCGGCCCGTCCGCCGAAGCACTTCCATCGCAGCCTCCCATCCCTCGCGCACGAGCAGGCCGTCTATCGCGAAAAGATCGCCTCGCGGGTCGATCCAGACGACCGTATCCGCGATCCGCGCAGCCGCGTTGCTGATGCTGACGCGATAGCCCGTCACCGTCAGCGTTCGGCCTCCGGCGGTGACGGACAGCGCGCGGAGCAGGGTGAGCCGCGCCTCGCCCTCCGGCATCAATCGCAGCTCTCCACCGCCCGCCAGCAGCGCGCGGACGAGGAGGGCGCGCTCCTCCGGTACGTCGGCGGCGCTCGTGTAGAACTTCTTTCCGATGACGTCGGCCTCGCCCTGGCTGTCCGGCCGCTTCCAGATACCCATGCTTCCCGAGCGCGTGTAGCTCTCGTTCAGCTCGCCCGGCGGAGCGCAGATTCGGCCGGCGTGACGCTCCCAGATCGGCGCGCCGACGACGTCCACAACGATCGTGGATTCGATCGCGGTCGCGCAGCCGGCGCGGTCGGTGAATCGATAGACGACGTTCGTCGTGAAGTCATCCTCGCGCCAGGCCGCCATGCGGCCCGGCCGCGCGGGATCGAGGTGAACGTAGGTGCGGGCGTTCGCTGGTATCTGCACGGTCTCGAGGCGCATCCGCACGTTCCATTCTCTCCCGGCATCTCGACGAGTTGCCAGCGGTAGAATGGCCGGATGTTCTCTGCTGTCGCTGCCTCGGTCCTGCAGGCGATTGGTCGCACGCCGGCCGTCCGTCTGAAGTCCATCGTGCCGCCGGGCGCCGCAGACGTGCTCGTCAAGCTCGAGTTCTTCAACCCCACGGGCTCGTACAAGGACCGCATGGCGCTCGCC
>CAZJTG010000196.1:0-7445 GCA_964548865.1 uncultured Solibacteraceae bacterium
CGAAGTCGGCGACATGAGCGCGAAGACCCAGGCCAAGGTTCTTCGCGTGCTTCAGGAGGGCGAAGTCGAGCGGCTGGGATCGTCGCGGACGATCAAGGTCGATGTCCGCGTCATCGCGGCGACCAACAAGGACCTCGAGGAGGAAATCTCGCAAGGACGATTCCGCGAGGATCTGTACTTCCGGCTGAGCGTCATCCCGATCGCGGTGCCATCCCTGCGCGAACGGCTGGAGGACATTCCGGCCCTCGTGCAGCACTTCGCGGGCCAGTTTGCCCGGGAGAACAACCGGCGACTGCCCAGGTTCGCGCCGGCCGCGCTCGAGGCGTTCAAGCAGGCGCGCTGGCGGGGCAATATCCGCGAGCTTCGAAACGTCGTCGATCGGCTCCTGATCATGAGCGAGCGCGAGGTCATCGAGGCCGAGGACGTGCGCCTGGTCGTGCGGCCGGAGTCGGCGCCGGCCTCGCCGCGGCCGGCGACGGGCGCCCTCATGCCGCCAGGAACACTGCGGGAGTTCAAGGAGTGGTCGGAGCGCGCCTTCCTGGTGGATCGCCTCAGGGAACACGGGTGGAACATTTCGAAGACGGCCGAGGTGATCGACACGCCCCGGAGCAATCTCTACAAGAAGCTCGAGCAGTACGGCATCACGCAGGAAAACGACGGGTGATGCTACGATCCTGATTGTCCGCCGCAGCGGACCAGACGACCGTCCACCTTCGCTCTCGGCCTTGCGGCCTCGAGCTATCGCGGTCAAGCCCGCCAGGCAATGCGGAGCTTGCCCTCCGTAGCGCGTAGCCCGCAGGGCGGAGTGCGAAGGTGGGAGGAAAGTCCGAACTCCGCAGGGCAGTGCGCCGGGTAACTCCCGGTCGGGGCAACTCGAAGGACAGTGGCACAGAAAACATACCGCCAGAGCGAGCCGGGTTCGCTGGGTAAGGGTGAAAAGGTGCGGTAAGAGCGCACCGCGTTCGTCGTAAGACGGATGGCAGGCAAAACCCCGCACGGAGCAAGACCAAATAGGGAGGCGACAAAGACGGGCGGCCCGCCCGAAGCCTCCGGGTAGGTCGCTCGAGCCCGTCAGTAATGCCGGGCCTAGAGGAATGGTCGTCGTCCTGAGCGACGCTCGACGCGCGCAAGCGCGGCGAGTGGAGGCGAAGGAGACAGAATTCGGCTTACGGCACGCTGCGGTGGACACTTCTCAATGCGCGACTTTCTCATTCAAGTGAACTAAGCCGGGTTACAATCCCGGCGTTCGCGCGCGCCGTGACGTGCGCGGGGAGGCTTCGTACCACAATGCGTCGCGCACCATTGCTTCTCTTGACGGTCACCATCGCCGGACTGGCGGGCGCGTTGACGCTCGCCGGGCAGGGGCAGGGCGCCGCCCCGCCGCAGCCGGGCCAGGGACGCGGCGGTCGCGGCGGCGGTGTGCCGATCCAGCCTGGGCAGGAATGCCCGCCTGGTATGACGATGGTCAGGGCGCTGCGCTGCACGGCACCGGAGTTCCCGCCACCGAGCATCCTCGATTACCGGCCGCGCACGACGCTCAAGGTCGAAGAGCACCTGGTGCCCAGGGCGAAGTACCCGGTCGTCGATAGTCACAACCACACGACGATTACCGCAAACAACATCGAACAGATGATCAAGGAGATGGATGCACTGAACTTGCGCGTCCTGATCAACTTGAGCGGCGGCAATGCCGCGGCCGTGCAGCAGAAGGTGGAGTTCATCCGATCCAGCAAGCACCCCGATCGGTTCCGGGTGTTTGCCAACGTCAACTGGAACAACGCCGACGCGCCTGGCTGGGGCGAGAAAGCCGCGGCCGATCTCGAGCAAGCCATCAGGAACGGGGCGATCGGGCTCAAGATCGCCAAGAACCTCGGGCTGGACGCACGGAAGACCGACGGCTCGCGGCTCCAGGTGGACGACCCGATCCTCAAGCCGATCTGGGATGTCTGCGCGCGTCTGAACGTGCCGGTGATCATCCATACCGCCGAACCGCAGGAATTCTTCTCGCCGCTCGACATGAAGAACGAGCGCTGGCTTGAACTCGCGTTGTTCCCGGACCGCCGGAACAACGGGCCGAACGACCCGTCGTTCGAGCAGCTGGTGGGGGAGCGCGACCGCATGTACAGCGCCAACCCGAAGACGAGGTACATCGGCGCGCACTTCAATTGGTACGGCAACGATCTGGCGCGCGCGGCCAGGCAACTCGACGCCAGACCGAACCTGGTCCTCGAGGTGGGTGCCGTGCTCTACGACTTCGCACGTCAGCCTCGCGCCTCACGGGAGTTCTTCATCAAGTACCAGGACCGCATCCTGTTCGGGAAGGACGCCTACGAGGCGACGGAGTTCCCGTACTGGTGGCGGGTGTTCGAAACCAACGACGAATACTTCGACTACTATCGGGACTACCACGCGTTCTGGAAGCTGTATGGCATGGGACTGCCGGATGCCGTCCTGAAGAAGCTCTATTACCAGAACGCGCTGCGCTGGACGCCTGGCCTGCCGAAGACCGGCTGGCCGCAGTAGCGAGGAGTACTGAAACGTGGGCATGTATCTCGTCACGGGTGGAGCGGGCTTCATCGGATCGCATCTCGTCCAGCGGCTGCTCGAGCGGGGTGACCAGGTCCGGATCGCGGACGATTTTTCGAGCGGCAAGCGTGAAAACGTCCCGGCAGGCGTCGACGTCGTCGAAGGGGACGTCGCCGATCCGGCGGTGGCGCGACGCGCCGTTGCCGGATGCGAGTACGTGATTCACCAGGCGGCTATTCCCTCGGTGCCAAGATCCGTGAAGGATCCGGTCGGGTCGCATCGCGCTAACGTCGACGGCACCCTCAGCGTGTTGGTTGCCGCCCGCGACGCCGGCGCGAAACGGCTGATATTTGCCGGGTCTTCTTCCGTCTACGGGGACACCCCAGTTTTGCCGAAGCGCGAGGACATGCGGCCCAATCCGCTGTCGCCATACGCGCTCCAGAAGCTCATCGGCGAGCAGTACTGCCAGATGTTCACGCGGCTGTACGGGCTGGAAACCGTCGTGACGCGTTACTTCAACGTGTTCGGACCGCGTCAGCAGCCGGGGTCGCCGTACTCGGGCGTGATTTCCCTGTTCGTCGAAGCGCTGGCCCACGGGAAGCCGCCCCTGGTTTACGGCGACGGCAAACAGACCCGCGATTTCACCTTCGTCGGCGACGTGGTGACGGGCGTGCTTGCGTGCTGTCAGGCGCCGGGCGTGGCCGGCGAAGTGATCAACGTCGCGGCCGGCGGCCGCATCTCGTTGCTGGAACTCATCCGATCGCTCCAGCGGATCCTCGGCTCGGATGCTTCGCCCACGTTCGGTCCCGCCCGCGAAGGCGACGTCAAGGATTCGCAGGCCGACATCGCGAAGGCGCGGAAGATGCTGAACTTCTCGCCCTCGGTCCCCTTCGAGGAGGGGCTGCGCGAAACCGTCGCATGGTTTGAGACGCGCCGAGGCCAGGCAACCGCAGTGGGCGGACGCGCCGACTGATCGGGTTCGCGGGTTAACTCGGAGATTCATCTTCTCGATTCCGCAGGCGTGCCTCGCGCCGCCGTGACATCGGCGATCCTGCCATCGCCTTTCCAATCAACCACTTGGCACGTACGTCCTGAGCGCGCGCGGTCATGGCCCGGGGCTTGCTCCTCCATTCTGCGGGGCCGGTGGGGCAGCACACGTTACTGGCGTCCGATCCTGCGTCAGCCTTGGACTGTACCGCCGGTCCTACGTCAGAGGCACGCGGGGCCGGCCGCCGCCGATCAAGGAGCGCCAGATCATGATTCGCACGATCCTCGCAGCGGCCGCATTGGCCACGACATGGGCGATCGTCTCGCCCGTTCCGACACACGGTAGCCAGCCCCCCCAGGCCCAGCAGCAGAGCGGGGCGCCGGCCGCGCCCGCACTCAACCTCAACACCGCGACGCAGGCCGACCTGGAGAAACTGCCTGGCGTCGGGCCCGCCACGGCCCGGCTCATCCTCGAGTACCGGCAGAAGAACAACGGATTCAAGAAGGTCGAGGAACTGATGAACGTCAAGGGGATTGGTGAGAAGTCCTTTCTCAGGCTGAAGCCCCTTGTCGTTGTCGCGCCGCCGAAGTCGGGGGAACGGTAGGTCCAAGGTGGACGTGGACGAGCGAGGAGCATCACTGGCTGAGCTGCTCGTGGTCCTGGCGCTGGCAGGCATTCTCGCGGGTCTGTCAGCGCCGCTTCGAGCAACCGCCCTCGACACCGGTCGGGTCAGGTCCGCGACGGCCTTCCTCAGCGCGCGGTTTCGCCTGGCGCGGTTCGAGGCCGTGAACCGGAGCGCTCACGTGGCCGTGGTGTTCGACCAGGTCAACGGCCTCTGGGAGATCAGCGCGTGTCGAGATGCGAACGGCAACGGCGTCCGCCGGGCGGAAATCGCGTCGGGGACGGACCCCTGCTTCGACGGACCGCATTCATTTGCCGCAATGTTCCCCGGCGTCGACATCGCCGTTGACGCCCGGCTTGTCGGGCCCGGAGGCGAGCCAGGTAATCCAGATCCCGTCAGGCTCGGTACGGCAGACATCGCAAGCTTCTCCCCGGTCGGCAGTTCGACGCCGGGATCTGTCTTCCTCCGATCTGCAAGAGGACAGCAGCTTGCGATTCGCTTGAACGGGGCGAGCGGCCGGCTGCGGACGTTTCGCTACGACCCGTTGCCTGGTTCGTGGTTCCAGTTCTAGGCGGCGGACGACCGTGACCCGCCCGCGGTCCGGCCACGGGTAGCGACTACCCGCATTCCGGCCAAGTGCAGGAGCGCCGCGCGGGATTCCAGACCAGTTGCGGTGGCATCGATGTTGATGGAGTGCATGGACATGATCGTGGGACAGAGTCTGCCAATGCAGGATCTCCGGGCGCGCATCGGGCGCGTCGCGGGCACGCACTTCACCGTGCTGATCGAGGGCGAGAGCGGAGTCGGCAAGGAACTTGTCGCGCGGGCCATCCATGAAGACAGCCCGCGACGCGGCGCCCCGTTCGTTCCGATCAACTGCGCCGCTCTCGTGGACAGCCTGCTCGAGGCGGAGTTGTTCGGCATCGAGGATCGGACAGCGACCGGCGTCCGCGGCCGGCGGGGGAAGTTCGAGATCGCGGACCACGGCACTCTCTTTCTGGACGAGGTCGCCGATTTGTCGCTGGCCGCGCAAGCCAAACTCCTGCGCGTCCTTCAGGACTTCAGCATCGAGCGCGTCGGCGGCCACACGGCGCACATCGTGGATGTCCGCATCGTCGCGGCGACCAATCGGAACCTGGCTGAACTGGTCGAAGCCCGGCGATTTCGCGCGGACCTGTTCTACAGGATTGCCGGCGTCGAGATTCATGTTCCGCCCCTCCGCGCCCGCCGCCAGGATGTGCCGGCGCTGGTCGAGCACTTCGGCGGGCGGCTGAGACGAACGCGTTCGCTGCCGTTCTCGACCGAGGCCGTCGAGGCGCTCATGACGTACGAGTGGCCCGGCAATGTGAGGCAGCTCGGTCGCGTCGTCGAACGCGCCCTCGCGCTCGCGCCCGGGCCGGAAGTGACGCCGGCGGACCTGCCGGCCGAGATCTCACGGGTCTACGGCCCGTCGACCGCGGCCAGGCTGGGCGACCACACCCTCCGTGGCTGGTCGGGCCGATACGCCCGGCTCGTTCTTGAGCGGTGCCATGGCAACAAGCGCCAGGCCTGCGAAGTTCTCGACATCACATACAAGACGCTGCAATCGCTGCTTCAGGAGACCGCGGAACCGCCGCCTCCAGAAACCGCGGCAGCCGCGCGGGTCGAACACAGATTGTGCGAACAGGCCGGCTGAGCCGGCCCTCTGAAGTCGGGATCGCCGACGGCCGGAAAGCCGGTTTCGTGCAGACGCAGAAGACGTGGAGACGGTATGAAGCTCAGCGTGTGTATTGGGGGAAGCGTGCTGGCAGCCTCGCTGTTCGTGGCGCCGGCTGGCGCGCAGGAGAAGCTCGTTCACCAGGAGATCGACAGCAACACCCACGCCATCGTGAGAGTGTTCAAGACGATGGACGGGGGACGGATTGAGGTGGAGACGCCGCGACTGAAACTGACGAAGTCGATCGCCGGCGAGCGCGTGATCACTCGGGTCACCGAGCCCGGAGACGACCTCGTGATCAGACTGGACCAACGGAGCCTGACCGTCGACTCGAGGGCCGGGCGGGTGTCGACCAGCCGGACAGATCGGATTCGCGGCGAACGGGCGCGCGCGATGGTGGCGGCCTCGTCAGCCGGCCGGGCCGCGGCGGAGTTGATCGGACGGATGGGGCTCGGCACCGCGACGCCGGTGCAGCCGATGTTGATCACCACGCGTATGTTTCTCATGGCCGCCGCAGGCACGGCCACGAGCGGCCAGGAACTGGCACGGTGGGCTCGAGAGGCGCGGTCGGTGGCGAAACCGGCGGCATTCAGCCTGCGCGTGGGCCTCGGCGGACCGCAAGAGACGGACGGTGGGCAGTCGAGGACGCCCACGGAGTGCTGGAACGACTATGCCAAGGAGGCGATCGCCGCCTTCATGGAGTACGAGGACTGCATGAAGAGCCATCAGGAGTGGTGGGATGTGCTCGGCAAGGCTGGCTGCGCCGCGATCTATGACATGCGCGCCATCGGCGCGTTCTCATGGTGGTTGAAATGCGTGGCGCTCAGCTAAAGGCCTGTCAGGGCTGAGCCGGGCGAGGCAGGGGAAGTGCAGGGGGAAGGAGCGTTCGAAATGATGCGCACGGTGATCGTCGTGATCGTTCAGATCCTGGTGAGCCTCTTCGTAACGGCGAGCGTCATGCCGCTGGTGTTGGTCACGACACCCGCTGCACAGACGAATCCCCGGCTGGGGCTCATGCTGATGGCCGGTGTGCTCCTGGTGGCCTTCACCCTCATTGCTCTCGCCTGGCCTCGCCGGCAGAGATAGGCGGGACCGGCCGAGTGTCGGCCGGTCCCGCAGCGCGGTCGTCGGCGCCCGCGCCGCATGCACCTTGACCGCGCCGGGGCGGGATAGTACGTTGTAGGGCGATTCGCCGGGCGTGGACGCATGCCGTGGCGCACGAATTCCCGGCACATGTCGAATTCCCAGGCGCCACTCAAGAAAACTCCGCTGAACGCACGCCACCGTTCCTGTGGCGCCCGCATGGTCGAATTCGGCGGCTGGGACATGCCCGTCGAGTACTCCGGCATCATCGACGAGCATCTTGCCGTGCGAACCCGGGCCGGACTGTTCGACGTGAGCCACATGGGCCAGATTGAGCTCGCCGGCCCCGACGCGCTCGCCACGGTTCAGTGGCTGACGAGCAACGACGCTTCAAAGCTCAGTGTCGGCCAAATTCAGTACTCCGCGCTCACCACGCCCGAAGCCACGTTCGTCGACGACATTCTGGTGTACCGCCTGGCCGAGGACCATTTCATGCTGGTGGTGAACGCCGGCAACATCCTGAAGGACCA
>CAZJTG010000197.1:0-7331 GCA_964548865.1 uncultured Solibacteraceae bacterium
GTTAGGTCGCATGTACACGGTCGTCCTCCTCCGGCACGGCGAAAGTACCTGGAACAAAGAGAACCGGTTCACCGGATGGGCCGACGTGGACCTGAGTGACAAGGGCCGCGAGGAAGCGGCCGCCGCCGGCCGCCTGCTGCGGGCGGAAGGCTACACGTTCGACATCGCGTTCACGTCCGTGCTCAAGCGGGCGATTCGCACGAACTGGATGGTCCTCGACGAGCTCGATCTGCTCTGGATCCCCGTGGAGCGGAGCTGGCGCCTGAACGAACGGCACTACGGCGCGTTGCAGGGCCTGAACAAAGCCGAGACTGCGGCCCGGCACGGCGAGGCGCAGGTCAAGATCTGGCGGCGAAGCTACGACATCCCCCCGCCGCCGCTCGAGGCGTCCGACCCACGCCACGCGTCGCACGATCCGCGATATGCGGGGCTCCCGGCGTCGGAGATCCCGGCGACCGAAGCGCTCAAGCACACGGTCGATCGCTTCCTTCCCTACTGGACGGCCACCATCGCTCCGGCGATTCGCTCGGGCAGGCGCGTCCTCATCACCGCGCACGGCAACAGCCTGCGCGCGCTCGTCAAGTACCTCGACAACGTCACTGAATCGGACATCGTCGAACTCAACATTCCGACCGGGATTCCGCTGGTGTACGAACTGGATGCGGATTTGAAACCGCTTCGACACTACTACCTTGGTGATCCGCAGGCGGCGGCCAGGGCGGCCGCGGCGGTGGCGCGGCAGGGGCAGAAGCTCGAGGGCCCGTAGCCCTTACTCAACTTCTTTTTCGGTCGGCTCGTCGGCGGCGATGCGCAGCGACTTGAGGAAACGCCGGTCGTTGGCGCTCATCTCGAGTCCGGAGCGCGTGCCCGCCCGGCGCGCGCTCGGGCCCTTCACGGCAGCCGCATCACGGCTGGAGAACGCGACCACGGCCTCGAGGGAGACTCGCATGTCGAAGCCGGCGGTGCGGGCCTTCTCACGGCACGCTTCGACGCGTGGATCGTTGGCGACCGCGGCGGACACCGCCTCGGTGAGTTCACGCGCCAACTGATTCATCAACGAGTCCATGAGACCTCCACGTCGCGACGGCGGAAGCGGGAAAAAAGAGCAAAAACCTGGGGCATTGTAGACACCGCTACCGGGGGTGTCAAACTCGAAAAATGTATTTTTGGAAAATGACAACCTCGTGTGAACTTTCGGCCTCCGTGGCAGACTAATGACGGCAATGACGAAGAATTCCAGCGCGCGACGTCCGTTCGCGCGTCCGGATGACCTCCGAGCGGCCGCCGGCGTCGCGACGGAGGCCCCAGGCGAGTTTCCCTACACCCGCGGCATCCAGCCGACGATGTATCGCGGCCGGCTGTGGACGATGCGCCAGTACGCGGGATTCGGGACCGCCGCCGAGTCCAACGCGCGCTACCGCTATCTGCTCGGCCAGGGCGTGAGCGGCCTCAGCGTGGCCTTCGATCTGCCGACGCAGATGGGGTACGACTCCGACCACGCCATGGCCGCCGGCGAAGTCGGGCGCGTCGGCGTCGCGATCGATTCGATCGAGGACATGGCGGCGCTCTTCGACGGCATCCCGCTGGATCGCGCCGGCCCGGCTGTCCGGCACGATCCAGAACGACATTCTCAAGGAATACGTCGCGCGCGGCACGTACATCTATCCGCCCAGGCATTCGCTGCGGATCGTGACTGACATTTTTGCGTGGTGCGAGCGCGAGCTGCCGAACTGGAACACGATTTCCATCAGCGGCTATCACATTCGCGAAGCCGGCTCGACGGCCGTGCAGGAGGTTGCGTTCACGCTCGCCAACGCGATCGCCTATGTCGAGGCCGCCGCGCGCACCGGGCTCGGCATCGACACGCTCGGACCTCGGCTGTCGTTCTTCTTCAATGCCCACAACGACTTCATCGAGGAAGTGTCCAAGTTCAGGGCGGCCCGGCGCCTCTGGGCGCGCATCTGCCGCGATCGGTTCGGCGCGACGAATCCGCGCGCGATGCAGCTTCGCTTCCACACCCAGACCGCCGGCAGCACGCTCGCCGCACAGCAGCCGGACAACAACATCGTTCGCGTCGCCATCCAGGCCCTCGCGGCGGTGCTCGGAGGCACGCAGTCGCTGCACTGCAACGGCCGCGACGAAGCGCTGGCACTGCCGACCGAAGACGCCGCCAGAATCGCGCTGCGCACGCAGCAGATCATCGCGACGGAGTCGGGCGTCGCGAACACGGTTGATCCTCTTGGAGGCGCATGGGCGATCGAGGAGCGCACCGCCTCGATCGAGGCCGAGGCCCTGGATCTCATCGGAAAGATCGATGCCATCGGCGGCACGCTGGCAGCCATCGAGGCCGGCTGGATTCAGCGCCAGGTGCAGGATGCGGCCTACGCCGCGCAGCAGGCCATCGATGGGGGCGACCAGATCATCGTTGGCGTGAACCGGTATCAGACGGACGACGCCAGTCACATCGAGCTCCTGCGCATCGATCCGGCCGGCGAAACGCGTCAGGCCGACGCCGTGCGCGCGGTTCGCGCCGGCCGCAACGCTGCGGCCTGGCAGCAAGCCCTCGCCGCCCTCGAGCGGGCGGCCATCGACGGGGACAATCTCGTCCCGCGGGTGGTGGCGGCCGTTGAAGCCCGCGCCACGCTCGGAGAGATTTCCGACACGCTGAGACGTGTTTTCGGTGAACACCGTGACGAACTCAGCTGATCCCCCCCTGCTGCGCGTCACGGGACTCCGCACGACCTTCCCTCTGAAGGGCACGACCCTGGAGGCCGCGGCCGTGGACGGCGTCTCCTTCGAGATCGCCCGCGGCGAGACACTCGGCCTCGTGGGCGAATCCGGCAGCGGCAAGTCGGTCACCGCGCTCTCGATCGTCCGGCTCGTCATGCCGCCCGGACGAATCACGCACGGCACGATCGAACTCGAGGGCCGCAATCTGATGGACCTCGATGAAGAGGGGATGCGTCAGGTGCGCGGCCGGCGGATCGGCTTCGTGTTTCAGGAACCGATGGTCGCCCTGAATCCCGTCTACACCATCGGCTACCAGATTCGCGAGACGCTGGCGGTTCACAACCTGGCGCGCGGCGCCGCCGCGCGCGCGCGCACGCTCGAACTGCTCGACGCGGTTCGGGTGCCTGATCCGGCGCGGCGCGCGAAGGAGTACCCTCATCAGCTCAGCGGCGGCCTGCGGCAGCGCGCAATGATCGCCCTCGCCCTGGCCGCTGATCCCGCCCTGGTGATTGCGGACGAACCGACCACGGCCCTCGACGTGACCGTGCAGGCGGAAGTCCTCGATCTCTTGCGCGATCTTCGGCGTACGTTCGGCGTGTCGTTGCTACTCATCACCCACGACCTCGGCGTGGTCGCCGAAATGGCCGACCGAGTGGCCGTCATGTACTGCGGCCGGATTGTCGAACAGGCGCCCGCGGCGGGCCTTTTCAGCGCGCCGGCGCATCCCTACACGCGCGGACTGCTGGCGTCGATTCCCGGCGGCGGGAACGGCGACCGCCTCGTCGCGATCCCGGGCGTCGTGCCGGCGCTGGGGCACGCGGGGCCGGGTTGCGCGTTCGCCCCGCGCTGCGTGGATCGAATGAAACAGTGCGACAAGGCGCCGGGATTCACGACCGTCGGCGCCGGGCACGCCGTCCGCTGCTTCCTGCACGACTCCCGCTCCGCTTCCTCCGGCCCTTCTTCCGAGTCCTCCATATGAGCGCGCTCGTTCAGGTCAAGGGCCTCGTCAAGGAATTCCATGGCCGCGGCTGGCTCCGTCGCGGGCCGGGCGTGCGCGCCGTCGATGACGTCTCGTTCGATGTGATGCCGGGTGAGACGTTCGGGCTCGTCGGCGAGTCCGGATCGGGCAAGACGACGACCGGACGTTGCCTGCTCCGCTTGATCGAGCCGACCGCCGGCGAGATTCGCTTCAAGGACATGGACGTGCGCGCGCTCGGGTCAGGAGACCTTCGCCGCGCGAGACGGCACTTCCAGATCGTTTTTCAGGATCCCTACTCCTCGCTCAACCCGCGCATGCGCGCCGGCGACATCGTCGAGGAGCCGCTCATCATCCACAAGCTGGGCAGCCGCGAGGAGAGACAGGCCCGCGTGAGACGGCTGTTCGAGCTCGTCGGCCTCGACGCCGGCGCGGGCGTGAAGTATCCCCACGAATTCAGCGGCGGCCAGCGACAGCGGATTGGTCTGGCGCGCGCCATCGCCCTCGACCCCTCGTTCATCGTCTGCGACGAACCGGTGTCGGCGCTCGATGTGTCCGTGCAGGCCCAGGTCGTCAACCTGCTGCTGGATCTTCAGAAGCAGCTCGGGCTCACCTATCTCTTCATCGCGCACGACCTCCGGCTTGTGCGCCAGATCTGCGATCGCGTGGCGGTCCTGTACCGCGGGAGGATTGTGGAACTGGGCCCCGCGACGTCGGTCTTCAGCGCGCCGGCTCACCCCTATACGCAGGCGCTGCTCTCAGCGATTCCGCAACTCGAACCAGGGCAACGACTTCCGAGGATTCCGTTCGACACCGCCACGTTCCGTCCTGCGCCACTCCGCGAAGTGGCACCGGCGCACTTCGCCGGAATCTGACGCCCGCCGTGGACCTTCAAGCCACTCTGTTGTTCGCGACGTCGCTCATCGCGATCGTCAATCCGCTCAGTTCGTCCGTGCTGTTCGTCACGTCGGCGTCGAGATTCGCGCAATCCGTGCAGACGAAGATGGCCGATCAGAGCGCGCTCGCAATCGCCGTCGTACTCCTCGTGTGCGCGTGGGCGGGCCGCTATCTGTTGCTGGTCCTCGGCATCAGCGTGCCCATGCTCCAGGCGGCGGGCGGATTGATCCTGCTCATCAGCGGGCTGCGGATGGTTGTCCTCGAGGAGACCAAACTCACCGCGGCCGAGAAGACGTCGGTCGAAGACGTTCCCGAAGAACACTGGAAGGCGCTCGCGGTCGTCCCCATCGCCATCCCGGGCACCGTCGGCGCCGGCACGATCACCACCGTGGTCGTCCAGGCCACGACCTACTCCAGGTGGCGGGACCTGCTGGTGATCAGCGCGATCGGCGTGGGCACGGCCGTCCTCATGTGGATCACCTTCCGATCCTCAGGCCTGATCGCGAGACGTCTGGGCCCGATCGGCCTCAACATCGTGACTCGAGTGATGGGTATCCTCGTCACGGCGACCGCGTTCGGCCTGCTGGCCAAGGGCATCGGCGGACTCCTGCCAGGACTGATGAAGTAGAGGTTTGTCGCGGCCGAGGAAGACAATCGACGACCTTCGACGAAGAATACGGCGTATTCCTGAGGTCTACTCGTGGCATATGGTTCGCCAGGTCACGGGAGGTTGCCTGGAGGTATTGATGCGTCCGGTATCCCTCGTGCGAAGTGCGTTTGTCGGGTTGGCGGCGTTGCTCATGACGGTGTCGACGGCTGCCCTCGCGGGTGCCACCACCATCTACTGGACAGACTGGCAGGGCGGCGATACGTGCACCGGATCGTGCTTCACCGGCAGCGGCGTCATCAACGCCAACGGCTCGCTGGTGAATGTCACGTACAACAACGCCAACGGCGTCGGCTTCTACCAGCCAACCGGCGGCGCTGATTACTACACGCACAGCGGCGGCACCTCCCCATATGAGAGCGCAGCGGCCAGCAACCGACCGACCGGCACCGATATCATCGCGCTGCAGCATCAAGGTTCACAGACGCTGACGTTCTCTCAGGCGATTGCCAACCCCGTTTTTGCGTTCGTCAGTCTCAACGGCAACGGCTACTCGTTCTTCAACCAGGATTTCGTCATTCTCAGCCAGACCGGCGTTAACGGTGCCGGTTGCGGCTACTGGGGATGCGGCAACGTGATGAGGGTGGTCGTGGATCTCGGGGGCGGGAACTTTGCCTACCAGTTGAATTCGACGGGTGGCGAACCGCACGGCGTCATCCAGTTCCTCGGTGCGTTCAGCACGCTGACGTGGGACAGCTCAAGCAACGAATACTGGAACGGCTTCACGGTTGGCGTGCAGGGAACGGCCGCGCAGGTTTTCCCGCCGAACAACGCCGTGCCGGAGCCTGGAACGATGATTCTGCTGGGCACTGGTCTGGCGCTGCTGGCCGCCCGCGTCCGCCGGGGCCGAGCCTGATCTCGTTTCGCGACTGACTTGCGTCATGCAACCGGCGGCCCTTGGGCCGCCGGACCTGTCAGGGCCCGCGGGCAGGGTGCCGTAAGGTATTGCCCAGCACCGCGCAATGCCGGCCGCCCCACTGCCTGAGGACATCGAGGAGTTTCGTGACAGCCGCTGGTGGCGCGAGCCCGCCAGGCAGGTGGTCACGCCGATTGACGCCGAGCGCTTCATCGAACAGGTGGGGTTCGCGGCCTGTCTCACGGACTCGCGCCGTCCGGGCCCCTCGCTCTACGTGTCGGTGTGCGCGCGGCGCGACGCCGTGATGCCCCGCAATCCGCAGAAGGACCACGAAGCTTCGCTCGCCTGGCAGCTGAAGGACGCGGTGCTCAAGCGCGGCAGGATGTTCTATGGAAAGGTTGGCCGCAGCCGGGCGATGTTCATCGCGCCGCCGATGCTGCCCTATTTTCACGCGGTATGGGGTGTCAAGAAAGCCGAGGAATCGCGCCGCTTCAGCAAACCGGCGCGGGCGATTCTGGGCGTGCTGCGCCATGAATGGGAAATGGGCTCGCGTGACCTGCGGGCCGAGTCGGGCGTGAGCGATCGGGCTGCCTTCACGCGCGCGCTCGACGAGCTTCAGGCCGCGATGATTGTGATTCCCGGCGACGTCGTCTACGACCCCTTCACGTACATCTGGACCCTGGCTGCAGGCAGGTTTCCCGTCGAGTTGCGACGACGAATCAGCCGCGACGTCGCTCTCAGGGAGATTGCGCGATGCTTTCTGACTGGCGCGGGACTCACGGTCCCCGGCGAACTCGCACGAGTGACAGGCCTCTCACGGCCGGAAGCGGGGCGCGGCAATCGCGCGCTGGTCGATGAGGGATTCGCGACGATGGAGTCGCGGGGAACGTACCGGCTCGCGGCGACCACCGGCCTACGCCGCGCGTGACACGTCCTTCTCGACCTGCCCGTCGCGGATGTGAATCGTGCGGTGCGCGTGCGCGGCCACGTCGGCCTCGTGCGTGACGAGGATGATCGTATTGCCGCCGCCATGCAGGCGCTCGAAGAGCGCCATGATCTCGTCGCCGGTCTTCGAATCGAGGTTGCCGGTGGGCTCGTCCGCCAGCAGAATCGACGGATTGTTCACGAGCGCGCGCGCGATCGCGACGCGCTGGCGCTGACCGCCCGACAGCTCGTTGGGCTTGTGCTTCATGCGGTCGGCCAGC
>CAZJTG010000198.1:0-7295 GCA_964548865.1 uncultured Solibacteraceae bacterium
ATTTTCCGCAGGCCGCGCGCGGCCGCAACGCAGACCCCAACGCGCCGCCTCCGGCGCCGCCGGCCAAGCCGATGGGCCACCAGGTGCTCAAGTTCAGCCCGGAAGGGAAGCTGCTACTGGCTCTCGGCAAACCCGGCGGCAATCGCCCCGGCCAGCCGGCCGATCCGTCGTCGTTCTACCAGCCGAACGACGTGATCACGAACGACAAGGGCGAGATCTTTGTCTGCGAGGGCCACAGTGACTCGCCCACCGCTGGCGCGCGCATTGTCAAGTTCGACCGTACCGGCAAGTTCCTCAAGGAGGTCGGCAAGAAGGGCACGGCGCCAGGGGAGTACGCGCAGCCGCATGCCTTCGCGTTCGACTCGAAAGGCCGCCTGTTCGTGGCGGATCGGTCGAACAACCGCATCCAGATTCTCGATCAGGATCTGAACCTGCTCGACACAGGCTGGGAGCAGTACAGCCGCATCAGCGGCCTCTGGATCGACCGGAATGACATGCTCTACGCTGCCGATTCGGAGTCCGGTTCGATCAACCCCGCCCACGGCGCCTGGAAGCGGGGCATCCGCATCGGCAGCATCAGAGACGGGCGCGACGGGAAGATTCAGTTCTTCATTCCGGACCCGTCGACCGCCACGTCAGGCACGCTGGCCGCCGAGGGTGTGGCGGTGGATGCGGCGGGGAATATCTACGGGGCCGAAGTGGGGCCGCGGGCGCTGAAGAAATACGTAAGGAAGCGTTGACCAATTCCGGATGTTCCGTGGAGGACTGACATGAAGCGCGTTCTACTGACTGCAGCAGTGCTCGTGGTGTCGGCGTGGCCCTCGGCCGAACAGGCGCGGCCCGCCGGCGCGGTCGATGGCGTCCGGGCCGCCACGTACATGGACAAGTCCACGTACTTTCAGATGGAGTCCGTCTCGAGTCCGGCGATTTCGCCCGACGGATCCACCGTGCTGTTCTCGCGCGGCTACGTGGACATGACCCGGGATCAGAATCGATCGAACCTGTGGGTCATCGGCATCGGCGGGGACAAGCTCCGCCAGCTCACGGACGGCGCCTGGTCGGATTCCGGCCCGGTATGGTCCCCTGACGGCAAGCGGATCGCGTTCCTGTCGGATCGGTCGGGATCCACGCAGCTGCACGTGATGTGGGTGGACACCCGCGAATCACTGCAGCTCACGCGCCTCGAGCGGGCGCCAGGCTCGATCACATGGTCGCCCGACGGCAAGACGATCGCGTTCACAGGTTTCGTGCCCGATGACTCGCCGATCCTCCCAGTCCGGCTGCCTGAGGTGCCGCGCGGCGCGCAGCTCGCGCGCGGCGCGACAGTCGTCGATCGCCCGTCCTGGGCGGCCGACGGAACCGGCCCGACGCCACGCGGGCACACGCACCTGTTCACGATCGATGCGAGCGTCGGCGGCACGCCGAGCCAGGTCACGTCGGGCAACTTCAATCATTCGGCGCCGTCGTGGTCGGCGGACGGCAAGTCCATCTTCGTATCGGGCATCCGCAAGCCGGATGCCGAGTACCTGAATGGCGACTCCGAGATTTACGCCGTCACGCTCGCCGAAGGGAAGATCACCGCGCTGACGGATCGCAGCGGCCCGGATTCCGGTCCCGAGGTGTCGCCCGATGGGAAGTGGATCGCCTACACCGGCTACGACCAGAAGAATTTCACCAGCCACCTGAGTTCCCTCTACCTGATGGATGCCGCAGGGGGTAAGAAGCGGCTCTGGGTGGGCAGTCTGCCGAGTTCGCCATCCAATGTCGCATGGGCCGCCGATGGATCGGGCGTCTACTACTCGATGCAGATGGAAGGCGAAGAAAACACGTGGTTTGCGCCGGCCGATCAGGGCTTGCCCCCGAAGAAGATCACCAACGGCACGCACGTGCTGTCGGGCATTTCCTTCGCGAGGAACGGCCAGGCGGTCGGCGTCCGGTCGAGCGTGAAGCAGCCCGGCGAGCTCGTGGCGTTCTCCATGGCCAAGCCGTCCGAAGCGCGCGTGCTGGTGGATGTCAATGACGACATCCTCGAGCGCCGGATTCTCGCGGACGCCGAGGAGCTCTGGTTCACGGCGCCCGACGGCGTGAAGGCCCAGGGCTGGCTGATGAAGCCGGCCAACTTCGATCCCTCGAAGAAGTATCCGATGGTGCTCTGGATCCATGGCGGGCCGTGGAGCATGTATAACGTCGGCTGGAGCTGGGCGTACCAGAATTTCGCAGCCAACGGCTACGCCGTGCTCTGGACGAACCCGCGTGGCTCGACCGGCTACGGTCAGCAGTTCGTGAACGGCATCCAGCACAGCTACCCGGGCGGCGACTACGACGACCTGATGGCCGGTGTGGACGCGGCGATCAAGAAAGGCTTCATCGATCCGGACAACCTGTTCGTCTGCGGCGGGTCGGGCGGCGGTGTGCTTACGGCCTGGATCGTCGGACACACGAACAGATTCCGCGCCGCCGTCTCGATGCGGCCGGTCATCGACTGGCACTCATTCGTCGGCACGACCGACGGCATCGGCTGGTACAGGCAGTTCAGGAAGTACCCCTGGGAAGATCCGATGGAGTACGCGGTGCGATCGCCGCTGCACTATGTCGGCAACGTGACGACGCCGACGATGCTGATGACCGGCGAGGCGGACCTGCGCACGCCCATCAGCCAGAGCGAGGAGTTCTACCGGGCGCTGAAGATCCTGCGAAAGGCCGACACGCTGATGGTCCGGATGCCTGACGAGTTCCATGGATGGCGCCGGCCATCGCACCAGCTCCTGCAGCAGCTGTATCTGATGGCCTGGTTCGAGAAGTACCGCACGCCGGCCAGCAAGGCGGCCGTTAAGGGAGTCGATTGAGCCCCTTTGGGTGTAGAATCCGCCCGTCAACACGTAACAGTCCGCTTCGACCTCGCAAGAGGAGTTCAGCATGTCCGTATCACGCCGTGATTTTCTGAGTCTCGTCCGAACCCAGCGCGATGAGCTGTCGATTGCCCAGGTGATTGCCTCGCGCGGGCATGAAGAGCTGATGGCTCTCGAGGCGATGGGCACGCCCATCGAAACTGTCCAGGCCCAGACCCAGGGGCAGGGGCGAGGCGGCCGCGGTCGCGCCGGCGGCGCCGGGGCGCCGCAGCTGCCCGAAGGCGTCGAGATTATCCGCATCAGCAGCAACGAAAACCCGCTCGGCCCGGGCAAGACCGTGCTCGATGCCATCGTCAACAAGTTCCCCGAGGCGGGCCGGTATCCGTTCAACAGCACGCCGGGCGAGGGCAAGCTGGCCGAGACCATCGCCGCCGTCCACAAAGTGAAGCCGGACAACATCGTGCTCGGCGGCGGATCGCAGGAAATCCTCAAGTCCGCGATGCGCGCGTTCACGTCGCCGTTCCGGCCGCTCGTGACCGGCGCGCCGACGTTCGAGAACTGCACCGGCATCGCCCGTCGGATGGGCGTGCCGGTGAACGAGTGCAAGGTGGACTCGCAGTTCCGGATCAACCTGGAAGAGATGCTGACGGTCGTCCGCGGCGCCGGCCTCGTCTTCCTCAACAACCCGAACAACCCGACGGCGACGGTGCACGGGCTCAGGACCGTGACGGACTTCGTCGAGCGCGTTCGCAGGATTTCGCCGGATACGGTGATCCTGATCGACGAGGCGTACCACGAGTACGTCACCGACCCGGAGTACCAGACGGCGATTCCGCTGGCGATGTCCACGCCGAACGTGTTCGTCGCACGGACGTTCTCCAAGGCGTACGGCATGGCCGGCATGCGCATCGGCTACGCGGTCGGCTCGCTCGACACCGTGAAGCCGCTCGCGCGGGTCAAGATGCCCTACAACGTGAGCGTGTTCGGCATCGCGGCGTCGATCGCGGCGCTGGGCGATCCGAAGCACCTCGAGCAGGAGCGTGCGCGCAACACCGAAGTGCGCAACATGACCGTGAAGGCGCTCGTCGACCTCGGATGCAAACCGACGGCGTCGAATGGCAATTTCATCTTCGTGGACGTGGGCCAGCCGGCCGCGACCTTCCGCGCGGCCTGCGCGCGCCAGGGCGTGAACGTCGGCCGCGACTTCCCGCCGTTCGAACATTCACACGCGCGCATCTCGATTGGCACGATGGCCGAGATGCAGCGGGCCGTCACGGTGTTCCGCGACGTGCTCCGGCCGGTCGCCCCCGTGGGCGGCGGCGGACGTTAATTTCAGGGTCCAGGAGTCCATCATGCTTACCCGACGCAGATTCGTCACCTCGGTTGGTATCGGCGCCGCCGGCGCCGTCGCCGGTTCCTGGGTTGCCGCACGCGGCCGCGAGGACGCGGTGTGGTCGATGTTCGAGGGCGCCTCGGCGCAGACGCCGGCCGGCGCCGCCGGTCCGCCGATCATCCTCTCGAGCAACGAGAACCCGCTGGGACCGGGCAAGGTCGTGCTCGACGCGATCAGGAACGCGTTCGGCCCGAACGGCGCGGCGCCCGGCCGCTACTCGAACGCGACCGGCGGCCTGATCGACGCGCTGGCCAAACACCACAACGTGCAGCCAGCCAACATCGCCCTCGGCTGCGGCTCGACCCAGATTCTCCGCAACGCGACCCACGTCTTCACGGCGCGCACCAAGGCGCTGGTCGGCACGATTCCGACCTACGAAGAGTGCGCCGGTTACGCGGACATGATGGGCCACCCGGTGCGCGCGGTGCCGCTCGACGCGAACTTCAATGTGGATCTGGACCGCCTCGCGGACGCGTCGCGTGGCGCGGGGTTGGTGTTCTTCTGCAACCCCAACAACCCGGTCGCCACGTACGTCGGCGCGCGCAACGTCCGCGACTACATCGCGAAGGTTCACCGCATCTCGCCGGAGACGGTGATTCTCATGGACGAGGCCTACTTCGACTACGTGACGCATGCCGACCACGCCACGTCCATCCCCATGGCAATCGAAGACCCGCGCATCATCGTGGCGCGCACGTTCTCGAAGGCGTACGGCCTCGCGGGCCTGCGCATCGGCTACGCGGTCGGCCACCCGGACGCCATCAGCAAGATGAACCAGTGGGAGAGCGCCGGCGGCACGAGCTCGCTGAACGTCCTTTCGCTGCACGCGGCGACCGCGGCCGTGACGCAGGACCCGAGCTTCCTCCGGAACGAGCGCGACCGCAACACGGCCGCCCGCGACTTCACGGTGAAGTGGTTCGCGGATCGGGGCATGAAGGCGACCGACGGCCACACGAACTTCATGTTCGTGAACATCGGCCGGCCGGTGGCGCCGTTCCGCGAGGCGTGCGCCGCGAAAGGCGTGCGCGTCGGGCGCAACTTCCCGCCGTTCGAGAACACGCACTGCCGCATTTCGTTCAGCACGATGGAAGAGATGCAGAAGGCGGTGAAGGTGTTCGGCGAAGTGCTGGGGAAGACCGCGGCGACGAACGCGGCGTAGACGTCAGAATCGACTGGAACGGGCCGGCGAGCCTTGGTTCGCCGGCCTTTTCTTTTGGTGTGAGCCGCCACCCGGGAGGAAGGCAATGAAGACAAAGGGCACGCAGATCGGGATATGGGTCGGGTTGATTGCGATCGCGCTAGGGCTTCATGGATGGGTCGGTACGCGGGCGCAGGGCGTGACGCAGGTGCCCAGCGCCTCGATCGCGGAGCTCATTTCGGAAGTGAAGCTCATGCGGGCTGCTCTGCAGGAAATGGCGAAAGACCAGTCGCAATTGCAGGTGCTGGGTGCACAGATCGCCGCGCAGCAGGGTCGCGTCGCGCAGGCGAGCGCGAGCCTCGAGGCGGCCAGCGCGCAGCTGACGGCGTCGACGGCACGCGCGAAGGAGGCGGCGCGAGAACTCGCCGGCGCGCAGGCGGCGCTCCTCAGGACCACCGACATTGCGCAACGGACTCCAATCGAGCAGCGGATCGCCGGACTGAAACAACTGGTGGGCGATCTGTCGGCTGCGGAGTCTGATCTCCAGGCCCGTGTATTCCGGCTGCAGTCCGCGCTCAGTCAGGAAGAGCAGCGCTGGCAGCAGTTGTCGAGCAGGCTGGACACCCTGGCACGGTCCAGGTAGCCGAAAACCATGGCGACCCGATGATCTGCGTTCGGCAGATCATCAGGTCGCCAAACCACCGGCTCGCGGGCCCTACTTGCCTGGCAGCGCCAGCGCTACGAGCGCCGGAGCGTTCGGGTTCGGCGTGCCGCTTCCGAGCGTCGCGCCGCCGCTGCCGGTCGCAAACACGATGTACTGGCGGCCGTTGTGCAGGAAGGTCATGGGCACCGCGCTCGTGTTTGACGGGATCGCCGCCGCGCCGAGCTCCTTGCCCGTGGCCTTGTCCACCGCGTGAATCCGGAAGATGCCGTCGGGCGCCGCGCCGCCGTTCCGGCCGGTGCCGTAGATCACGAGCGACCGCGTATTGATCACCTGCGGCTGGCCGCGGCTCGGTCCGTGCGTTGGCAGTGTGACGCCCTTGAACAAGGCCGCATCGGGACTGTTCGGATTCGGCACAGGCGCCGACATGCGGCCGCCATTCGCGATGCGCCACACTTTGTCCCCGGTGTTCATGTTGTACGCCGTGATGCCCCCGAGTTCGAACGGCGTCTTGGGTTTGAGGATCGAAATGCCGGCGATGGTGCTCGTGCCGGCCGGAGCGTCCTTGTAGCTCACGCCGCCCGGCGCTCCGCCGCGTCCGCCACCTGCGCCTCTGCCACCACCTGCCACGCCCGCACCCCCTGCGCCTCGACCACCTCCAGGCGCGCCAGCCACCGGGCCCGTGTATCCCGGCGGAGGCGGCGGCGCGCCGAGCTTGCCGCAGCTGTTCCGGGGCGTATTACCGCCGGCCTGCGTGTACCGGAACTCGGAGCAGGGATCCTTGCCGACTTCGGTCGTGCTCAAGCCGGACTGCGATCCGACGTAGAGCATGCCGGTCTCGGGGTCGGCGGCAGCGCCGCCGTCGATATTGACCCCGCCGCTCGCGCCCGGCGCGTACCACGAGCAGTGATACTTCGTCGTGCCGTCAATCGCCGACGGCGGAACGTAGTACGGGCCCATGCGGCAGAGACTGGCCAGATGCAGCGCCGCCGCTTTGATCTCCGGCGTGTAGTCGATGAGGTCGCCTTCGACCAGCCCCTGTTGCGAGTAGGGCGCGGGACGCGACGGAATGGGCTGCGTCTTCGACGTCTCCTCGCCCGGGACGTCGCTCTGCAGCACCGGCGTCTCCGGCATCGGCCAGATCGGCTGGCCGGTCGCGCGATCGAACGTGTAGATCCAGCCCTGTTTGGTCGTCTGAGCAATCGCGCGGCGACGCTGGCCGTTCACGGTGATGTCGAGCAGGTTCGGCGCCAT
>CAZJTG010000199.1:0-1275 GCA_964548865.1 uncultured Solibacteraceae bacterium
ATGCCGAACCAGCTCTCCGGCGGCCAGCAGCAGCGCGTGGCGATTGCCCGCGCGCTCGTCAACGAACCATCCATGATCCTGGCCGACGAACCCACGGGGAACCTCGATACGCGCACCAGCATCGAGGTCATGGGCATCTTCCAGCGGCTCAACAAGGAACGCGGCATCACGATCCTGCTCATCACGCACGAAATGGACATCGCCGAGTACGGCACGCGCCTGATTCGCTTTCGCGACGGCCGCATCGTGGCCGATCAGGCGGTGCTCCACCGCAGGAACGCCGCCGATGAACTCGCGGCGCTCCCGCCGCCCGAGCCGGATCAGATTCCGGCGCCGGCCGCGACCGACGCGGCGCACTAACCGGTTCGACAGCGAGGAACGACACCCATGTCACTGCTCATGACGTTTCGAATCGCCTTCAAGGCCCTGGCGCGGAACAAGCTGCGCACGGCGCTCACGATGCTCGGCATGATCATCGGCGTCGCCGCGGTCATCGCCATGGTCGCGCTGGGTTCTGGCGCGCAGGCGACGGTCGAAGCGCAGATCCTGTCGACCGGCACGAATCTCATCACGATCATGCCCGGCAATTTCACGCAGGGCGCCGCGCGCGGAGGGGGCGGCTCCAACACCCGCCTCATCGAGGCGGATGCCGCGGCCATTCGCGACCTGCCCAACATCTCGCTCGTCACCGAGGTCGCCTCGACGCGCCTGCAGCTCATCTACGGCAGCATGAACTGGCAGACGTCGATCGAGGGCGTGAACGTGGACATGCCGGCGATCCGGTCGTGGCCAATGCTCTACGGCGGGTTCTTCACCCCGGAGGACGTCCGGTCCGCCGCCAAGGTCATCGTGCTCGGCGCCAACGTGTCGGATCAGCTCTTCGGGGAGGGCGTCGATCCGACGGACGCCATCATTCGCGTCCGCAACCACGTCTTCAAGGTCCTCGGCGTCATGACGCGCAAGGGCGCCGGTGGCGGCGGCATGCAGAACCAGGACGATCAGGCGTTCGCGCCGTACACGACGGTGATGAAAAAGCTGTCCGGCCAGCAGCACCTGAACCGCATCATGGCGTCGGCGCGAAGCGCGGACGACATTTCCGGCTCGAAAGCCGTGGTCGAGGCCACGCTCCGCCAGATGCACGGCATCACGCCGGGCGATCCCGACGACTTCACCGTCATGACGCAGGAAGACTTGATCGCCACGCGCACGCAGACGACGCAGACGATGACGTCACTGCTCGCCGGCGTCGCGTTCGTCTCGCTGGTAGTCGGCGGC
>CAZJTG010000199.1:1285-7210 GCA_964548865.1 uncultured Solibacteraceae bacterium
GTCACCGAGCGCACGCGGGAGATCGGCCTGCGCCTGGCCATCGGCGCGAGAGGGTCGGACGTGCTCTTCCAGTTCCTGATCGAGGCGTGCGTCATCAGTCTCGTGGGCGGCGCGATCGGCATCGGCGTGGGGTACGCCGTGTCCTGGCTCGTGGAGTTCTACAACCAGTGGCCGACCGTCATCCCGCCCGACGCCGTCTTCACGGCCGTGGCGTTTTCCGCGGTCGTCGGGATCTTTTTCGGGTTCTATCCGGCCAGAAAGGCCGCGGGGCTGGATCCGATTGAGGCCCTGAGGTTTGAGTAGTTGAACCTTCGGCCCGGCAGAACGCCGCGCCGATATTGCGAGGGAGTACTTCTTATGCGACGTATGGCAGCAGTGGCAATCGCGGCGGCGTTCTTGCTCTTCACGGCAAGCGCGGCGTCCGCACAGACCCCCGACTTTAGCGGTAAGTGGACGAGAGACATGCCCGCAGGCGGAGGCGCGGCGGCCGGCGGAGGCGGTGGCGGCGGACGTGCGGGCGGCGGCGGCCGCGGCATGGGCGGCGGTGGCGGCGCGTTCACCTGCGGCATGACGTGCGACATCGTCGCGACGGCGACGTCGATCAAGGTGACGCGCGTGCAAGGCGAAGCGACGATCACGTGGAGCTGCACGCTCGACGGCAAGGACTGCACGAACGAGCAGCCCGGACGTCAGGGTGGAGCGCCGACGCAGGTGGTCTCGAGCGCGAAGTGGGACGGTGGCAAGATTGTCGTCACGTCGAAGCGCGACATGGGCGGCAACTCGGTGACGCTGACTTCCACAATTTCGCTCGAGGGCGGCAAGCTCTCGATCGCGTCATCGAACAGCATGATGGCCGAGGCGCCCGCAACGGTGGCGACCTACACCAAGGGCTAGGTCGTTCGTCTCGAAGTCCGAAGGGGCCCGGGCGCGTCGCGCCCCGGGCCCTTTCCCTTGTCTGTCAGTGCGGCGTCTCGGGACTCGAGGCCTGCAATCGCTGCAGCAACTCCCCCACCGTCAGCCCCGTCACCGGATCCATCATGTCCGGCGCGACTTCGGCCAGCGGTACCAGCACGAAATGACGGCCCCGAAAGCTCGGATGGGGTACCGTGACCGTCGGGTTGTCCATCACGGCGGCGCCGTGAAGAATCAAGTCCAGATCCAGGGTCCTGGCGGCGCGGTACGACTTGCGGGTGCGCCCGCGCTCGTCCTCGATTCGCGCCAGCTCGCGGAGCAGCAGCTGGGGTGAGAGATTCGTCTCGCCGACCACGACGGCATTAAGGTAGGCCGGCTGCTCGTCCGGTACCGCGACCGGCGCGGTCTCGATGAACGACGAGACTTTGGCATCCTTGATGAACGGCCTCAGCCGATTCAGCGCCCACCGCAGATGGGCGCCGCGGTCACCGAGGTTCGAGCCGAGGGCGATGGCGACAAGTGGCATGCGTGGAGCGACGATTGACGACTGATGGACTGACGGGCAACCCGCCGACCCGTGGCCTACTCAATCCACCTGACGCCGAGCACGCCGTCGCCCGTGCCCGGCGAGCCGGCGCCGTTGGCGCGACGGCCGAGGACGTCGGCGTTGCCGGCGGAAATCTGATCGAAGAAGCGCTTCTGCTCGAGCGTCTCGCCGAGGATGACGCTCATCATGCTGCGATGCCGCGCGTGCGTGACATCGTCCAGACGGGCCCGCCAGGTGTCGACGAACGCCTGCGCGGCCCTGGCGTCATCGGTGGCCATCGGCCTGAAGTTCTCGTTCCAGACCAGGCCCGGCAGCGGCGGTTCGGCCACATCGTCCGGCGTGCCGTCGAGCTCCGCGATGGCGGCTTCGAGCCACTGCAGGTGCACGTCCTCCCGATTGATGACGTACTGATAGGTGTTGTTGGCCTCGTAGTTCGGGACCATGCGCGCGACGGCGGCGTGTCGCTGCCGCAGCGTCAGCTTGTCGCGGTGAAAGTCGCGGAGCGTGGCAAGGAGGGAATCGGTTCTCACGAGTTCTGCTTCTGCTTGCAGCTGATGCAGACGCGCGTCCAGGGAATCGCTTCGAGCCTGGCCGGCGCGATCGGGTCGCCGCAGTCGCGGCAGACGCCGTACGAGCCCTTGTCGATGCGCACGAGCGCCTCCTCGATGGCCTGAAGGATCTTCGCGTCGGTCTGTTTCAGCTTCAGCTGGATATGGACTTCGTTGTTACCGCTGGCCTGATCCGCCAGATCGCCCTGGCGGCTGTTCACGTCCGCCGCGGCGGGCAGCGGTCGCGTCCCCGTCGACGTCGCGAGGATCTCGGCCCGCTTCTTCAGGAGCGCATCACGCAGCGCTTCGAGCAACGCCGCGTCGAGAGTCTTCTCTGGCACATTCCCGTTCATCGTGTACGACGACCTTTCGTGCGACTTCCTTAACCAGCCATCTTATTACAACTGCGTCGAAAGCGTCTCAGGCCGTTTCCCGCAACGCCCCAAGCGGCTTCCGCAGGAGCACGTCCACGCTGGCCAGTACGCCGACCACCGCGACCAGCACCGCCACGACCAGGGCGCCCATCAGCAGGAGGCCCGGCGCCGGGCGCCAGGGGATCTCGAGCAGGAACCGGGCGATCGCCCACGAGAGCCCGAGGGCGCCCAGCGCGGCGACGAAGCCCGACAGCAGCCCGAGGACCCCGTACTCCACCGCGACCGTCGCGGCGACGAGCCGGGCGCTCGCGCCGAGCGTGCGGTAAATCGCGGTCTCGTACACCCGCTGGAACTTGGTCATGGCGACGGCGCCGACCAGGATCAGGAAGCCGCTCACGAGCGTGATGGCGCCGACGATGGTGACGCCGAGCGTGATGTTGTCGATCACACCGCGTACTGACGCGACCACCGCGCGAACGTCGATCGCCGAGACGTTCGGAAAGCCATCGACAACGGCGCGCTGCACGGCGGCGCGCGGCGCCGGGTCCTCACCCGTGCGCAGGAAGCCGACGAACGCGTGCGGCAGCCGGTCGATGACGGGCGCCGGCCGGAGGACGAAGAAGAACCCGCCGTTCTGCGTCTCGTCCCAGGCGACGCGCCGGATGCTCGTCACGCGGGTGCGCACGATCTGCCCGCCGACATCCAGGCGCACGACGTCTCCAATCCCGACCGACGCTTCGCGCGTCACTTCTTCGGAAATCGAGACCTCGGTGTCGATGCCTGCCGCCGGCGGCGAGGTGAGCGGTGCTGCCCAGAAGTCCCCGGAGAGCAGGGTCTCGTTGGGCTGAAGGTGGTCCCGGTACGTGATGCCGAACTCGCGGGTCAGTCCGCCCTGCCGCCGTACGTCATCCGGCGTCGGCAGCTTCGCTACCCGCCCGTCCACGCCCGTGACGCGCGCGCGCATCAGTGGCATCGTGCGGATCGGCTCAAGGGCGTACGGCCGCGTGGCGGCCTCGACGCCCCTGACCTGGTCGCGTTGGATGTCGATGAGCACGAGGTCCGGCGACGTCTGGCCGATCTGGGCCGAGAACTCGGCCAGCAGGTTGGCCTGAATCGATCGGATCGACAGGACGAAGAACGCGCCGAGCCCGACCGCAATCAGAATGACGCGCGTCTGGTTGCCGGGACGCGCCAGGGACACGATCGCGTGCCGGACGGCGAAGACGCGCGATGCGGCCAGCTTCGACGTCCAGCGCACCAGCAGCCGCGACGCCACGATGAGGAGCAGCGCCGACGCGCCGAGTCCGGCGGAGACATACAGACCTGCCTCTACCGATCCGGCCTGCCAGACGGCGACGAGCAGCAGCGCCACCCCCGTGACCGCGGCCGCCAGCCGGCTCGCGCGGTCCGGCGCCCTCGCGGTCCCCGACGTGTCCGCGCGCAGCAGCAGCAGCGGCTTCACACGACGCATCTCGAGCAGGGGCACGAGCGCGAACAGCAACGACACCAGCAGGCCGACGAGGACGCCCTGCGCGGCGGCCGACAGCGTGATGGCGATGGCCGTGATGCCGAGCGGCTCGAGCACGGACGGCGGCACCGACCGCACCGCGGCGAATGCGAGACCGAGCCCGAGGGCGCAGCCGGCCGCCGCGAGCCAGAGCACCACCGTCACGTACGTGCCGAGCACCGCGCGGCTCGACGCGCCCAGGCACTTCAGGATCGCGACGCTCTTCACTTTCTGCTGGACGATGACGCGGGTCACGCTCCAGACGCCGATGCCGCCGAGCACCACCATGGCGAAGCCGACGAGGCTCAGGTAGTTCTCCGACGTCCTGAGGTTCCGGCCCAGTCGATCCTCGAAGGCACGCCACGAGCGCACCGACACCGTCTGTTGCGCGAACGCCGTCCGCAAGCGCGCTGTCAGGCCCGCGATGGCCGCCTGATCGACGCGCAGATACGTCTGATACGTCGCGCTGCTGCCGAAACCCAGCAGGCCCAGGCTGCCGAGGTCGGCGAGGCTCACGTACAGCCTGGGCCCGAAGGCGAATCCCCCGCCGGCGCGCTGCACGCGGTCGTCGCGCACGACGCCGCGGATCGTGAACGGCTTGCCGCCGAGTCGAACGGTGTCCCCGACCGTCAGCCCCATCTCGGCCAGAAACTCCGGCGGGACGAGCGTCCCGTGCCCGTCGAGGAGCCGCGGCGAATAGGCCGCTCCCCCTTCGAGCCCCAGGGCGCCGTACAGCGGGAACGCGTCCTCGACGCCGCGCAGCTCGACGAGTTTCACGCGCCCGGCCGCCGGAAGGCCGGCCGGCCCGCCCGCCGCCATCGTGCGGGTCTCAATCACGTCGGTGCGCGCGATCACGGCGGCGTCCGCAAGCGTCCGCTGCAGTATCTCCAGGCCCTCGGGGGTCCAGGGCCGCGGCGACTGCACGACGACGTCGGCGCCGACGATCTGCCGCGCTTCGCGCGTCAGCGTGTCGCGCACGTTCTGCACCACGCTGCGGAGCACGACGATGGCGGCAACACCAATGGCAACGCAGACGAAGAAGAAGACGAGGCGGACCCAGGACGCCCGTGTCTCGCGCCACGCCATCCGAAGGACGAACCTCAAGGCGTCACAGCCGATCCGTCGACTCGCCGTCGCTCCACCACGCGGCCGTCGCGCAGCGCGATGACCTCGTCGGCCAGCACGGCCAGATCCGGATCGTGGGTGACGAGCACGAGCGTCCGGCCCTGCCTGCGGCCGACGTCCACCAGCAACTCGATCACCTGGCGCCCGGTCGCCGAGTCCAGGTTGCCGGTGGGCTCATCGGCCAGCAGCACCGGAGGATTGTTCGCCAGCGCGCGCGCCAGCGCGACGCGCTGCTGCTCGCCACCCGACAGCTGGGACGGATAGTGATCGCCGCGGTCGGCCAGTCCGACATCCACGAGCAACTGCCTGGCGCGGGCGTGCGCGTCGGCCGCGCCCGCGATCTCCATGGGCACGAGGATGTTCTCGAACGCCGTGAGTGACGGCAGCAGGTGGAAGAATTGAAAGACGATGCCGATCTTCTCCCCGCGGAGACGCGCGAGCTGGTCCTCGCTTCGCGACGTGATGGACACGCCATCGACCTCGATGCGGCCGGTCCAGTCCCGCGATCAGGCCCAGCAGCGTCGACTTGCCGCTGCCCGACGGCCCGGTAATCGCGACGACCTGGCCGCGCCCGATCTCGAGCGTCGTCGAATGGAGGATGGTCAATGGCCCCGCCCCGGTCTGCACCGTGCGGGACACGTCGGTGATGTGAATCATCCTGCGCGGTCCACAAGCTCGCGCAGTTTCGGCAGCAGCGTCTGTGCCACGATCTTCGAGCCTTCCTGGTTGGGGTGAATGCCGTCCGCCTGATTGAGCGCCGGGTTGCCCGCGACACCCTCGAGGAGAAACGGCACGAATGAAATCCGGCCTTGATACCGGCGCAGCAGATTCACGTACACCTCACGGAAGGCATCGCGATAATCGGTCCCGAGGTTCGTCAGGACGATGGTGCGGCGGGTGGCCGACGAAGCG
>CAZJTG010000200.1:0-7196 GCA_964548865.1 uncultured Solibacteraceae bacterium
CGGCACTCGGCACTACTTGACCGTCTCGAGCACCTGTCGCCAGCTGAACTTCTCGCCCTTACCCAGGACGTAGTAATCCATCCATGCCATTTCGCTGACTGATTTCACGAGCTGGTTGCGCGTATCCGGAATCCCGTGCGTGTTTCCTGGATACATGAAGAGCTCGGTCGGCACCCCGATTTGTTTCAGCGCTATGTGCAGCTCGACCGACTGCGGGCTCGGCACGCGGGGGTCGCCCTCAACGACGTGGATCATCGTGGGGGTCTTCGCGTTGCGGATGAACTTGAGCGGCGACTGGTTCCAGTAGGCGTCGTGGTCGTCGTACGGCAGCTTGTCGCCGAGATAGAACTGGCGATTGCGCTGGACGTCGCTCTGCGCGTACATCGAAATCCAGTTCGAGGTGCCGGCGCCGCTGCTGATCGCCTTGAAACGGTCCGTATGCGTCAGGATCCAGTTCGACCAGTGCCCGCCGGCGCTCCAGCCGAGCGCGCCCATCTGGCTGCCGTCCACCAGGCCCTGCGCGATCAGGTGATCGACGCCGGTCATGATGTCCTCGTAGCCCTTCTGGAAGTAGTTGCCGACGATGTCGGTCTTGTGCTTGACGCCGTAATTCGTGGAGCCTCGGTAATTCGGACGCAGCACCATGTAACCGGCGCCGGCGTAGACCTGCGAGCCGTACCCGCCATTGAAGCTGAGCACGTCCGCCGACGCGGGCCCGCCGTGGATCGCGACGATCAACGGATACCGCCGGCCCTGCTGATAGCCCACCGGCTTCACGAGCACGCCGCCGACCCGGGCGCCGTCAGTCGAGGTCCACGTGATCTCCGACTGCTCGCCCAGCGCAAATCCTCTGACTTGTGGATTCGGATCGGTGAGCCTGCGCCAGGCGGCGCGATTCGCGAGCTGTTCGATTGCGTCCACGGTGAACAGCGTGGGCGACGTCGCGCCATCCGAGAAGTTGATCAGCAGGCAGCCGGTGGCCTCGTCGAGCGTCACCGACACGGACGCGGCTTCCTTCGTGACCTGCCGGACTTCGTTCTGGTCCACCGCGAGCGCGAAGAGCTGATTGGTCGCGCGCCAGCCCTCGTTGAAGTAGATCGTCCGCCCGTCCTTCGACCAGAAGCCAATCGAGAGGTCGCCATCGAAGCCGGCGTCGAGCTTCCGGAACGGCCGGCCGCGATCCGCGATATTGCGCACGTACACCCGGTTGTTCGCCATGCTGTAGCGGGTCAGGTCGTCAGGCGCGGAGAACGCGAGCAGGCGGCTGTCCGGCGAGAAACTCGGCCCCGATTCGCCGACCTCGACGTTGCTGGTCAGCCGTTCGATCTGGCCGCTGGCCACCTCCAGCACATACAAATCCGAGTAGAGGCCTTCCTGCGTGATGTTGCGCTCGTAGCGCTTCGTGGAGCCACCGCGAAACCCGACCCACTTCGCGTCGGGGCTGATCGTGAAGCTCATCACGGAGTACGAGCCCTCCTGGCTGACGCGTCGCGGCGCGGCGGCACTCGTCGGCGAGGAGACGTCAATCGACCAGAGACCCACGAGGGGCGTCTCGGCGTTCCGCACGTTCACGGTGAAACGCTTCTCACGCCTCGCCTTCTCGTCGTCGTCGATCCGATCGGGGCTGGTGAAATAGATCACGCGGCTGTTCGGCGCCCACTGCCAGCTGTCGATGCCCGTGGCGTGCTTCGTTACCTGCTCGGCTTTCGCCGTGTCGAGGCCGGCCATCGGCAGCCTGAACAACTGGCGCGCGTCCGCGCGCCCGCTGCGATAGACGAGCTGCGTCCCGTCCGGGCTGATCGTGAAATCGTTGACGCCGTCACGCGCGTCGGTGAGCTTCCGTGCCTCTCCGCCGTCCGGGCGCATCCAGTAGATCTGGTTCTGCGCGGCGGCGCTCGCGGGAGCCTCGCGGTTCGAGAGGAAGAAGAAGGACCGGCCGTCGGGCGCCCACGCGGGGGACGTCTCGTTCTTCGTCGACGTGAAGGTCATCTGCCTCGTGGTCGAGACGCCCTGGACGAGCGACACCAGGTGGATGTCGGTCTGGCGCTCGGCGGCCTGCCAGTCCGGCGTCGAAATCGTGTAGAGCATCCACTGTTTGTCCGGACTCGGCACGGGCGAACCCGCGTTCTTCATCTGCTGCATGTCGAGGAACGTCATCGGGCGCGGCTGCTGTGCCGCGGGACCCACGATGAATACCAGGGCAAGGCTGAGGACGGCGAGCACGATGCGGCGGTTCATCATTGTGTGGACTCCTGGGTCGGATTACGTTGTATCAATACACTCCCTCTGTCACCGACCCCTGCAGCTTCGAGAACGGCCGCACGTTGCGGACGCCGTCCCACGGGTACGTGTCGCACGGCGGCTCGCGCTCGGCCTCGTCGCGCTCGAGGAAACGCGGGACGAAGAACTCCTTCGTGAGCGTCGTCAGGCGGACGCGGCCGGTCTTGCCGTAGTCGACGAGTTTCGTGGGATTGTCCGGATCGACGACCTCGAGGACCGCGCGCGGTCTCGGCGGGTAATAAATGATGGCGTAGTTGTCGCGGATATCGAACGGCTTGTGGACCGCGAGCCCCATGAGCGTGTTGCCGTAGGTCGGCGCGAAGAAGATGTCGCCCAGCACTTCCTCGCGGACCCATCGATGGAACTGCGGCGTCATCTCGGTGCCGCCGCAGAAAATGCCGCGAATGCCGGCCTTCTGGAGCGAAATCTTCTCGGCCAGCGCCTCGAGCAGCTTGGGCGTGATGAACATGCACCGGATGGAATCGTGCGCCTTGAGAAGCGTCAGCGCCTGGTCAATCACGTGGCGCTTGTAGGCCTCCATCTGCTCCATCTGCCGCGCCTTGATCAGCTTGATCACCCAGCGGGGATCCAGATCCACGCAGAACGAGATGCCGCCGCGGTGCTGCGCCAGATGCTCGACGGCGAGGCGCAGCCGCCGCGGCCCGGACGGCCCGACCATCAGCCAGTCGGACCCCTTCGGAAAGTGCTCGTCGGGAAGCGTGTCGCTGAACATCTCGTAGTCGATCCGGAAGTCATTGATGTTGACGCGCGACTTCGGCACGCCGGTAGAGCCGCCGGTCTCGAACGTGTAGATCGGGGAATTCGCGTAGGCCCTCGGCACCCATCGGCGCACGGGCCCGCCCCTCAGCCAGTCGTCCTCGAAGAACCCGAAGCGATCGAGATCCTCGTAGGTCTGAATCTCCCGGCGCGGATCCCAGTCGAGCTTTTTCGCGAAATCGAGCCAGAACGGCGTGCCGGTTTCCGGATTGAAATGCCACTGGACGACGTCCCGGACGTGCGCGTCGAGCGCGGCGGTTGATGGCGAAGACATTGCGCCCTAAAGACTACCGCACGACCACCCGCCGTGGATTATCCTCGGCCCCATGGACCTCTGTTTCTACTGCTTCGCGCTGCTCCCGGCCGGCGCAGAGGTGTGCGACGTCTGCGGCGCCCCGACGTATGTGGTCACGGCCTCCGGCCGCCTCTCGAACGTCCGGAAGCTGGGTGGCGCCATCCCGTCCCCGGCGAACGCGCCGCGGGCGCTGCAGGTGACGCCGTCGTCCGCCAGCCTGCCTCCGCACGTGGACCTGCGGGCCAACTGCTCGCCCGTGGAAGATCAGGGCCAGCTGATGAGTTGCTGCGCCAACGCCACGGTCGGCGCGTTCGAACACTACTTCCGCGCGCGCGGCCGGCAGATCGAGATCAGCCGGTTGTTCGTGTACTACACCGGCCGGCGCACCGCGGGACGCCTGCCGCACGACAAGGGCGTCTGCGTGAGCGAAGCCATGGGCGCGCTCGTCGCGCTGGGCGCGCCGGAAGAAGCACGGTGGCCCTACGTTCTCGAACAGGTCAACACGGAACCCCCAGCCGACGTGTTCAACTGGGCCATCGCCAACAAGCCCCGGGCGTTTGCCAGCGTGACGCCGGGCGACGGCGTGCGGGGCGCGCTCGCCCGTGGACTCCCGGTCGTCGTCAATCTCAGCGTGGGCGCGCCCGCCTATCTGGAGGCCGCCGCGTCGGGCTTCCTCCGCGAGCCCAAGCCCGAGGAACTGAAACCCGACGGCTTCGCGCACGCGATGCTCATCGTGGGTTACGACCTGGACCGGAAGGAGTACACCCTGCGCAACAGCTGGGGACCCACCTGGGGCGAGCAGGGCTACTGCCGAGCGGCGTTCTCGACCGTCGACACCCACGGCTGGCCGACGGAGTTCTGGATTATCGGGGACCTCGACGACCTCGCGGATCGGCCGGTGGCGCCCGCCGCGACGTCTGGCGCGACGCCGCCCTCGACCGTCGCGGGCATGGCGGAGAAGATGCGCGACGAAATCCGATCGAGCCTCCGGAAAGACATCGAGGACTCGATGAAGGACATCCGCGAACGAATGAAGCCGAAACCGCCCGGTCAGAATTAGACTGGAGCATGCTTCATCTCCCGCTCCTGCGCCGCGGCGTCCCCTACAAGAGCCTCGACGTCGCCCGGGCGCCCCACCACGCCACGGGTCAGCCGTACGTCGAGGTCAGCCAGGCCAACGCCGGTCTGATCCGCCGTGATCTGCTGCGCCAGGGCGAGATGCGCGACGCGCTCGTCGCGATTCCTGTGGCTCGGCTGATCGAGATGACGCGGGCGGCGGGGCCCATCTTCCTGAACGACGCCCTTCCGGCCGGCGACCAGTCGCAGTCGCCCGAGGACTACGTCCGCCAGCTGTCGGCGACGACCGGAATGCCGCACGCGATGGTGCGGCGCAACATGACCCGCGTGGCCGGAGTGATGGCTAATGTCGCGGACATCCTGCGGGGGCTTTCGCGCGGGCTGGATCTCGCGGTCCTCGACCACGGGTTCAGCACAGAGGGCGGCCAGGCCGTCAGCTTCTTTCCGCGGTCTTCTGCGCTCGGCGTCGTGCTGCCGAGTAATTCCCCCGGCGTCCACGGACTCTGGATTCCGGCGATCGCGATGAAGATGCCGCTCGTACTGAGACCCGGCAGCGCCGAACCCTGGACGCCGTACCGCATCATCCAGGCGCTCATGAAGGCCGGCGTGCCGGCCGAGGCCTTCAACTACTTCCCGAGCGACCATGCCGGAGCGGGAGAAATCGTGCGCCGGTGCGGCCGCAGCATGTTCTTCGGCGACGTGGCCGCCGTTGGCGCGTTCGCGGGAGATCCGAGGATCGAACTGCATGGCCCCGGGTACAGCAAGGTGCTGCTGGGCCCGGACGGCGCGGCGGACTGGTCCTCGCCAGCCTCCATTGATGTCATGGCGCGTTCGATCGCCGAAAACGGTGGCCGGTCGTGCGTCAACGCGTCGGGTGTCTGGACGCCAGCCGCCGGCCGTCAGATCGCCGATGCCCTGGCGTCGAGACTGGCGTCCATCGTGCCACGCGCGGCGGACGACCCCGCGGCGGAGCTCGCGCCCTTCGTCGATCGCAACGTCGCGCGCCGCATCAACGATCAGATCGAAGCCGGGCTGGCCGAACCTGGCGCCGAAGACGTCACCGCTCGATATCGAACCGGCCCGCGCCTCGTCGAAAAGGACGGTAGCACCTACCTGCAGCCGACGATCGTGCACTGCACGTCGTCCAGTCATCCGCTGGCGAATCGTGAATTCCTGTTTCCATTCGCCGCGGTCGTCGATTTGAGTTCCGATGAAGCCGCGACGCTGCCCGTCGCGCTGGGCCCGACGCTCGCGCTGACGGCGCTCACGAAGGATCCAGTACTGATCGGCCGCCTCGTCCAGTCGGAGCTCATCGGACGGTTGAACCTCGGCCCGATCCCGACCAACACCATCGCCTGGGATCAGCCGCACGAGGGCAACCTGTTCGAGCACCTGTATGCGCGGCGCTCCTTTCAGAGGACAGGCTGAAAGGACGTCCCGAACCTATGCGTCTTCTCTACCTGACTGCCGGCGCCGCCGCGATGTACTGCGGCAGCTGTCTGCGCGACAACGCGCTGGCCTCGGCGCTCAAGAAACGCGGCCATGACGTTCTGCTGGCGCCGGTGTACACACCGACGACGACGGACGAGCAGAACGTGAGCGACCACCATGTCCTGTTTGGCGGCGTCAGCGTCTACCTCGAACAGCACGTGGCGCTCTTCCGGCACACGCCGGCGTTTCTCGATCGGATCTGGGATTCAGAAGCCGTACTGAAGCTGGCGTCCAGGCGCCAGATCAAGGTCGATCCCGCGGTACTCGGCGGCATGACGGTCTCGATGCTGCAGGGACACGAGGGCCGGCAACGCAAAGAGATCGACAAGATGCTGCGATGGCTGCGCGATCTGCCGCGCTTCGATGCCATCAGCCTGCCGTTCTCGCTGCTCATCGGCCTGGCAAAGCCGCTCCGCGACGCGCTGCGGGCCCCGATCGTCTGCACGCTTCAGGGCGAGGACCTGTTTCTCGAGCAGCTCCCGGAGCCCTGGAAGACGCAGTCGATCGATTTGATTCGCGGGTCGATCGGGGACGTCGACGTGTTCATCTCCGTCTCCGAGTACTACGTGGACGTGATGTCCCGGTATCTGTCGATCCCTCGGGATCGCATCCGCGTCGTGCCACTCGGCATCAACATGGACGGGCACGCGCCGCGCGCCGCCCGGACCTCGCCCCCGTACACGGTGGGATTCTTCGGCCGCATTGCGCCCGAGAAGGGGCTGCACGTCCTGGTGGATGCCTACCGACGCCTGCGAGCTCGTCCGGGGGCGCCCGAAACCCGGCTGCTCGCAGCCGGGTACATGCTGAACGAACACCGCGACTACCTCGCCGGCATCGGACGGCAGATGAGAGACTGGGAGCTGGCTGACGAATTTCAGTACGCCGGGGCGCCCGACCGCGCCGGAAAGATCTCCCTGCTCCAGTCGATGGACGTGTTCTGCATGCCGGCGACCTACGCGGAGCCCAAGGGCTTCACGATCATTGAAGCCATGGCGAACGGGGTGCCGGTGGTCCAGCCCGACCATGGGGCGTTCTCCGAGATCGTCCGCGGAACGGGCGGCGGCGTGCTCGTACGACCGGGCGATCCCGAGGCGATCGCGGACCCGCTGCTCGCCCTGCTGACGAATCCCACACGAGCGGCCGAGCTCGGCCGCGCTGGTGCCGCGGGCGTGCGGCGTTTGTACTCCGTCGATGTCATGGCCTCGCGAGCAGAGGCCGTCTACGCGGACTGCCGGGGCTGAACGCTCCGGCCTACAATCGACAGGTGCTCAGCGCT
>CAZJTG010000201.1:0-5106 GCA_964548865.1 uncultured Solibacteraceae bacterium
GATTTCAAGCAGAACGGCGCGACCGTGTTCCAGGGCGGAACGGGCTGGCAGGTGGGCGGCGGAGTGTCGTTCAAACTCGGGAGTAAGTGACCGACACTCCGCATCCCGGTTACTTCACCGGAATCATGAGATGCGCGTACGGCGTGCCTGGAAACATGACGTACGGCACCTTGGTGTTGTCAGAGGTCGTCGGGTAGCCCGTGAACATATCGCCGATGTTCAGGACCATGACGTGCGGGCCTGTTTCGACCCACTTCCCGTTCGCCGCCGGCGCGGTGGCATGCGGATCCGTGTTACTCGCGTCAGAGCCGCCCATCAGCATGTAGCCGAAGCCCATCTTGCCCTTGGGCGGATCCTTCTTGTTCATCCAGGCATCGGCCCAGGCCATGCCGTTCTGATCGAGGCACATTGGATCGGCGCCGGGGGTGTGCGGCATGTCGGGCATGCACGTCCAGCCGTTGGTGCCCGAGCGCAGCGTGCGCGGGCCTTTCTCTTCCATCGCCACAATCGTCGCGCCTTGCGAGATGGCTTCGGGCGCGGCTGCCATCGCGCTGGCAATTCGATCCGGATCGGTTGAGGGCGGCGTCACCGGTCCGGCCGGCATCGTCATGGCCGGCGTCGAGGACGGCGTGGCGGCCGGCGGGGGCGAGGCGGGCGGCGCGCCGCAGGCCGCGACAAGGAAGACCAGCACGAGGGATGACATGAACCGGAATCGCATGCGTACCTCCTGAGCGTAGGCAAATCAATTGAAGTGCGGGCCGAGTATACCCCCGTCCGGAGCCTGCGACTACGGCACGTCAGTCCAGATCGAAACGGACCGCGGCGCGGCGGTGACGGCCGAACCGGGCGGCAGGGTCGGGGCAGCCCCGTCGGGATCGAATGTGTCGATGAGCCGCGTCCAGCGGCCCGACCGTGCCGGCGGCAACGAGAAATCCACCGGCTGCGATCCGCCGTTGAAGATGGCCAGGAGCGAGTCCGCGACGATGGCACGCCCGCGTGCGTCGGGTTCGACGATGCCGCGGCCGTCGAGCAGCATGGCGATGGACGAACGCGATCCCTCGTTCCAATCGGCCTCCGAGAACTCGCCGCCGTCAGGCCGGAGCCACAGCACGTCGGTGCCACCCGCGCGGCGACCCGACAGAAATTTCCGCCGGCGAAGCACCGGGTGATCGCGCCGGATTGCCAGAAGGCGACTGACGAATCGCTGGAACGCCTCATCGGCGGAGCCGTCCCACGGCGTCCACGAGAGGGCTGAGTCCTGGCAGTAGGCGGTGTTGTTGCCCTGCTGCGTCCTGCCGGATTCGTCTCCGCCGGAGATCATGGGCACGCCCTGCGAAAGCACGAGCGTCGCAAGAAAATTGCGGCGTTGCCGGCGTCGCACCTCGAGGATCGCCGGGTCGTCCGTCGGGCCTTCGATACCGCCATTCCAGCTGATGTTGTGGTTGTCGCCGTCGCGATTGTCCTCGCCGTTGGCCTCGTTGTGCTTCTGCTCGTAGGCCACGAGATCGGCCAGGGTAAAGCCGTCGTGCGACGTCACGAAGTTGATGCTCGCGTGCGGCTGCCGGCCTGACGACCCGTAGAGATCCGAACTGCCGCCGAGCCGCGTCGCCAGTTCCGGCAGCAGGCCGGGATCGCCGCGCCAGAAGTGCCGCACTGAATCGCGGTAGCGTCCGTTCCATTCCGCCCACCCGGGAGGGAAGTTGCCGACCTGGTAGCCGCCGGGACCGACATCCCAGGGTTCCGCGATCAGCTTGACGCGCGAGATGACCGGATCCTGCTGGATGACGTCGAAGAACGAGCCCAGCCGATCGACCGCGTGCAGTTCGCGCGCCAGTGCCGACGCCAGGTCGAACCTGAAGCCGTCCACGTGCATGTCCTGCACCCAGTAACGCAGGCTGTCCATCATGAGCTGTAGGACCTGCGGCGACTGCATGTTCAGCGTGTTGCCGGTGCCGGTGAAGTCCTGATAACGCGAGAGATTTCCGGGTTCGAGGCGGTAATACGTCGTGTTGTCGATGCCCCGGAACGAGAAGTGCGGACCGAGGTGGTTGCCCTCGGCCGTGTGGTTGTAGACCACGTCGAGGATCACCTCGAGGCCGGCGGCGTGCAGGCGCCGGACCATCGTCTTGAACTCCGCGGCGACGTCGTGCGGATGCTGGGAACTGGAAAACCGCGCGTCCGGCGCGAAGAAGCCGAGCGTGTTGTAGCCCCAGTAGTTCGTCAGACCGCGCTCGACGAGCGACTGTTCGTCCACGTGAAAGTGCACGGGCATCAGTTCCACGGCGGTCACACCGAGCCGGCGAAAATGATCGATCACCGCTGGATGCGACAGGCCGACGTACGTGCCGCGCTCGGCTGGCGACAGTTCGGAATGACGGGCCGTCATGCCCTTGACGTGAAGTTCGTAAATCACCGTGTCGTGCCAGGCGACCCGCGGCGGACGGTCGTCCCTCCAGTCGAACGACTCGTGCGTGACGACGCCCAGCGGCGCGTGCGCGGCGCTGTCGGTGTCCTCTCGCGCCCCGCCGCCATCTTCGCCGGGCGCGTAGGCAAACACCGATGGGTGCCAGCGCGGCACGCGTCCGATCGCCCGGGCGTACGGATCGAGCAGCACCTTCGCGCGGTTGAACCGCAGCCCCTGTTCCGGCCGCCACGGGCCGTGGACCCGGAAGCCGTACAGCTGGCCCGGCCTGCATCCCGGCAGGTACCCGTGCCAGACGCCGTTCGTGCGTTCGGCGAGCGGCACCGTCGCCGATTCTGCGGCCGCCCCGGCTGAGTCGAAGAGGCAGAGGTCCACGGCGGTCGCGTGCTCGGAAAACACCGCGAAGTTCACGCCTTCGCCGTCGTAGGTCGCACCCAGCGGATATGGCGAGCCCGGCCAGAGTTGCATCGGTGCAGAATTGTATCGAGATGCTCGTCGCGGATTTCGACTTCGACCTGCCTGAAGCGCAGATTGCTCAGGACGCCCGTCCTCGCGGCGCGTCCCGACTGCTCGTGGTCCGGCGGGGCGACGGGACCTGGCGCGAGCACACATTCGCGGATCTGCCGTCTCTTCTGTCCCCGCGCGATCTGATGGTCGCCAACGACACGCGCGTGTTTCCTGCGCGACTGCTGGGCCGCCGGGATCCGTCCGGCGGAGCCGTCGAGTGTCTGCTGCTCGAGCGAGAGAGCGACTTGGTCTGGCAGGCGCTCGTCCATCCGGGGCAGAAGCTCAAGCCGGGCGCGCGCGTCGTCTTTGCCGATGAAGCGCGGGCGCCTGGCGTCGGCATCGAGGGCGAAGTGCTGGAGCGCCGGTTTCACGGGCGCCGCCTGATTCGGTTCGAGGTCCACGGCGCGCCGTCGCTCGATCGCGCCGTGGACGCTCTGGGCCATGTGCCACTGCCGCCCTACATCGCCCGCGCCGACAGGCCCGAGGATCGCGAGCGCTATCAGACGGTGTTCGCGCGGGAGCGCGGCTCCATTGCCGCGCCGACGGCGGGACTCCATTTCGACGACGCCACGCTTGGCGCGCTCCGCGCGCGCGGCATTCACTGGGCCACGGTGACGCTCCATGTGGGGTACGGCACCTTCAAGCCCGTCCGCGTGGATCGGGTCGAAGAGCATCGCGTCGATCCCGAGCGCTATTCGATTTCAGCGGAAACCGCGACGCTCGTGAACGAGACCCGCGCCGGCCTGCGACGCGTCGTCGCGGTCGGCACGACGACCACCCGCGCCCTCGAGAGCGCAGCGGGGGAGGACGGCGTCGTTCGGGCCGGAAGCGGCGGCGCGGACCTCTTCATCTATCCCGGGCATCACTTCAAAGCCGTGGACGCGCTCGTGACGAACTTCCACTTGCCGAAGTCGTCGCTGTTGATGCTCGTGGCGGCGTTCGCCGGCCGCGAACTGACGCTCGAGGCCTACCGATTCGCTGTGGCGGAAGGATTCATGTTCTACAGCTACGGCGATGCGATGTTGATACTATGACGGCCGTGAAGTTCGGCTACGACGAGTTCGACCTCACCGGCATCCAGTCCTACCCGCTCTCGAGCCGTCCGAGCAAGGTTACTCATCATCAGTTTGCGAAGCCGTTCGATCCGGCAGGCGGGTTCGAGGGCTTCCTCGCGTCGCTGCCGGACCTGCTGGCGTCCGCGGACCTTCGCGCGGTCGTCGCGGCGCTGAAGGCGGCACAGGCAGCCGATCGCGGCATCGTCTGGGGTCTTGGCGCGCACGTCATCAAGACCGGGCTCGGGCCCGTCCTCATCGATCTCATGGAGCGCGGATTCGTCTCCGCGATTGCGCTGAACGGCGCGGGGCTGATTCATGATTTCGAGGTCGCGCTCGCCGGATCCACGTCGGAGGACGTCGACGCGGTCCTCGGCGCCGGCAAGTTCGGGATGGCGGACGAAACCGGCCGGCAGCTGAATCAGGCGATCGTCGCCGGCGCGAGGGAGTCGCTCGGCCTGGGGCAGGCCGTGTGCCGGCACCTTCACGACGCGAAGCCGCCGTTCGGCCGCCTGAGCGTGCTCTGCGCCGCGGCGCGCCTCGGCGTGCCGGTCACGGCGCACGTCGGGATCGGCACCGACATCATTCATATGCATCCCGATGCGTCCGGCGAGGCCATCGGCGCGACGAGCCTGCGTGATTTTCGGTACCTCACGTCATTCGTTGGCGGCCTCGAAGGCGGTGTCTATCTCAACTGCGGGTCCGCCGTGATGCTGCCCGAGGTCTTTCTGAAGGCCGTGTCGCTCGTCCGCAATCGCGGCATCTCACTCGACGGCCTGACAACGGTGAACCTCGATTTCGTGCGGATGTATCGCCCCGAAACCAATGTCGTGCGCCGCCCGGTGACCGGCACCGGCCGCGGCTTCTCGATTACGGGCCATCACGAGATTCTGATTCCACTGATCGCGGCGGCGCTCAGATGACGGCGGGTTATCTGTCGTCACCCGTCGTACGATAGGATCACAGGTCGCGCCGGTGTAGCTCAGTTGGTTAGAGCATGCGGCTCATATCCGCAGGGTCCGGGGTTCAAGTCCCTGCACCGGCACCACCTTTCAGGTTCTGGGTTCAAGGTTCTGGGTTCTGGGTTCTAGGTTCTCGAGCCCAGAACCCCAGAACCGCACCCAG
>CAZJTG010000201.1:5116-7185 GCA_964548865.1 uncultured Solibacteraceae bacterium
GGCGGGGGGACTTCGTCCCCGCCGCACCCCCCTTACGCGCTCACTCGTGGGGGCCCCTTCGCCCCACTCCGTTCGCGCGGGCTCACTTCGCTTCGCTCGCTCGCCGGTGGCGGGGGGGCGCACTTCGCTTCGCTCGTTCGGGGCACGGACGGCGGGGGGCGCACTTCGCTTCGCTCGTTCGGGGCACGGACATGCGCGGGCTCGCTTCGCTGCGCTCCTTCGAGGCTGAGTGTGAGTTAAGGGGACTGGGGCGGGAGGCGCAAGATGGGGGATCTGGTCGCGGCCGTCGCGCGCACGATTCGTCGGGAGGGGCTCATCCGTCCGGGCGATCGCGTTGCCGTCGCGCTGTCCGGCGGATCCGATTCCGTTGCGCTGACCTGGTTGCTTCGGACGATCGCGGCCGATCTTGGCGCGTCGATCGCGGGGCTGGTCCATATCAATCACGGCCTTCGTGGAGCGGCCTCGGACGAGGACGCCGCGTTCTGCCGCGCCCTTGCGTTGCGGCTTCGGCTGCCCATCGACGTCCACCACCGCGACGTGGCCGCCGAGGCTCGGACCCGCCGCGTGTCGCTCGAAGTGGCGGCTCGCGTCGCGCGCTATGAAGGGCTTGACGAGAGCGCCGCGCGCCTCGGCGCGACGGTCGTGGCCACGGGACATACCGAGGACGATCAGGCCGAAACCGTACTTCTGCGGTTGTTGCGCGGCGCCGGCACGCGCGGGTTGTCGGGCATCCGGATGCGGCGTGGGACCTTCATCCGGCCGCTCCTGGAAACGCGCCGCGCGCTCTTGCGCCGGTACCTCACGGCCCTGGGCGAGCCCTGGTGCGAAGACGTGTCCAACGCCGACGTGGCGATTCCCCGCAACCGGATCCGGCACGAACTGGTGCCGGTTCTCGCGGACATCGCGCCCGGCGGCGTCGCCGCCCTGGCGCGCCTGGCCCGCCTGGCGCAGGACGATGAGGAGTTCGTCGAGCATCAGGCCAACGCCAGGTCCGCCGGCGTCGTCCTGGGCGCGGGGACGATCGACGCCGCCGCGCTTTCGGCGCTGCCGGCCGCCCTGGCGCGGCGGCTCGTGCGCAAGATTGCCGAGGATAGCGCCCCAAACACCCAGTTGTCGGCGCGGCACATCGAGGCTGTTCGCGGTCTGGCTGGCACCGATAACCCGTTAGGCGCTCTGGACTTGCCGGGGCTGTCGGTTCTGCGCCGACGAGGGACGATCGAGTTTGCGCCGGGGCCACGGCCCGAGCCGGTTCGCGCGGCGCCCTGGCCGGAGCGGCGGCTCGAGGTTCCCGGCAGCGTCGAGCTGCCGGAAGCCGGAGTCACGATTCAGGCGCGCAGAGTGAACGCGGACGACACCGTGGTCGTCGGTCAGGAGAGGGACGGGGCCCGGGGAGACCGCGTCGTGGTGGCAGCCGGCCAGGACGGGTCGTCGCTGCTCGTGCGAAACAGGCGTCCCGGCGACCGGTTGCATCCGCTTGGGGGAGCCGGCCGGCGCAAACTGCAGGATTTGTTCGTGGACCGAAAGGTGCCCCGGCTCGAACGGGATGCGGTGCCGATTGTGACGGACGCCGGGGGCGAGATTCTGTGGGTGGCTGGAGTGGCACTGTCGGAGCGCTGCCGCGTCCGGACGCCCGGCGATGGCGTGCTAATCTTGGAGCAACGGAAACACTGATGAATTCGACGTTCAAAAGCGTTCTCTTCTGGTTCGCCATCATCGTCGCGGCGGTCGCGATCTTCCAGTACTCCAGCCTCGCGCCCAATGAGCAGGAGATCGCGTTCAACGTCTTCCAGGCGCATGCCGAGAAGGGCGAGGTCGCCGAGGCCGTCTTCAGCGGCAACCGGATCACCGGAACGCTCCGGCCGGCTCCCGGCGCCGACCGGTCGGCAGGGAAGGCGTACTTCACGTACGGCCCGGTCCAGAACGAGAAGCTGGCCGACACCCTGACGAAGGCCGGCACGACGGTCAAGTTCGGCAACGTCAACGGCGGCACCTGGGCGATCTACCTGCTCCAGTGGGCCCCGATCGCGCTGCTCATCGGGTTCTGGATTTTCATGATGCGGCAGATGCAG
>CAZJTG010000202.1:0-1920 GCA_964548865.1 uncultured Solibacteraceae bacterium
CAGACTTGAGACAGGTTCTGGACGCCCTGCGACGGGCGTCTGCGAAACCCGGCAAGGAGTCCCATTGATGACGTCCGTCGCACCCAGGCGGCTTGGCCGCTCCAATCCTTTCTCGGGGCGCGTCTTTCGGGTCGAGTCCGACCGCGTCCGTCTGCCCAACGGCCGGACCGCGACGCTCGACATCGTGCGCCACCGGGGGTCGGTGGTGCTCATTCCGCAGCCGTCGCCTCGCGAAGTCATTCTGGTGCGGCAGTACCGCTACGCTATCGACCGCTGGATCTGGGAGCTTCCGGCCGGCACGCTGGATCCCGGTGAGCCCTCGCGCGTCGCAGCCCGACGGGAATGCGGTGAGGAGATCGGACTCACGCCTGGAAAGATCGAGCTCGTGGGCAGGTTCTATCCGACGCCAGGCTTCTGCGATGAAGTGATGCTCTTCTACCGCTGCACGGACCTGAAGCCGCCGCGGAAACCGCCGAAGCTGGATCCGGACGAACAGCTCGAGCCAAGGGCGTTCACGATCGCGGAGGTGCGTCGATTGATCGCACGCCGGCAGGTGGTAGACATGAAGACCGTCGTCGGCCTGACGCTGCTCGATCGTCGTTGATCTGGGACGTCCGGTTGAGCCATCGCACGTCGACGCTGATGTGATCTGGCGGGGCGAATCCGAGGCGGACCGCGCGCGAAGCCTGAAATCAGGCCGAGGCCTGAGCCCTGCCGGATCACATCAGCGTCGACGGGCGATGCCGCCCGCAACGCTCGCGGCTGCTTACGCGAGACTCAGTCGTCGCCCGTCGTCGCCGCGGCTGCCGTCCGTCTTCTGCGCGACGGCCGCCGGCTGCAGCGCGAGCTTCAGGACTTCGTCCATTTCGTCCACGTAGTAGACGGTCAGACCGCGGCGCAGCTCCTCCGTCAGGTCCTCGTTGACGTGCTTCGCGTTCTGGCGCGGGAGGATCACGGTCTGGATGCCTGCGCGACGGGCGGCCAGCACTTTCTCCTTGATGCCGCCCACCGGGAGCACGCGACCGGACAGCGTAATCTCGCCGGTCATGGCCAGATCGGGGCGCACCGGCCTGCCGGTGAGGGCCGATGCCAGCGCCACGACCATCGTCACGCCCGCCGACGGGCCGTCCTTGGGAATCGCGCCTGCCGGCACGTGCAGGTGGATCTCGGCGTCCTTGTAGAACTGCGCGTCGACGCCAAAGCGGGCCGCGTTCGCGCGGAACCACGAGAGGGCGATCCGCGCGGATTCCTTCATGACGTCGCCGAGTTGGCCGGTCAAGGTGAGCTGACTGCCGCCGGCCATCCGGGAGCACTCGACAAAGAGCACCTCTCCGCCCACCGGCGTCCAGGCGAGCCCGATGGCCACGCCCGGATCTCGCGTCCGGTCCTTCATCTCCTCGTCGAGATGGCGTGGCGCGCCGAGCAGATCCTCGACCACCGCGCGCGTGACGACGACCGGGGCGGTGTTGCCCTCGGCGCGCCGCCGTGCAATCTTGCGGCAGATGGCGCCGATCTCCCGCTCCAGGTTGCGCACGCCGGCTTCGCGGGTGTACCCGCGAATCACGGCCCTGAGGGCGTCGTCGTCGAACGTGACCTCGGCGCCGACCAGCCCGTGGTTCTCGACCTGCCGCGCCACGAGGTGCCCCTGCGCAATCCGCAGCTTCTCTTCCTCGGTGTAGCCGGCGATCTCGAGCACTTCCATGCGGTCGCGAAGCGGTCCCGGTATGGTGTCCAGCACATTCGCCGTCGTGATGAACAGCACTTCCGACAAATCGAAGGGCACGTCGAGGTAGTGGTCGCGGAACGAATTGTTCTGTTCCGGATCGAGCACCTCGAGCAGCGCCGACGACGGATCGCCGCGGAAGTCCGTGCCGAGCTTGTCGATCTCGTCGAGGATGAACACGGGATTCCGCGACTCGA
>CAZJTG010000202.1:1930-7185 GCA_964548865.1 uncultured Solibacteraceae bacterium
GTTGACCGTGCTCGCCTTCTTCATGCCCTGGATCACCTGACCCGGGAGCGCGCCAATGTAGGTGCGGCGATGACCGCGGATCTCGGCCTCGTCGCGCATGCCGCCGAGCGACGCCCGCACGAACTTGCGGCCGATGGAATTGGCGATGGAGCGGGCGAGCGACGTCTTGCCGACGCCCGGGGGGCCGACGAAACAGAGGATCGGGCCCTTCACGTCGGGCTTCAGCTTGCGGACCGCCAGGTACTCCAGAATGCGATCCTTTGCCCGCTCCAGGCCGGCGTGATCGGCGTCCAGCACGGCCTTGCTGCGCGCCAGGTCGATGTCTTCGTCCGTGCGCTTCGCCCACGGGACGGACACCAGCCAGTCGATGTACGTGCGTGCCACGGTGTATTCGGCGGCGGCGGACGGCATCTTGGACAGCCGATCCAGCTCGCGGATCGCTTCCTTCTTCACGTCGTCCGGCATCCCTGCGGCGTCGATGCGCGCCCGCAGTTCGTCGATCTCCTTGGCCTGGTCGTCGCCCTCGCCCAGCTCCTTCTGGATCGCCTTCATCTGCTCGCGCAGGAAGTAGTCCCGCTGGTTCTTGCCGACCTCGGACTGCACCTGAGACTGGATCTTCGAGCCGAGCTCGAGCACTTCGAGTTCCTTGGTCAGGATCCGGTTGAGTTCCGCCATGCGCTCGCGCACGTCGAGCATGGCCAGCATCTCCTGCTTGGCGGCCGTGCTGACGGTGCTGAGGCTCGACGCAATGAAATCCGCAAGGCGGCCGGGCTCGCTGATGTTGGCCGCGAGCGCGTTCAGGTCCTCCGACAGCACCGGGCTCAGCTGCACGACCTGCTGGAAATTCTGCCTGACGTTGCGCTGCAGCGCGTCGATCTCGATGGCGTCGGTCTCGCGAAGCCGTTCGTGCGCTTCGACGACTTCGGCTCGGAGGTACGGCTTGGCCTCGATGACCCTCTTGAGCTCGAGCCGCGTCAGGCCCTGCACGATCAAACGCAGACTGCCGTCCGGAAGCTTGAACATTTTGTGGATATGGGTCAGCGTGCCGATCGGGTACAGCTCGTCCTCCCCGGGCTCCTCGCTCGTCGGATCCTTCTGCGCGAAGACACCGATGACCTTGCCTTGGGCAATCGCGTCGTCAATCAGCTTGACGGAGCTCTCCCGGGCCACGGCAAGCGGCATGAACGAATTGGGGAAGAGAACGGTGTCACGCAACGGCAGCGCCGGAACATCACCGGGGACGGTAAACGACCGTTCCTGTTCGGCTGGACGATTGGCGTCGGTGCTCATCGGGCCTCCTGGCTCCTCGGGACACGCCCGGGGCGTATCAGACGGGGGCGACGGATGTTGTGGCGGGAGGCGCAGACGACGTGCGCAGACCCGCCGGACGGCGGAGCCTGCACACGCGGTGGAGGTCGCCGTGCTTAGTTCAGGTCGAGCAGGTAGCCTCCGGAACGGCGGGTCGACATCGCCCGCTCGCGCTCCTCGGCCACTTCCCTCGCCTCTTCACAGTCCTTGCAGCGCACCGCGAATGGCAGCGCGCGCAGCCGCCGCTCGGAAATCTCGTCGCCGCACTCGAAACAGTATCCGAAGGTGCCCTCGTCCAGACGAGCCAGTGCCTCGTTGATCTTGTGGAGCGTCTCGGACTTCATCTGAATCAACGCGAATTCGATGTCGTCCTGAATGTCCGCTTCCGAAGCTTCGGCCGCATCGAGCACGCCCTGGCCTTCGCCTGAGGCCCCGACCGCCCGCACGTCGCGCATCTTCTCTTTGACCTCGCTCAGGATTTCGCGACGTCGTTCTTCAAGGATTCCCTTGAGTTCGGCGTAACGCTCCTTCGCCATGGTTTCCGTCGTGATGCGTGCCTTCATGACCCGTTCTCCCTTCAACTCTCCGCGACCGCTCGACTACCGAAACTCTTGCCCACCGCTAAGCAAACAAAATGCCAATGCGACAAGCCTCAGAAATGTCAGGAAAGCTGACAGCGCCCCAACACATTGGATCGGGGCATGTCATTTATTCACCCCTCTATTCACCCCTCCTGCCGCCCCTGCCAACATCTACGTCTCTCTGTGGGGCTTGGACGCGATCGGACCGATTTCGGTTTCGGACAGGCCAGAAACCCAGTCGTTTGTTATACTTGGGCGTTTGAACGGCGCCTGATGGCGCCTGCGGAAGGACGAGAGAGAGCATGGCCAAGCACTGCGAAATCTGCGGGAAGACCCCCGTCGTCGGCCGGACCCACAGCCACGCCAACAACGTCAGGGCACGCCGGTTCGAGCCGAACCTTCAGCGCGTCCGGGCCAACGTCAATGGCACCCATCGGCGCATCAGCGCCTGCACCCGCTGCATCCGCTCGAACAAGGTGACCAAGGTCGCGTAGCGCATGGCCGCCGGTGACGTCTGGCAAGGAACGGCAGCTGCCGGAGAGGCAGGCGGCGTGCTGGGAGTCGTCAGCACCGCTGAAGCCCCCGGCGCCATCGGACCGTACAGCCAGGCCATCCGCGCCGGCGACTTCCTCTTCGCCTCGGGCCAGATTCCGCTCGATCCGGCCACGGGCCAGCTCGTGACGGGCGGAATCGTCGAGCAGACCCACCAGGTCCTCAGAAATCTCGGGGCGGTTCTGACGGCCGCCGGCGCGTCATACTCCCGCGTCGTCAAGACCACCGTGTATCTGGCCGACATGGGCGAGTTCGGGGCGATGAACGAGGTCTACGGCACCTACTTCGCGGCGCCGGCGCCCGCCCGGGCCACCGTCCAGGCGGCGCGGCTCCCGCGCGACGTGCGGGTCGAAATCGATCTCGTGGCCTACCTGGGCGGCTAGCGGCGCGTCCGCTGCCGGCGCGTGGCGTCAGCGCCTTGTGCGCTCGACCGCAAGGACGCCGTCGACGCTCTTCAGCGATCGCATCACCTTGTCGAGGTGCTTCACGTCGCTGATTTCCACCGTGATCCGAATCGATCCGCGCTGCTCCTCGTCCACCGTCGCCTCGACGTCCTTGATGTTGGTATTGATGTCCGAGATCCGGGAGCTGACGTCGGCCAGAATGCCGCGCCGGTCAGCGACGCTGATCTTGAGCCTGACCGTATACGGCGCGGCGTCCGTCGTCCTGTCCCACTCCACGTCGATGCGCCGCTCGGGATCGTAGAGCAGGTTGACCACGTTGGGACACACGGCCGAGTGCACCGACACCCCCTTGCCGCGCGTGATGTAGCCGACGATCTTCTCGCCGCGAATGGGATTGCAGCAACGCGCCCGGAAGACCATCAGGTCGTCCATTCCGCGGACCTTGATCTTGTCGTCGCCGCTCGCGCCGAGGACGCGTTTGACGACCGTCACCAGCGCGCCGTCCGGCGCTTTCTCTCTGAGCGCCTCCGGGCCCACCAGGCGCGACAGCACCGCGCGCGCCGTGAGCTTGCCGTAGCCGATCGCCGCAAGCAGATCGTCGGCGCGTTGCGCGCCGTACTCGGCCGCGATCGTGGAGAGCGCTTCGTCTGTCACGCGGGCCCGATCGACGCCGAATCGCCGCGCCTCCTTGTCGACGAGGCGCCGGCCAAGCTCGATGCTGCGCGTCTTCTCTTCCGCGTGGATGAAATGCCGGATCTTGTTCCGCGCGCGCGACGTGCCGGCGAAGTTCAGCCAGTCGCGGCTCGGCTTGTGCCCGGCCTGCGTGAGGATCTCCACGATGTCGCCGTTGGCGAGCTTGGTCCGCAGGGGAACGATCCGTCCGTTGACGCGCGAGCCCACGCACTGGTGACCGACGTCCGTGTGGATGGAATAGGCGAAGTCCACCGGCGTGGCGCCTCGCGGGAGCGACTTCACTTCGCCCTTCGGCGTGAAGATATAGACCTCCTCCGGGTAGAGCTCGATCCGGAGGTTCTGCATGAACTCGCGGGGGTCCCGGACTTCCTGCTGCCATTCCACGAGCTGGCGCAGCCACTGGAAGTACTGCTCGTCCCGCTCGGCGCCGACACGGCCCTCCTTGTACTTCCAGTGCGAGGCGATGCCCTCCTCGGCGATGTGGTGCATTTCCTCGGTGCGGATCTGCACTTCGAACGGCAGCCCCCGCTCGCCCACCACGGAGGTGTGGAGCGACTGATAGCCGTTCGGCCGCGACATGGCGATGAAGTCCTTGAAGCGGCCGGGCACGGGCTGCCAGATCTGATGGATGATCCCAAGAACCGCGTAACAGTCCTTGACGCTGCTCGTGATCACGCGCAACGCGAGGAAGTCGTACACCTGATCGAGGCCGACCTTCTGGCGCTCCAGCTTCTGGTGAATCGACCAGAGGCGCTTGATGCGTCCGTCGATTGACACGTACGGGATCTCGACCTCGTCCAGTTTCGCGACGAGGCGCTTCCTCAGTTCGTCGAGGAGACCCTCGGTCGCGCGGCGGCGCTGATCGACCTGCTGCCGAAGCGCCTGGTACGCCGCGGGCTCGAGGTACCGGAACGCCAGCTCCTCGAGCTCGTTCTTGAGCTTGCTCATGCCCAGGCGATGGGCGATCGGCGCGTAGATATCGCGCGTCTCCTGGGCGATACGCACCCGGCGCTCCTCCGCCAGGTGATGCAGCGTTCGCATGTTGTGCAGACGGTCGGCGAGCTTCACCAGGATCACCCTGATGTCGTCGACCATGGCCAGCAGCATCTTCCGGAAGCTCTCGGCCTGCCGCTCCTCGCTCGAGGCGAGCTGGAGGCTGGAGAGCTTGGTCACGCCCTCCACCACATGGGCGACCTGCTCGCCGAACAGCTCCCGGACCCGCTCAATGGTGTTGGGCGTGTCCTCGACGATGTCGTGGAGGAGGCCTGCCGCGATCGCGACCGCGTCGAGCCTCATGTCCGCCAGCAGGTCCGCGACTTCCAGGGGGTGGACCAGGTACGGCTCGCCGGACCGCCGGACCTGTCCCTTGTGCTCGTAGGCGGAAAAGACGTACGCCCGCCGGAGCAGTTCCGTATCGGCGTCCGGATTGGCCGCCCGCATCTTCTCGAGCAGATCTTCGAACCGGATCATGGGTGGCGGTGTCTAACGGGATCAGGCCGAAATCGACGCGTTATCGCGCCGGGGGCCGTCCTCATGATACCGGTTGACGGTCATTTTTGCGGTTCACTATACTGACCCGGCCTCGAAAGGCTCGCTCGGACCGCACGGGGACCACTCGGGGTCGCGAAAAGGGGAAAGACATGCAGGTTCGTTTCGTCCGTCCGATCGTGCTCGTGGCCGCCATGAGCGTCGCCGCCGGCGCGTGTGGCAAGTACTC
>CAZJTG010000203.1:0-7183 GCA_964548865.1 uncultured Solibacteraceae bacterium
GACGGGTCTCACGGCCGGCGTCGTGCGCATTCTTCGCGGCGAGGGGCCGACGCTCACGGCGCAGTACGGATTCGATCTCGAGCGGCGGCAGCGCGCGACCGAAGTGACGACAGAGGACGGGGCGACGTTCCTGCCGATTCCGCTGGCCAGTCGCGAGACGCATGTGGCCGGCCTGATCTCGCGATTTGCCGCGTCCGTCTGGACCGCCGAGCTGGCGGCCGGCTACACGGTCGATCGGCTCGGCGGCCGCGGACCGTTCGTGACCGCGCACTTCCTCCCCAAACCCGAAGCGCGCGCCGGCATCGAACTGTGGGCCGAACGCCGGCTGTACGCGCTCGCCACCACCCAGCAGGAAACGCGCGCCGGCGTGTCCTTCACGCTGAGGTTCGGACGATGACTTTCAAGAACTTCGTCCTGCGGCGATCGGCGCTCCTCGAGACCGGGGGATTCCTACTTGCCGCGCTCGCCATCGATGCCATCTGGGGCGCCGGCGATCGATTCTCCGGAATCGAGCCGCACCCGTTCTGGGCGATCGTGCTGCTCATGGCCGTGCAGTACGGCACGGCAGAGGCACTCATCGCGACGGCCGCATCGACCGTGGCGCTGCTCGCCGGGAACCTTCCGCCGCAGACGTTCGATCAGAACGTGCATCAGTACACCGTCGAGGTGGTGCTGCGCCCCATGCTGTGGATGGTGGCGTCCGTCGTGCTCGGCGAACTGCGGGGCCGTCATCGCCTGAAGCAGCAGGAGACGTCGGACGACCTGCGCGATGCCGAGCGGCGCCTCGCCCTGCTGTCGCAGGGCCACGCGGAGCTCACCGCCGTCAAGGCGCGGCTCGAAACGCGGCTCGCCGGCCAGCTCCGGACCGCGGCCAGCGTGCTCGAAGCGAGCCGGAAGGCGGACGCGCTCGATCCGGAGCGCGTGCTCGCCGGCGCCACGTCGCTGCTCAAGACCGCACTCAACGCAAAGTCATGTTCGCTCTTCCTGCTGTCCGGCGACGCACTGACGCTCAGCACGGCCGACGGGTGGACCGCGGATCGCGGGCTGGCGGATCGGTATCCGAATAGCTCGGCCTTGTTTCAGGAGGTCGTCGGCGCGCAGCGCTACGTCTCGGTGGCCTCGCCGGAAGGGCAGCGCGTCTTGAACGCGGACGGCCTCATCGCCGGACCGCTGATCGATCCGGCCACCGGCACCCTCTTCGGCATGCTCAAACTGGAGGAGATGAACTTCCTCGACTTCAACCTGAGCAGCGTGCAGACGTTCAAGGCGGTGAGCACGTGGGTGGCCGCAACGTACGGCAAAGCGCTCGAGCATCAGCGCAGCCAGATCGAGGACCAGAAGACGCTCCTCTACAGCATGACGTTCCTCGACCGCCAGGTCGGCTACCTCACCACCATGGCGCGCCGGTTCCGCTTCGACCTGACGGCGCTCCACGTCCAGATTCACGCCGACGATCTGCCCGAAGCCACGCGCCTCGCGCTGCCCGGCAAGCTCGGTGCCGTCGCGCGCGTCGCGCTGCGCGGCACGGACCTGCTCTTCAGCCATCAGCCGCCGGGCCGGCAGTTCGTGGTGCTGCTCCCGGGCGCGACCGCCGAGAGTGCGGCGGTCGTGGCCCGCAAGCTCATCGCCGCGTTGCGAGACGCGTGCGGGACCGACGTCAACTGCGCGACGCAGATCCGATCCCTCTTCGTCACGGAGTCAGGCGGCGCCCCCGAAAAGCAGCGCGATGCTTCGTCGGAGCAGGTGGCGTGATGCCGATGCTGCTCGTGCTCTCGTGCGGTCTGCTGGTGGCGGAAACCCTGCTCGCCGTCGCCGTGTCGCGTGGCCTGCCGCTGCCGATGATGCTCGCGTGGCATGCCCTCGCGCTGGCCGTCGCCGGCGCGTGCGTGTTCCGCCGGAGCGCGCGCCAGTCGCGGTACGGCCTGCTGTTATGGCTGTCCACGGCCGCGTTCGGTCCGCTCGGACCCGGCGGCGTGCTGCTGGCGATGGTCGTCGAGCGCCAGCAGGCGCGCAGCGCCACCTCGCTGGCCGAATGGCACGCGTCGCTCTTTCCGCCGAGCGAAGAGGGCGCGCACGCCGCACTCTGGCGGCAGGTCGGCCAGCGCGGCCACGATCGCCCCGCGACGCCCGATGTGACGCCGTTCCTCGACCTGCTGCAGTTCGGATCCGTGCCGCAGCGCCAGGCCGTGATCGGCATCATCGTGCAGCAGTTCTCGCCGGCGTTCGCGCCGGCCCTGCGCGCCGCCTTGCGCGACGATCACAACGTCGTGCGCGTGCAGGCCGCGACGGCCATCGCGCGCATCGAACAGCAGTTCTTCGAAAGGACGGTCGCGCTGGAGGCCGCGGTGGAGCAGGCGCCAGACGATGCCGCTGCCGTGCTGGCGCTGGCCACGCACTTCGACGATCAGGCGTTCGCGGGCCTGCTCGATCCGGCGCGCGAGCAGGCGTGCCGGACGAAGGCCACCGAATGGTACGGGCGCCGCCTGGAACTGGAGCCGGGCGACCGGAACACCGAGTTCAGGCTGGCGCGGTTGCTGCTCCGGCGCGGATTGCCGAACGACGCCGAACCGCGGTTCCGCCGCCTGGCCGCGGACGGCTACCCGGCCGCGACGCTGTGGTTGATGGAGTCGCTGTTCGCGGCCCGCCGTTTCGACGAGGTCCACGCCGTGGCCACGAGTACCGATCCAGAAGAGATCGCCGCGATGACGCCCGACGTCCAGGCGACCGTCGGACTGTGGAGCGGCGCGAAGGAGGCGGCATGACCGGCGGGCGTACCGCCGACGTCTGCCTCATCCTCGAAGGCACGTATCCTTACGTCACCGGCGGTGTGTCCAACTGGACGCACGACCTGATTCACGCGCAGCCGCATCTCACGTTCCACCTTCTGGCGCTCACACCGCCCGGTCCCGAGCCGAAGAAGCGCTTCGAGGCGCCGGACAACGTCATCGGCATCACGCGGGTGGAGTTGCAGGCGCTGCCGTCGGGGCAGTCCGGCGATCGGGGCCTGGACGCGGTCATGGCGCGGCTCGAGGAGCCGCTGATGCGGCTGACGTCCGGCGGCGGCCTCGACGATATCCGCATCGTCATCAATGAGTTACAGGCGCTCGGTCCGCGGGCCGGCCGCGCGGCGCTGCTCGATTCGCTGCCGTCGTGGCGGCTCGTGCAGCGGATGTACGAACGGCAGTGCGACCATGCGTCGTTCCTCGAGTACTTCTGGACGTGGCGCACGTTGCTGCTCGGCATGTACTCGGTGCTGCTCGCGCCGCTGGTGCCGGCGCGGCTGTATCACGCGCTCTGCACCGGCTACGCGGGGCTGTACGCGGCACGCGCCCACGTCGAGACGGGCCGCCGCGCGCTGCTCACCGAGCACGGCATCTACACCAACGAGCGTCGCGTCGAGATCACGATGGCCGACTGGCTCCAGCAGGACGCGCTGCAGTCGCTCAGTCTCGATCGGTCGCATCGCGACATGCGCGATCTGTGGATCGAGACGTTCACCAGCTTCTCCCGCGCGTGCTACGCGTCGTGCAGCCGCATCATCACGCTCTACGAGGGCAACACGCTCCTCCAGATTCAGGACGGCGCCGATCCTGAGAAGATCCTGGTCATTCCCAACGGCATCGAGGCGTCCGATCCGGTGGCCCGCGTCCGCGACGGATCTCCGCCCACCGTGGCGCTCATCGGCCGCGTGGTGCCCATCAAGGACATCAAGACGTTCCTGCGCGCGTGCGCGATGCTCCGCGAGCACGTGCCGGACGTGCGCGTGTGGGTGCTCGGACCGCTCGACGAGGATCCCGTGTACGCCGACGAATGCCGGCAACTGGCGGCGCACCTCGACCTCGAGGCCACGGTGGAGTTCAAGGGCAAGGTGTCGCTGAAGGAGTACTTTCCGCAGCTGGATCTCGTCGTCCTCACGAGCGTCAGCGAAGCGCAGCCGCTCGTCATGCTCGAGGGCGCGGCGGTCGGGATTCCGTCGGTGGCGACCGACGTCGGGGCGTGCCGCGAGATGATCCTCGGCCGGTCCGACGAGAAGCCCTCGCTCGGTGCCGGCGGGGTCGTGACGCCGCTCGCGAGCCCGGCCGACACCGCCGAAGCCATGCGTCGCCTGCTGACCGACGGCGAGTTCTACGGGCGCTGCAGCAAAGCCGCGCGCGAGCGCGTCCGTCGCTACTACAACCAGGCGGATCTCGACGCCGCGTACGACGGCCTCTACCGCGAACTGTGCGAACCGCCGCCCGCGTCGCTGGAGACCAGGTCTCCAGATCCAGCCAGACTGGTGGAGGCCTGATGGCCGGCGTTGGATTCGTCCTGCGGACACTGACCGCGCGCGAGGACCTCGCCGGTCTCGGTCAGGCCTACCTTCACGCGTCGGTCTCGACGTCGGGCGGATGGCTGTTCACGATTCTTGCGTTGTCGATCATCGCCGTGCTGGGGCCGTACTTCGCCGCGTACGACGATCTCATGACGTTCCGGCTGATCGTCGGCTACAACTTCGCCTTCTCACTGATCCTCACCGGACCGCTGACGATGGTGCTCACGCGGTATCTGTCCGATCAGATCTTCGTGCGTACCGTCGAAGGCGTGCCGGGGATGGTGATCGGCGGCCTCGCGATGGCGCTCGGCGTGTCGGCGCCGTTCGTGCTGCCGTTCTATCTCTGGTACGTTGATCTGTCACCGGCGGCGCGCATCGCGGCGTGCATCGGCTACGCGCTCGTGGCGGCGATCTGGGTGCTGAGCGTGTTTCTGAGCACGCTGAAGGTCTACGCGGCCGTGACGCACGCGTTTGGCATCGGCATGGCGATCGCGATCGGCGCGGCGTTTCTCGCGGGCCCGGACGCCGGCGCCGGCGGCATGCTCGCCGGCTTCAACGTCGGGCTGGCCTACATCGTTGTCGTGCTCGTCGCCCGCGTCTTCGCCGAGTTTCCGTTCCCGGTCGAGCGCCCGTTCGCGTTCCTGCCGTACTTCCGCCGCCACTGGGCGCTGGCCGTCGGCGGCGGGGTGTACTACCTCGGCATCTGGATCGACAAGTGGCTGATGTGGTTCGCGCCGGAGCGCCTGGTGATTCCGGCGGGGCTCGTCTCGTACCCCGACTACGACAGCGCGCTCTTCCTGGCGTGTCTGTCGATCATTCCCTCGATGGCCGTGTTCGTCGTGAACATCGAGACGCGGTTTTTCGAGAAGTACCACCGCTTCTTCAGGGACGTCGCCGCGCACGCTACGCTCGACCGCATCCGTGAGAATCAGCGCGCGCTGGTCCACGCCGCGCTCCTTGGATCGCGGCAACTCGTGCTGCCCCAGGTCGTGCTGTCGCTGCTGCTCGTGCTGCTCGCGCCGTCGCTCTTTACGGTGTTCGGCATCCCGTACGGGCAGATCGCGATGTTCCGCATCGCCACGCTCGGCGCGCTGTTTCAGCTGTTCTTCCTGCTGCTGACGATCGTGCTGTCGTACCTGGATCAGAACCGCGTGGTCGCGGCCCTGCACACCGTGTTCATCGTGACGAATCTCGCCGGCACGCTGGCCTGCCTGAACCTCGGATTCGCGTACTACGGCTACGGCTACTTCCTCGCGTCAGTCGTCTCCTTCGTCGCCGCCTGTGTCGTCACCGTACGCCGCTTCGACGAACTCGCGTACCACACGTTCGTGACGGGGAACGCGTCGGTGAGGGCCTAGTGCGTAAGGCGTAAGGCCTCCTGCCTCCGGAGTCCCTACTCAATGTCCAGCAGCTCAATCTCGAAGCACAACTGTCCCTGTGGGCCGTTCTTGCCGTCGTAGGCCAGGTGGCCTGGGATCCAGAATCGGCGCTTCTCGCCGACCACCATCAGCTGCACGGCTTCCGTCCACCCCGGTATGACCTGATCCAGCGAGAACGTCGCGGGCTCGCCTCGCTGGTAGGAACTGTCGAACATCTTTCCATCGGCACTCCACCCTGTGTAGTGCACCCGCACCGTTGATCTCGGTGTGGGTCGAATCGATCCCAGTCCGACGATGAGCACTTTGGAGGCGATGCCTGACGGCGTTCGCAAGGCACTGGCGGGCGGCGCGGCCACGTCCGCGGGTGCGGGAATCGGCGGCGGTCCGCTGCCGGGCGGCGGCGCGTCCTCTTTGAGCGTGCAGGCGGTCACCGCCAGCGACAGGGCGAGCAGCGCGACGGGGAGTGTCGGAACCTTCATAGGGGAATCGTACAATTCTCCTCGTGAAAAGTCAGATAGCGCACCTGCCGCACCGATCGCTCCGGTATCTCGAGTCGGGCGAGGGGCGGGCGCTGGTGCTGCTGCACGCGTTTCCGCTCAGCGCCGACCAGTGGCTGCCGCAGCTCCATCGCGTTCCGCCCGGCTGGCGCTTCATCGCGCCGGACCTGCGCGGCTTCCGCGGCGCCGGCGCGGCATTCGAGGATCCCGGCCTTCGCGATCTGTCCATGGATGACTACGCGGACGATGTGCTGGCGCTCCTGACGCATCTGGAGGTCGAGCGCGCGGCGATCGGCGGCGTGTCGATGGGCGGGTACGTGGCGTTCGGCATGATGCGCCGCGCGCCCGGGCGTGTATCGGGACTCCTGCTCTCGAACACGCGCGCGACGCCGGATGCGGCCGAGGTTCGCGCGGGGAGGGACACGATGATTGCGCTGGCGCGCGCGGAAGGGGCCGCCGCGATTGCCGATCAGATGGTGCCGAAGCTTCTGGGAGAGACGACGAAGGCGCAACAGCCCGACCTTGCCGATGCCGTGCGGCGTCTGATTCTCATGAACTCGCCCGACGCCATCGCCACCGCGCTCGGCGCGCTGCGCGATCGCCCCGACTCGACCCCGCTCCTCGCGTCGATCGCGTGCCCCACGCTGATTGTCGCGGGCGACGAAGACACGATCATCAACCTCAACGAGGCCGCGGCGATGCAGGCGGCGATTCCCGGCTCGCGCCTCGCCGTCATGCGACGCGCGGGACACCTCGGCAACCTGGAGCAGCCGGTGGCGTGGAGCGGTGAGTGCGAGCGCTGGCTGATGTCCTTGGTCGCATGAGCGAAACAGCTCAGAACTACGAGAATCATGCTGAACTTCGCGATGAGCGTCCGCGACCTGTTCGTGGGCCCCTCGCTTGGCACAGGGACGCGCCTGCTGAGCGGCCGCGCTGATCGTCCTCGCCCTGTACGCGCGCGTCTTCGCCCTCACCGCGCAGGATCGCGTGATTCG
>CAZJTG010000204.1:0-7037 GCA_964548865.1 uncultured Solibacteraceae bacterium
CAACCCCTCGTCGAGCGTCGGCTACTCGTTCCTGGGTTCGCTGCAGTATTCACGGGGTGACACCGAAGGCGCCGAGGACGCGCTGAAGCGCGCGGTCGGTGTCGATCCGAAGTCGTCACCGGCTCGGCTGGCGCTGGCCAACCTGTACTGGATGACGCGGCGGCCGGCCGAAGCCGAGACGCAGCTCCGGGAGGCTTTGAAGATTGACGGCGCGAACGTGCTGGCGAACCGGGCGCTGGCCATGCTGCTGCTCTCGAATAACCGGCAGGCTGAGGCAGAACCTTTCCTCAAGGTCGTTGCCGCCAACTCGAAAGGTCCCGACGGCGAGATGGCCTTGGCGGACCTGTATGTGACGTTGCAGCGCTTCGACGAAGCCAAAGTGATCTTCCAGAAGATCGCCGCCGGCACGGAGAAGGCCACCCCCGCGAAGCTTCGACTCGCGGCACTCGGACTCGCGGAAGGCGACCGGGCGTCTTCGGAGCGTCTGATCGATGAAATCCTGGCCCGGGAGCCTGACCACTCCGAGGCGCTCATCGCGAAGGCCCGGCTTCAGTACGACCAGGGCAAGGCTGCCGAGGCTGTTGTCACGGCGCGCCGTGCCACCGAAGTGGCGCCGGGCGCGCCCATGGGCCACTTCCTGCTTGGCCGGTTGCTCAAAGCGCAGTATCAGAATGCCGAAGCCGAGGAAGCCTTCAAGGCGGCGCTGCGCGCATCGTCTCGGTTCTCCCCGGCCAGCACCGAACTCGCGAGGCTGGCACTCGAAGGCGGCCGTGTCAGTGAAGCCGTGACGCTGGCGCAGTCCGCCATCGCGTCCGCGCCGGGGAACGGCGAGGCCCACCTGCTGCTGGCCCGGGCGCAAATCGCGGCTGGTAACGCCGTCGAAGCGGAACGCTCGATTCAGCTCATGACGTCGAGTTTCCCGAACTCGCCGCCGGTACTCGCAGAGGCCGGGCGGCTGAGACTGGCGAAAGGCGACCGCGCCGGCGCTCGGGCGATGCTGGAACGCGCGCTTAAGCTCGACGCGAACCTGGTCGGTGCCCTTGAAGCCATCGTCGTCCTGGATGCCCAAGAGAGCCGGCGAGACGCCGCGCGACGCAGGCTCGACGCGGCGGTCGCCGCCGCGCCGAAGTCACGCGATGTCCAGCTCCTCGCGGCGCGGCTCTACGCGACCACCTTTGACGACGACGTCACCGCCGAGCGTGTCGCTCGCGGTCTGATTACGGCGAACAGCAACGACCCGCAGGCCTACGACACGCTCGCGCGGATCTTCGTCAAGCGGGGCAATCTGGCGGGTGCGACCGAGGAGTTCCTGAAGCTGGCGAAGCTGCAGCCCAGAGCGGTTGCGAATCACACGGCGATCGGCGTGCTCTACGAGCTGCAGCGCCAGCCGGTGAACGCGAAGGCCGCCTACGAGGCGGCGCTTGCGATCGACCCGACGTCGGCCGTGGCGGCCAACAACCTGGCGCAGCTGTACTCGGACAGCAACGAGAACCTCGATGCCGCCCTGACCCTGGCCAAGACGGCCAAGTCGAGCCTGCCTGGCGCGCACGAGATCGACGACACGCTTGGCTGGCTCTACTACAAGAAGAACCTGACGCCCCTGGCGATCGCGTCGCTGCAATCGGCGGTCGCTGCCCAGCCAGACAATGCGGTCTACCTGTATCACCTGGGCGCCGCCTACGCGGCCGGCAAGGACCGCGCGAACGCGCGGCTCGCGCTCGAGAAGGCTCTGAAGATCGGCAACTTCGCCGGGGCGGACGACGCGAGGAAGATCCTCGACTCGCTGAAGTGAACCCCGACGGCATGGGGACCAGGCCCAAGTTCCTGGCCCAATCTGCCGATACCAATAGGGGTCCGTCCTTGGACGGACACCAGGAACGGGGTTGATGGGACGGCTGGTTCAGGACGTTCGTGAAATGGTCTCGGAACAGGTCGAATTCCGGGAGCTGCTGTATCAGATGGTCCGGCGAGACCTCCTGGTGCGCTACAAGCAGTCGATCATGGGGTTCGGCTGGGCGATCTTCATGCCTCTGCTGAACACGGTGATTTTCTCGGTGGTGTTCATGAAAGTGGCACCGATCGACGTCGGCGTGCCCTACCCCTTGTTCGCGTTCACCGGTCTGCTCGCCTGGAACCTGACGGCGATGGCGTGCCGGTTCTCGACGGTCTCGCTCACGTCAAATCCGAATCTCGTGACGAAGGTTTATTTCCCGCGGGAGATCTTCCCGTTCTCGGCGGTCATCGTAGCCGCCGTGGACACCGCCGTGGGCGCCATCCTGCTCGTGGCGATGATGGCGTACTACAAGGTCGCCTTCACGTCAGCGCTGCTGATGCTTCCCGTGATCCTGCTGGTGCACGTGTCATTCACCGCGGGCGTATCGCTGCTGCTCTCGATGGGCAACCTGTTCTACCGCGACGTGAAGTACCTGTTCGAAGTGGCGATCATGGCGTGGATGTTCGGCACGTCGGTGCTGTATCCGCTCGACAACGTCGGCGGCTGGACGGGCAAGCTCCTGCAGCTCAACCCGATGACGCCCATCATCGACGCCTACCGATCGGTCCTGCTCCACGGTCAGTGGCCGGCGATGCAGCCGTTCCTCGTGACGGCCGGGGTTGCCGTCGTGGTGCTCGTCGCGGGGTGGATCGCCTTCCATCGATCGGAATTCGAATTCGCGGAGAACATCTGACGTGAGCGACGCGGCTGTCGTTTTCGACGGGGTCTGGAAGAAGTTCAGGCGTGGCGAGCGTCACGACACGCTGCGCGATCTTCTGCCCAGCATGATCAAAGGGCTGGCGAATGCCGGCCGGCGGCGGCAGGAGCTCCAGGGCGACCAGGAATTCTGGGCGCTGAAGGACGTCTCGTTCGAAGTGCGGCCCGGGCAGGCGCTCGGCGTCATCGGCCCGAACGGCGCCGGCAAATCAACCACGCTCAAGCTCCTCACGCGCATCCTGCGCCCGAATCGAGGCTACTGCGCCGTGCGTGGCCGGGTTGGCGCGCTCATCGAAGTGGCCGCCGGCTTCCATCCCGATCTCACCGGCCGCGAGAACATCTTCCTGCAGGGCGCCATCATGGGCATGGGCAAGGAGGACGTACGCCGCCGGATGGACGAGATCATCGAGTTCGCCGGCGTCAGTGACTTCGTCGATACGCCCGTCAAGCGCTACTCGTCGGGCATGAACGCGCGCCTTGGCTTTTCGATCGCCGCGCACCTCGATCCCGACGTGCTCATTGTGGATGAAGTGCTGAGCGTGGGTGACACGGGGTTCCAGGCCCGCTGCATCGAGCGGATGCACGCGTTCCGGCGCGCGGGCGTCACGATCGTCTTCGTCTCGCACAACCTCCAGGCCGTCAGCGACCTCTGCGACCGCACGATCTTCATCAAGCGCGAGCTCAAGGCCATCGGCCCGACCGCGGAGGTGCTGCAGCAGTACGTTGACACGGCCACAACACACGGTCACGCCCCCACGGACGATGTGAGCGTTGTCAGCGCGGAGTTCGTGGGTGAAGGATCATCCGTCACCGTGAACCCGGGTTCACCGGTGACGCTCAGGGTGACCTATGAGGCACACGTGGAGATCGACGACGTGACGATCGGCTTCATGGTGCACCGATCGACGGATCTGCTGCTGCTCTACAACGGCCACTTCACGCGCGAAGAGCTGGACTTCCCGGCGCTTCGACCGGGTGTGCGTTTCTCGGTGGACTACACGTTCAACGCGAACTTCGTCCGCGGCCAGTACCACGCGGACTGCTACGTGCATCACAACCCGACACAGCGGTTCCTCGGGCGCCTCAGTCCTGCCGGCCTGCTGACGGTGGCCGAAAACCGCACCCACGGCGGCATCGCGGATATTCAGCTGCAGGCGCAGATGGTCGAGTCGCGGGATCTGACCGGCGCGGCTCAGCGGAGCTGAGGCGCCGCGTTCAGAACTTCGTCGTAGGCGCGAAGGACTCCCTCAACGAAGTGATTGTGGGTGAAGTGCGCCTCGACGCGCGCGCGGCCCGCGGCGCCCAGCGCCTCGGCCAGGCCTGGCTCGGTCAGAACGCGGTTCACCGCCGCCGCCAGGGCTTCAGGCGCCCGTGGTGGCGCGAGAAGTCCCGTCCGGCCATCTTCGATGGCCTCGGGAATGCCGTTCACGTTCGTGCTCACCACCGGCTTCGCGCAGGCCATGGCTTCGAGGATCGAGACCGGGAACGCCTCCTCGTGCGAGGCACAGACGACGACGTCGAGCCGGCCGAGCAGTTCCCGCACGTTCGGCACCTGCCCGTGAAACGTGACGCGGTCGGCGACGCCGAGATCGCGCGCGAGCGCGGCCAAGCCAGGCTGTCTGGGTTCCTGAAACAGATCGCCGCCGATGATGTCGTATCGCGCGTCGTGGCCCTGCGATGTAAGGAGCGCGGCCATCTTCAGGAACTCGTCGTGTCCCTTGCGCACCTGGAGGTTGGCGATGATGCCGACGCGCGGAGTCGGGCTACCGGACCGCACCGGCGTGAACTTCGTCACATCGATGCCATTGTGCACGACCCACTGTCTCGAATGCGGATAGGCCGCCCTGAGTACTTCGCCTGAATGGCGGCGCAGGTCGTCGCTGCAGAAGATGAACCCCGCCGGCTTCGGCAGCCCGCGGTACAGCCATTTCAGATAGTCGGGTCCCCAGGGGAAGTGGACGTGACAGAGCACGGGGACGCCGAGCCTTGACGCCGCGGGCAGGATCGATCGTGCGCCGTGGTAGTTGTTGGCGTGGACGATTCGCCAGCCACCCGCAGCAATCAGGCGTGACCAGGCGCGAAATCCGCGCACGGAGGCCATGGGGTGGCGCCACGAGGGCTGGACCAATTCCTGGAACGTGACGGGGAGACCCTGCGCCTCGAGCGCGCCAGGGAACGGGCCGGGCCCGGGACAGATCGTGTGAGGCAGGTGTCCGCGCTCGCGAACACCGTTCAGCAGGATCTCGAGCATCCGTTCGGCGCCGCCGATCTCGGACACGTTCTCGATGTAGCCGATGTTCATGCGGGCAACCAGTCAGCGCTTCCGCCCTCTGGTGGCGAGGACGTCGGCCTGGGCTTCGTCGACCTGTCGCGCGGCCCGGGACCATTCGAATTCCGCCAGTACTCTCCGGCGGCCTTCCGCGCCCATGGTGAGGCGCAGTTCCTTTGAGGCCGCGAAGCGGCGAATTGCGGCGGCGAGTTCCCCAACGTCGTCGCCGTTCACGAGGAAGCCGGTGTTTCCGTCGCTGATCGCCTCACCCACGCCGCCACTGCGGCCGCCGATCGTGGGCTTACCGACCGCGGCGGCTTCGAGATAGACGATGCCGAAGCCCTCCACGTCAGCGCCAATCTGCCGGGATGGCATAAGGAAGACGTCGCACGCGGCGTAGAGCCTGGGGAGATCCTCGTCGGTCACAGGCCCGAGAAAGACGACGAGATCTCTGACGCCATGTTCAGACGCCAGCGACTCGAGTCGGCCTCGTTCCGCACCATCCCCGGCAATGAGATACCGCAGGCCCGGGAACTCCGCATGAATGGCGCCGAGCGCGGCGATCACACGGTCATGGCCCTTGCGTAACTGCAGTCGGCCGACGGTCAGGAGCACGCAGGCGGCGCCCGCCGCGTGCCTCGCGCGGAATGCCGAACCGTCGGCGTCCGGACTGAAGCGCGCCGTGTCTACGCCAGGGTGGATGACACGGATGCGCTCCAGGGGCACGCCAACTCCTGCAACGACCGACGAGGCAAACCGACTGCTCGTGAGCATCAGGGTCGCGCGCCGGCACACGGCGCCGGCCAGCGCACGGTGTTCACCAGACGTGAGCGCGACCGTCAATTCCTCGCCGTGCGACCAGCAGACGTATGGCAACCGGCGGCCGAGGAGCCTCATGCTGCCGAGAAGGCCTGGCAGGCCTTCAGGGAGGGGTCGGCCGCAATGCACCACGCTGTCCAAGGTCGAAGCACGGCGAAGCGCGCCAGACAGACTCAGATGCTGCTTCCATTCGGAGGGGTGCCGTACACCCCGCAGGCGCCCGTTGATTGGAACCCACCGAACATCAGGAGGCGACGAACGGCCCTCCGGCGGACCCGAGACGATGGGATCGGTGAAGACACTCACGGGTGATTCCACTCGTGAGTAGACATTCTCGAGAAGTACCGCACTCCCGCCGATGGCGGGTGGGTAAAGCTCTGTGAGCAGCAGGATGCGACCGGCCGCGCGTTGACTCGGGTGACGTTGATCCAGCGCGTCTACACGATATCCCAAACGTGGATCAATGGCAGCTGGTAGCTCTGCCCGAGCGTTGCGTCCGCCTCGACCGCAGTCACGTAGAGTTTCCTGTCGACCGGGTCGAAGTAGCAGCCGCCGAAGGTGCCGAGCGACCCCTCCCGGCTCACCGGCGCCGTAATGCAACCCCACTGCTGGCCAGCGTCGATAAGCGTCGGCTGGACCGTATAGTCCGCGATTCTCCCGGCCGCAACGGCCTCGAGGTCGTTCGCATCGTAGAGCGCCAGAAATGGGTGGGCTCCCGTCGCAACAGGACCCGTGATCCCCTGAGGCGCGGGAATGCCGTGCGTGCAGTTCAGCGTTCCCTGTCCGGCATTCGAGTACCACACATGGCCGTCAGCAAGCCGGCCGGAGAAGATCACGCCGCGCTTGTTCCCCATCTCGATCCAGGTCATGCCGTTGACCTGATCCATGCTGGTCCAGGAGCCGACGCCGTTGTTCTTGGTCGGGTCGATCTCGGTCTTCTCGCCCACCGGGGTCGGCTCGAAGACGTATGTGCCGGGACGGCGACAGGAACGGATCGGGTGGGAGAAGTTACCCTGGTGGTCCACGTACTGGAAGTAATAGGTCAGGTACTTGGACAGCTGAATATCAGGTGAGCCCTGTCCTGACGGGGTCGCGGCCGTCGGGAACGTCTGCGTCCAGCCGGGCTGCAACACCTCGCAGACCACGTACGTGCCGTCCAGCAGGTTGAACTCGTAGAAGCCGCTGCCGTCCGTCGTCTGCTCCTGGCCCGTGAACACGCCGCCCTGGTAGACGCGGATG
>CAZJTG010000205.1:0-7016 GCA_964548865.1 uncultured Solibacteraceae bacterium
GGCGACCGAACGCTCCTCGCGGAGCAGGCCCAGCAGCAGGTGCTCGGTGCCGATGTAGGTGTGCAGCAGGCGGTCGGCTTCCTCCGCGGCAAACTGGAGGACGCGCTTCGTGTCCGGGCTGAACGGGATCTCGACGGACGTGGCGACTTTCTCCCGGAAGACCGTCCGCCCCTCAATTTCCTTCCGGATGCTGTCGAGTGACAGGTGCGAGCGCGCGAAAATCCGGCTCGTCAGTCCCTTGCCTTCGCGAATCAGGCCGAGCAGCAAATGCTCGGTTTCGATGGACGTACTGCCCATCTGGGTCGCTTCGTAGCGCGCGAAGAACAGCACCCGACGCGCCCGCTCGGTATATCGCTCAAACATGAAAAGACCCGGGGATCCTCACCGCGTATCGGCCGATCCCTGTCGGCATTATACGGCAAGCACGGCGGGCGCCTGGGACGGTTCCGGGGCGCCAAGGCGTCCATCACCCACCCGTCAGCCTTCGTGTCTCAGCCGTCCGCCCTCGAGCCGCAGCACTCGATCGCAGGCCGACGCAAGCGTTGCGTTGTGCGTCGCGATGACGGACGTCAGCCCATGCTCGCGGTGCATCTCGCGCAGCAGGTCGTGCAGCCCCGCCGCGGTGTGTTCGTCCAGGTTGCCGGTCGGTTCGTCGGCGACGAGCAGCGACGGCTTGCGCACGAGCGCCCGCGCCACGGCCACGCGCTGCTGCTCGCCGCCGGAGAGCGCTCCGGGCCGGTGCAGCGCGCGGCCGCGCAGGCCCACCCGGTCGAGCAGTTCCATCGCCTGCGCCTCGCGGTCGCGCTGGGCGTGCCCCGCGATCCGCAGCGGCATCTCGACGTTCTCCAGGGCGGAGAACTCCGGCAGCAGGTGGTGAAACTGGAACACGAACCCCACGTGCTGACTCCGAAAGCGCACCCGCGCGTCATCGTCCATGCGCCCTACGTCCGCATCGCCCACGCGCACGGTCCCGCCGTCGAACGCGTCGAGTCCGCCGAGCACGTGCAGGAGCGTGCTCTTGCCCACCCCGGACGCGCCGACGATCGCCACCATCTCGCCGCGCTCCACGGCCAGGTCGAGATCCGTCAGCACGGCCAGCGCGCCGCCCGGACCGCGGTAGGACTTGACGAGGCCGGAAATCTCGACGAGGGCCATGCTACTGGTGCCTCAGGGCTTCAGCGGGATCGAGCCGGCCGGCCTGGCGCGACGGATAGATCGTCGCCGCGAGACACACGATCAACACCGACACGACCACGACCAGCACGTCGAGCGGCTGTACGCGGAACGGCAGGAAGGAAATCTGGTAGACGTCGGCAGGAAGCTTGATCACGCGATACCGATCGGCCACGTAGCACACGATCAGGCCGAGCACGGTCCCTCCGAAGGTGCCCATCAAGCCGATGGTCAGCCCCTGGAGGATGAAGATCAGGCGAATGGCCCGCGCCGGCGCCCCCATCGTTCTCAGGATGGCGATGTCACGGCTCTTCTCCATCACGAGCAGGACGAGCGACGCGACAATGTTCAGCGCCGCGACCATGACGATGAGGCCGATCGTGAGCGAGATCGCCAGTTTCTCGAGTTCGAGCGCCGAGTAGAGCGGACCGTTCAGTTCCGTCCAGTCGTCGATGTGGTAGCCGGTCCCCAGCGTCGACTGGAGTTCGACGTGCGTGTCGCGGGCCTGATCGAGATCCGCCAGGCGCAACTGAATCAGGTCCGGTCCCGCCTTGCCCGTGGCTCTCGCCGCGGTCTCGAGCGTGACAAAGGCGGCAGCCGTGTCGGTGGCGTAGAACCCGAACCGGGCGGTGCCGACCACGCGCAGGACGATCATCTTGGGCACGACGCCTGACGGCGTGACCACCATGCGCGGCGTGATGAGGGTCACGAGGTCGCCCTCGGTCACCGCCAGTTGCTGCGCCAGATCGGCGCCGAGGATGACGCCCTCGCGAGCCGTTTCCGCGCGGGTCGCCAGCGCCTCGAGGCTGCCCGTCTTCATCGCGCCACGGATGTCCGTGACCGCGGGTTCGAGGGCCGGATCGATGCCCTTGAGCTGGACGTAGACGCCGTCGGCAATGCCGCCGCTCGACTGCAGCATCCCCTGCCCCACGATGGCGGGAGCCGCGCCGACGACGCCGTCCACCTGCAGTTGTCGGACCTCCGCCGCGATGTCCACGTAGCCGTCGGTCTTGTAGACGTAGATGTGCGCCGTGGATCCGACGATGCGGTCCCGGAGCTCGCCTTGCACGCCGGTCATCAGCGCGAGCGCGATGATGAGCGCCATCACGCCGACGCCGATGCCGACGATGGAGACCGCGGAGATCAGTGAAATGAACGCCTGGCGCCGACGGGCGGTGAGATAACGGCGCGCGACGAACCAGGCAAACGAAAGCATGACTACCTGCCGGCGCTCATGTCTCATCGACCCGCTGCGGATCGTGCCCGGTGGGCGCGTCGTCGCGGCGGGGACGCATGAGAGGAAACAGGATCACGTCGCGGATCGAAGGGCTGTTCGTCAGGAGCATCACGAGGCGATCGATGCCAATGCCTTCCCCGCCGGTCGGCGGCAGCCCGTGCTCGAGCGCGCGGATGTAGTCCTCGTCCATGCCGTGCGCCTCGACGTCGCCCGCCGTACGGCCCTTGAGCTGCGCCTCGAACCGCCTGCGCTGTTCGACCGGATCGTTCAGCTCGCTGAAGGCGTTGGCGATCTCGAAGCCGCCGGCGTACAGCTCGAAGCGCTCGACCGTGTCCGGATCATCGGGCCGCTGCTTCGAGAGCGGCGACACCTCGGTCGGAAAGTCGTAAACGAACGTGGGCTGGATCAGGCGCTCTTCCCACAGGGTCTCGAACATCGCCGTCGCGATCCTGCCGGCGCCATGCGCCGGCAGCACCTCGACGTGCAACGCCCGTGCGATGTCGGCCGCGCGCGCGCGATCGCGCAAATCGGCTTCGGTCACCGGGCGCCCCAGCCGTTCGGTGGCCGCCTCGGCCGCCGACGCGCGAAGCGACAGCCGGCGGTACGGCGCCGCGAACGACAGCGCGTGCGCGCCGAACGTCAGCGCGAGGCCGCCCGTCGCCTCGAGCGCCACCGTCGTCAGCATCTCCTCGGTCAGCCGCATCAGGTGCTGGTAGTCCACGTACGCCTCGTAGAACTCCAGCATCGTGAACTCGGGATTGTGCTGCGTCGAAATGCCTTCGTTGCGGAAATTACGGTTGATCTCGTACACGCGCTCCATGCCGCCCACGGTCAGGCGCTTCAGGTAGAGCTCCGGCGCGATGCGCAGGTACAGGTCGAGGTCGAGCGCGTTGTGGTGCGTCGTAAACGGCCGCGCGAGCGCCCCGCCGGCCATCGGCTGCATCATCGGCGTTTCCACCTCGAGAAAGCCGCGATCGTTCAGGAACCGTCGGATCCCGGCGACCACCTTCGCCCGTGTCTCGAAGACGCGCCGCGAGTCGGGGTTCACGATCAGATCCAGATAGCGCTGGCGGTACCGGATTTCGATGTCCGTCAGTCCGTGCCATTTCTCCGGCAGCGGAACCAGGCACTTGGCGAGAAAGTGGATCCGCGACGCCCAGATTGTCAGCTCGTTGGTCTTGGTCCGGAACAGGCGGCCTTCGATGCCGACCTGATCGCCCAAATCGAGGTGACGGTAGATCTGGAAATCCAGCTCCGGCACCGAGTCGGCGCGTACGTAGACCTGGAGGCGCTCGAGGCCGTCGGAAAGCACGAGAAAGCTGGCCTTGCCGAACGCCCGCATGCCGACGATGCGCCCCGCCGCGCGGACATGCACGTGCGACCCCTCGAGGACGTCGCCGGCCACCGAGCCGTGGACCGACTTGATCGACGATACGGTCGCCGTGCGATCGAACCGGTTGGGATAGGGGGCCACGCCCAGCCTGGTCAGCTCCTCGAGTTTCGCCTGACGCTGGGCTATCTGTTCGGCTTCGTTCGACATGACGTGAATGCGATTGTACGTCGCCCGCGCAAGGCGGGCAGGGGTCCACCTTGGAGGTCATACAGGGCCGTGTAGATCTCGCAGCGCGCGGCCACCGAGTCAGGTGGCCCCGCTTCGCCAGCCTCGATTTCTACACGGCCCTGCGCGAACTGCAAGGTGGAAAGCGGCACAGCCCGCCGACTACTCGCTGAGCGACTTGCGGATCGCGTCGAGCACGCCGTTGACGAAGCGCACGGAATCGTCGGCGCTGAACGTCCGCGCCAGTTCGAGCGCCTCGTTGAGGACGACGGGCGCCGGCGTCTCGCTCGCGTTCTTCAGCTCCCAGGCCGCCATGCGCAGGATCAGCCGATCGACCACGGCCAGCCGGCCGATGCGCCAGTGCTCGGAGTGCTGCTGGATCAGCGCGTCCAGCGCTTCGACGTCGCTCGCAGTCCCGACGACGAGCGTGCGTGCGAAGTCGCGGACTTGATCGGCGGCGTCCGGGCGGTGCTCCCGAAAGCAGGTCTCGAGAGCGGTGGCCACGTCGGTGCCGCCGACCTCCCACAGATACAGGGCCTGCAACGCGGCTTCGCGAGCCTGATGACGCGGGCTTTTCATTTATTTGCGGGGGGACGTCGTCCCCGCCGCACCCCACGGACGCGTTCGCTCGCGGGGCCCCGCCGCCCCGCTCCGCTCGCGCGGCTCATTCGCGCCGCTCATTCGCGCTCGCCCGACGCAATCCGTTGATACAGCTCCGTCATCTTGAGGACGGCCAGCGCCGCCTCGCGGCCCTTGTTCGACGGCCCATCGCCGGCCCGCGCCAGTGCTTCCTCGGCCGTATTCGTCGTCAGCAATCCGAAGCCCACCGGCACGCCGGAGTCCTGCGCGGCGCGCGTGATGCCGTGGGACGCCGCCTGGGCGATGTAGTCGAAGTGCGACGTCTCGCCCCGGATGAGGCAGCCGAGGCAGACGACGCCGTGCCACCCTTTCGTGGCAGCCAGACGGTACGCGGCCTGCGCGAGCTCGTAGGCGCCCGGTACCGTGAACGTGACGATGGCGGCGTCCGGGACGCCGGCCTCCTTCAGTGCCGCGCGCGCGCCAGCTTCGAGGCGCGACGTCACGAAGTCGTGGTACTGCGAAACGACGAGCGCGATTCGGAAGGAACTCACAGTGAACGGCCCGGCTACCTGCCCTTGAAAGCGGGCTTGCGCTTCTCGAGGAACGCGCGCGTACCCTCGCGCATGTCGTCGGTGGCCGCCACGAGGCCGAACAGGGTCGCCTCGTACGTCTGCGCATCGTCCAGGGACATGTCGAGACCGCCGGCAACCGCGTCCAGAATGTAGCGGACCGCCACTGGTGCCTTCGACGCGAGCAGCTGCGCGAGCGCGCGCGCGTGCGCCATCAGCTCGGCGGCAGCCACGACCCTGTTGACGAGGCCAATGCGTAGCGCCTCATCCGCCCTGATCGGATCGCCGGTCAGGAGAAGCTCGAGCGCCCGTCCACGGCCGACCAGCCTCGGCAGGCGCTGCGAGCCTGCATAACCTGGAATGAGGCCGAGATTAACCTCGGGCTGGCCGAACTTCGCATGATCGGCGGCGATGCGAAGCGTGCACGCCATCGCGAGCTCACAGCCGCCGCCGAGGGCGAACCCGTTGATGGCGGCGATGACCGGCTTGCCCAGCGATTCGATCCGGTCGAACACGCCCTGCCCGAGCCGGGCGTGCTCGCGCCCGCCCACGGGCGACATCTCGGACAGTTCGTTGATGTCCGCTCCCGCCACGAACGACTTTTCTCCGGCGCCGGTCAGGATGATCACCCGCACGCCCTCGTCCGCCCGAGCCTCGGCCATCGCACGGTCGAGCTCGCGGAGTGTCGCGGCATTCAAGGCGTTCAGCTTGTCGGGCCGGTTGATGGTAACGACGGCGACCGCGCCGTCGCGCTCGACGAGCAGATTGTCGAAGACCATAACCGGATGATTATACGGTGCGAATGTCACGGCGCCGCGTCCTGGCGATGCGCATCACAAGCAATACGGCGAACGCCGCGCCGGCAGTGTCCGCCATCCAGTCCAGGAGTTCCGGCGCCCGGCCGGCGACGAAGGACTGATGGAATTCATCGGTCGCCCCGTAGGCGGAGGTGATCAGAACGGCGCGCCACGCCGGCGCGGCGCGGACGCCAGGCCAGCTCGCCCTGGCCAGGGCACGAAGGACGAGCGCGGCGAGCAGCCCGTATCCAATCGCGTGCCCCGTGTAGCCGGAAAGACCGGCCGGCAGATTGGGCAGGTCCGACTGGTTCGACAGGTAGAAGATCGCCGCCATCTGGGCGACAGCCGGTCCCCAGAGCCAGATCCAGGCGCGCACCGTGTTCAGAAGGCGAAGTACATCAGCCACCCGGCGGCGTAGGCGCCGAGCACGAGTGCCGCGAAGATTCGCGACGCGAGCTTGACCTGGTCGCCCGCCCCATCACGGAGCAGCGTCCCGAAAACCGCAGCCACACAGGCCGCAAACAGCGCCATCACGCCCAGGTGCGTCATCGCGACGCCGCTCCCCGTGCCCGATCGAACGCATCGAGCGCGACCAGCACGTTGAGGAGACCGGCGACGATGAGGAAGGAATTGCCGTACTCGTAGCTGATCGCCGTCACGTGGCCGGCGCCCGCACCAGCGGCGGCCGCAATCGCGCGTGGGACGAGAATCGCCCACTGTGTCCCGGCGCCCAGAAACACGAGGGGATCGGCGATCTCGAACGCGAACAGCTGGCCGCCGAATCCCAGGCCCGCCACGAACATCCCGCCGAGCACGACGAAGAAGACCGCGGCCTTCTGCGCCTGGCCCACCAGGAAATGTCCGGCGCCAGGCAGGCACCAGGCGGCCACGAGTGTCAGCGCGGGACTGGGCGACATCCTGGCCAGCAGTTTATCCGATGCTCGTTTCCGGTCCGCGCGCGGCGCGGACGATCACCCAGGCCAGGGCGGCGCCGAGTGGCAGCGCGGCCACGAATCGTACGGCCGACGAGACCGACATCAGGCCCAGGTGCTCGATCGTGAAGGTCAGCGCCGTAGCGGAGGCCGCCGCGGCCAGCATCGACA
>CAZJTG010000206.1:0-5648 GCA_964548865.1 uncultured Solibacteraceae bacterium
GAAGAAGCGCCGCGGCGCCGGCGACCTCGCGTTCCTCGAGAAGGTCTTCCACAAGCTCCTTCTCAATTTCACGTGGTGGGTGAACCGGAAGGACGCCGAGGGCATGAACGTCTTCCAGGGCGGATTTCTGGGCCTCGACAACATCGGCGTGTTCGATCGGTCGGCGCCGCTGCCAACCGGGGGCCACCTCGAGCAGTCGGATGGCACGAGCTGGATGGCGATGTACTCGCTGAACCTGCTGACGATCGCCACCGAGCTGGCGAGGCACAACCCGGCCTATGAAGACGTCGCGAGCAAGTTCTGGGAGCATTTCCTCCACATCGCTCACGCGATGAACAACCGCGGCGACCAAGGCATCGAGCTCTGGGACGAGGAGGACGGCTTCTACTACGACGTCCTCCATCTGCCCGACGGCGATCACCACGCGCTCAAAGTGCGCTCCATGGTGGGCCTGATCCCGTTGTTCGCCGTCGAAACGCTCGAGCCCGAGGTCCTCGATCGGCTGCCGTCGTTCAAGCGGCGGCTCGAGTGGTTCGTGGACCACCGTCCCGACCTCACGGACAACGTGGCGTCGATGGTCGACGAAGGTCACGGCGATCGGCGGCTGCTGTCGGTCGTGCCGCCCGACCGGCTGCGGGCGGTCCTGCGGGTCATGCTGGATGAGCGTGAATTTCTTTCGCCGTTCGGCATTCGCGCCCTGTCGGCCATCCATCGCGAGCGGCCGTACGTTCTCAACGTGAACGGGCACGAGCATCGCGTGGACTACGAGCCGGGCGAGTCGTCTACGGGACTCTTCGGCGGCAACTCCAACTGGCGCGGGCCGATCTGGTTCCCGGTCAACTACCTGCTCGTGGAGTCGCTGCAGAAGTTCCACCATTACCTGGGCGACAGCTACACGGTGGAATGCCCCACGGGATCGGGCCGGTTCCTGACGCTTGCAGAAGTCGCGCGCGACATCTCGAACCGGCTGTCGGGCATCTTTCTGCGCGACCGCGCCGGCCGACGCCCGGTCTTCGGGCAGAACGAGCTGTTTCAACAGGATCCGCACTGGCGCGACCTGGTGCCCTTCCATGAGTACTTCCATGGCGACACCGGCGCAGGCATCGGCGCATCTCACCAGACAGGCTGGACGGGTCTGGTCGCCAAGCTGCTGCAGCAGGCGGGCGCGCGCCCTGGAGCGAGACGCGACGACGCGCTCATCGCCAAAGCCTGACGTTACCCATTTCTCAGGAGACACGAATGAAGACCATGAAAGCCATCGCGGTCACGCCGGGAGTGCCCAATTCCATGCACCTCCGCGAGGTCCCGGTGCCGGCGGTAGACGACGTGCCGAATGGACGGGGCGTGCTGGTCAAGGTGCTGCGCGTCGGGGTCGACGGCACGGATCGCGAGATCAACGCCGCCGAGTACGGCGCCGCCCCGGCGGGCGACGACTACCTGATCACGGGTCACGAAGGCTTTGGCGAAGTGGTGGCCGTCGGGCCGAACGTCCGGGATCTCGCGCCCGGCGACCTGGTCGTGGCCACGGTTCGACGCCCGGGAACCAGCCTGTACGACGTCATCGGCACCAACGACATGACGACGGACGACACCTACTTCGAGCGCGGGATCAACCTCCGCCACGGGTTCCTCTGCGAGTACTACGTGGACGACGCGGACTTCATCGTCAAGGTGGCGCCCGCGCTGCGGCACGTCGGCGTGCTGCTCGAGCCCACGACGGTCGTCGAGAAAGGCATCGCGCAGGCCTACGAGATCCAGCGCCGGCTGCGTGTCTGGCACCCGAAGAAGGCGGCCGTGATGGGCGCGGGCACGATCGGCCTGCTGGCGACGCTCGTGCTCCGGTTGCGAGGTCTCGACGTGACGGTATTCGGCCGCACGAAGAAGCCGTACCTCAATTCCGATCTGCTCGAGCGAATCGGCGCCCGGTATGTCTCGACCGGCGAGGTGTCCGTCATGGAGGGCGCGCTCGCGCACGGCCCGTTCGATCTGATTTTCGAGGCCACCGGGGCCTCCGAGGTCGTGTTCGACAGCATGCGCGCCCTGGGCAAGAACGGCGTCCTCGTGCTCTCCAGCGTGACCGGCGGCGACCGGAAGGTCGAAGTGCCCGCCGACAAGATCAATCTCGAGTTCGTGCTGGGCAACAAAGTGATGGTCGGCACGGTGAACGCCAACCGCGAGTACTTCGAAGCGGGCGTGCGCGATCTCTCCCATGCCGAAGCGCAGTTCCCAGGCTGGCTGCCGCAGCTGCTGACGCACCCGGTGAAGGGACTCGAGAATTACCAGAAGCTCCTCGACACACTCACCTCAAGCAAAGGGGCCATCAAGGTCTACTGCGAGGTCGCCTGAACCCCGCACGGCCAGCCATGCCCCTTCCCGCCACATTCTCCCGCCTGTTTCGCGCCAACATTCGCGACGGCCACGAGCCGGGTCGCAAGGTGACCTGGCTCGAGCTCTTTTTCGATCTCGTCTTCGTGGCGGCGGTGTCGCAGGTGGGCGCGCCGCTCGGCACGGACTTCTCGGTCGCGGGCCTTGGACGTTTCGCGTTCCTGTTCGTTCTGATCTTCTGGGCCTGGCTCGGCCACACGAGCTACGCCACGCGCTTCGACCACGATGACGTGGCGCACCGTGCGCTGACATTCGTGCAGATGTTCATGGCCGCCGTGATGGCCGTCAACGCGAAGGATGCGCTGGGCAGCCGCGATTCGGCGGGATTCGCGGCCGCCTACGGCGTCATGCGCCTGGTCCTGGTCGTTCAGTATCTGCGCGTGCGTCACCTCCGGAGTTCGCGCAGACTGTCGTCTGCGTTCGCGAGGGGGTTTGGCGCGGCCGCCGGCCTGTGGCTGGCCTCGGCGCTCGTGCCGCTGCCCTACCGGTTCTGGATCTGGGGGGTGGCGTTCGCGGTCGACCTGTCCACGCCGCTGCTCGCGGGCCGCCACACCCTGCACGCCCCGCCGCACGCCCATCACCTGCCGGAGCGCTTCGGCCTCTTCACGATCATCCTGCTCGGCGACGCCATGGTTGGCGTGATGCGCGGCATGGAGAGCCAGCAGTCCTGGCCGATCGACGCATTTCTGTCCGCCATCCTGGGCATGCTTGTGGTCTTTCTTCTGTGGTGGCTGTACTTCGACGTCGCCAGGGGGGCCGACGAGCGCCACGTGCGGACGAAGACAGACGTCATGCGGCTTCACGCGTGGTCGTACGGCCACGTTCCGTTGTTCATCGGAATCGCAGTGGCCGGCGTGGGCATCCACCACACGATTGCCGTCGCAGCGTCCGGACGCCTGCACGCGGTCGAATCCTGGATCCTCTGTGGGGCCGTCGCACTGGCAACGGCGGCGCTGGCGTGGATCTCGGCCAGGCGACGTGGCGCCGTGCTGGCACTGAGCGGCGGCACGCTCGCCCTGGGCATGGTCGGCCCGATGGTTCCCTGCTCGGCGCTCATCGGCCTCATTGCCATGGGGCTCCTCGCGCAAGTTCGCGTCGCACGCACGTGATCCTGACCCTCTCCGGCGCGGTCGATCGAATCGTGCGGACGAGGCAGGCCGTTCCGGCGGCCCGCAGCGCACTCGTGGCCATCAGCGGCATCGACGGCGCGGAAAGGGCCCTCTGGCTGCGCGGCCCGGTGACGAGCTCGAGGCGCTGGGGCTGCGCGCGGCGGTCATCAGCGTCGATGGCTGGCTCAATCTCCCGAGCGTCCAGTTCTCGGACTCCGGCCCGGCCGAGCACTTCCTCGGCCATGCGATCCGCTTCGAGGAGATGTTCTCGGAACTCGGGCTGCCCCTGCGCGACCGCCGCTCGGTGCGGCTCGGGCCGACTTCACTGAGGAAACGGCCACGTCGTATCGCCGCATCTACTTCCCGGCTCAACTCATCCATGCCGAGCGCGACCAGCCGCGGGAGGCCGCCGACGTCACGATTCCGAACGACGTCCGGATGCAAGAAGGGCCGGCGAGTGAACCCGCCGGCCCCGAATCGAGTTAGCGCGCGCCTGCGACGTTCAGCCGAATCCGATACAGCCCCGTCTGGGCCGTCAGGTACATCGTCTTGCCGTCCGCGTCACCCCAGGCCATGTTGTGTGGATGTTCGGGCCCGGCGATCGTGCCGAGGTGTTTGCCGGCTGGCGAAAGAATCCACAACCCGCCCGGGCCGGAGACGTAGACGTTCCCCAGCCGATCGACCTTGACGCCGTCAATCGCATCGTCGCCGGGCGCCTTCGTCATGTCGACGAACACCGTGCCGGCGTCCAGGGTGCCATCGGCCCTGACCGGGTACCGCATCACGACCTTCTTCTGCTCGTCCCAGTTGCCAACGTAGAGATACCGCTCGTCCGGCGAGAAGGCGAGACCGTTGGGGCCGGTGAGGTCCTTCGCCAGGAGATCGACGCGACCGTTCTCAAGACGATACACGCCGCTCCACAGCAGCTCCTTGCGCGGATCGCCGAACACCTTCGGCAGCCCGAACGGCGGGTCCGTGAAATACAACGCACCGTTGGACTTGTAGACGAGGTCGTTGGGACTGTTGAGGCGCTTGCCGTCGTATCGATCGGCCAGCACCGTGACGACTCCGTTCTTCTCGATTCGGCTGACCCTCCTGTTGCCGTGCTCGTTGATGGTCAGCCGGCCCTCGCGATCGAACGCGAGGCCGTTCGAACCGGGCTGCTTGTACTCGCCAACGTTCGCGCCGGTGTAGCCGCTCTTCGTCCGGAACACGGTGACGTGGCCGTCGGGATTCCAGCGGTAGATCACGTTGTCGTTCGGGTCGCTGAAGAGCAGGTAGCCCTCCGGGGCCCAGACCGGCCCTTCGGTGAACGTGAAGCCCTTCGCGAGATGCTCGATGCGGGCATCTCTCGGAACGATGGCGTCGATCGCCGGATCCAGGCGGGTGACGTTCGCCGGGCTGCTTGCGATCGCTGGACCGGACTCCGCGCCGTGAAAGTCGAGTGTGGCCGAACGCACCCAGACGTAGTTGACCGGCGGAGCGGAGAGCGGGCCGTTCGCCGCGAACACGGCGATCTGGAACTGCTGGCCGGGACGCACGTTGCGCCCGAGAACGACGCGGTTCGGCGCGTTCCAGCCGCGAATGGCCGCGCCGCCGGTCTGACCGATCGCCAGCGGCAGTTGACCGTCGACCCAGACTTCCGAGTAGTCGTCAACGACCACCTCGAAGACCGCGGTCGATCCCGTCGGATCAAACCCGCCCACCCGGTCCGGCACGGTCACGTGGATGCGGTACCAGTTGAAGCTCAACCGCCCGTTGCCACGCCTCGCCGTCAGCGAGGTGGCTGGAACAGCCGGCCAGTCGCGGTCATCGAACTCCGCCATCCCCGCCTGCGGCGTGATGTCGTACGTCCGATTGGGCGGCCCGGACGGCTTCAGATCCGGCCCCACGGCCCGATGGTCGACCTCGGTGATCTTCGCGCCGCTGTAACGCCATTCGCCTTTCACCAGCCGCACGCCCTCGTCGGTGGTCAGATCGACGATCGCAGCGGGCCGCTTGAACGGCGCGTCGCCGGTCACCTGGCCGGCTGGACGCGCAGCGAAGAACACCGCTCCACCGATCGCCAGAACGGTGGTCAGAAAGCGCGACGTCATTTTGGGCCTCCGTTTCCCGCAGATAATGGGGCGCTGACTTTCACGACGTAGTACTCGA
>CAZJTG010000206.1:5658-7013 GCA_964548865.1 uncultured Solibacteraceae bacterium
ACTCCATCCAGCGCCTTGAACCAGTGCGGCGTGCCGTTTGGCACGATCACCACGTCCCCCGGCGTGAGCTGGCGGGTCTCGCCGCCACGAATCGACGCCCCGCGGATCTCGTCGGTCGCCGTCGTCTTGCCATCGACCACGACGCCTCCGGTCACGAACGTGGCGGTGCCGCGAGTGACATAGATGATGTCCGTATCGCGTGCGTGCACCTCCGCGAGGCCAGGCTTGTCGCGACGGCTCGTGTGCACCATGTAGTTGCGGCCGGGTGCCTCACCGACGAGGACGGCGCCTTTCGCGAACGAGGTCAGGACGGCATCCTTGGCGAAATGGAGCACGGGCGGAATCGCCTCCTCGCCGCCCGCCGGCGTCAGTAGCGCCGCCGCGCCGGCGATCGCGAGGTCCTCGTCCTGCTGCGCGCTCGCCGCGCCGCTGACCCCGACGCCGCCGACGATGACGCCGTCCACCACGAGGGGGACGCCGCCCTGCAGAGGCGTGAAGTCCGGCAGCGCGGTCATGGCCGTGCGGCCGTTCCTGATGATCTCTTCGAAAACGCGCGTCGGCCGTTTGAACATCGCGGCCGTGCGTGCCTTGCCGACGGAGATCGTCGCACCGGCGGCAAACGTCTGGTCGAGGCGCTCGAGTGCCATCAGGTTGCCGCCGTCGTCCACGACGGCAATCACACCGCCGGGCGCCTGCCTGGCCTTCGCCTCCGCAACGGCCGCGGCGATGACGCGCTTTGCGCCATCGAGCGTCAGCGCCGGCCGGGAAACGGTCTGGGCCGCGGCGGGAACCGCCGCGGCCAGTAGTACGGTGAACGTAAAGAACGAACGCAAGGCGCGCATGGGCTGGACGCCTTACCGGGTCTTGAGGGTGGATTCGAACGCCGCCTCGCCGAGGTTCGCTTCGGCCCACGCGCACCAGATCACGACCTTCTGGACGTCGCCGACGAAGCCCGGCACCGCGATCGTCCGCTGCACGCGGTCGCCCTTGAGCATCAGCCTGTCGAGCAGGAACATCGTGCCCTTCGAATCCACGAGCGCCCAGTGCGGATCGGGCGTGTCCGGAACCTTGAAGTCCGCCGAGAGGGTCAGCACGTGCTTCATCCCCTCCTTCGCGTACGACACTGTGCCGGTATTGGCCTTCGGACCCGAGAACTTCGCGCTGACGACGGCGCCGGTGGCCTCGGTGGCGGAGACCGACGTGACGATCGACGACGCCATCGTGCCAAGCACGACGAGGCCGCCGAAGAGGAAGAGCATGCGAGAGAGACTTTTCATGACGTTCGAAACCTCCATGGTCGGCGGCATCCATTGCGCGCCGGTTGCGGCGCTCATCGCCGCACAGTCCTTCGATGT
>CAZJTG010000207.1:0-7008 GCA_964548865.1 uncultured Solibacteraceae bacterium
AATTCGGGCAGGCGCCAGCGGCGCCGCCGCTCGGGCCAGCCGCGCGGACCGCCCAGGCCAGCCGGCCCGAACAGCCTGGGCAACCAGGAGAAGCCGCGCCATCTGATCCGCTCGTGGTGCGACTGGTGGACGCCCCGTTGCCTCCCACCGCCTATGAAGGCTGGGAACTCAGCACTCCACCTGGCGTCGTCAAGTCCAGCAATCCAGATCCGGGTGAAGTTGGCCAGGTGATGGCGCACCTGGACCAGAAGGATCGCATCGGTGGAATCACGTTCGCGGTCTTTCAAACACCTGCCCACGCTCTGAGGTCCTTTGAAGGGACCACAACGCTCGGTCCGGACGTCCCGGCGTCCGTTGTCAGCGCTCAACGCCGGTTCTCCACGCGTGGCGGTTCGCCCGTCTCTTGCCTCGTCTGGCAGTGCACCGCCGCCGTCGGACGCGTGGTGATCTACGTTCGATTGGAGAGAAGCTCACTCGAAGCCTCCACCGCCATCATCGAGTCGCTTGCCGCGCACGTTGCGCGGTTCGACCGATAGCGACATGACGGGAGCCCGCACGCGTTCACTCCGCGTGATCGCGTTCTTGTTGTCCATCCCTTCGGGAGGTGTGCTGCTGACGCACACGTATGGGTTGCTGCCGATGGATGTGGGCGGCTGGCTGGTCGCGTTGCCGTGCTGCCTGGCGCTGGCCGCCTGGGTCCGGTGGGGGAATGCCGAAGTCGCAGAGGCGATCGCTATCGGCGCGCTTGCGGGATTCGTCGGAACGTTGCTCTATGACATCGCTCGCGTGCCGGTCCTGATGGCGGGCCGCCGCGTGTTTGCTCCGATCGAACTGTACGGTCTCTGGCTCCTCGACGCTCCGGCCTCTTCACGTTTCACGCATCTCACGGGTTGGCTGTATCACTTCTCGAACGGCATCACGTTCGGAATCATGTATGCGCTCTTGATGCGCGGACGCCACTGGATCTGGGCGGTCGCATGGGCCTTCGTGCTCGAAACGATCTTCGTTCTGTCGCCTCTTGCCTATAGCGTCGCGTTGTTCACGGACTCCTGGGCGGTGGTCGTGGCCTACTACGGTCACGTGGCGTACGGGATCGGCCTGGGCTGGCTGGTGCAGCGATGGGACTGGAGCCGCGGCCAGTTGCGACAACTCGAGCCGGCACACAGATTGTTGCTCGCCGCGGTGCCAGTGGTGATCTGCGGCGCGTACATCCTGAACGGGCCCGTCGAGCAGGACCGCCGCGTGCGGGCCGGTACTCTTCGCGTCGAAGGGGCCCGGTTGAATCCCGATTGGGTCCGCCTCAAAGCGGGTGGCTCGGTCACTATCGAGAACCCGGGCCCCGAACGCGCGACCGTCCGGATCCCCGGACTGAGTCAGACGTTCGACATTGCGGCCGGTCAGGCGGTGTCATACATTTTCGCCCAACCGTCAGGCCTGTTCGACATATTCCAGGTGGCTGTGGCCGTGTCCGGACGTTCGCGCAGCAGCTTCGTCGTGGTCGAGCCCGCACGATAGAGGAGAGTCCTCCAATGCCGAGTACCGCTGCCGCGCCCGCGTCCCATCGCTGGCTGGCATCTCTGCCCAAACTGATCGTGAAGCGTTTGCCGATGATGATCGGATCGGCACTGACGGCGTGGCTGACTCACACGTTCCTGATGGCGTTCGTCAACGAGGGCACGGGCGCCACCAGCAGCTGGGTCGGCAGCCTGTTGAATACGCGTGGCGGGGCGCTGCTGACTACGCCGGCGGCGATGTTCGTCTGGGCACTGCTGTCGGCGTATGCCTGGAACTTCATTTTCCTGATGCCGTCGCTCGGGCCCGCCGGCGCGTTCAAGAGGCTGACCGATCCAATCCTCAGGACGTTCCAGCGGGTTCCCGACTTCGCGCTGCAGGAGCGCGGAGCCTGGTGCCTCGGGGCGGGCGCCGCCGTGGCGGCAGCCCAGGTGATGCCAATCACGCCAGGAGCGAACATCGGCCTTGGCGTGGTGTGGGCCAACCTCGGCCTCTCGCAGCCCGGCCAGTGGCTGGCTTCTCGCATCACCGGCATGTTGCCCTCCGTCATGAAGGAAGCCGGCGCCGGTGCGATCGCCGTGCGCGCCGGGCTCGCGCAAACCCTCGTGCTGGCGCTCGCTCCCGGGCTGATCGCGGCGTCGATTCTGCCTTACGGATTGGGCTGGCTTGGTGCCGCGGTGCTCATCGTCCTTGGCTACGTCTGGCTCGCCGGCAGAGGTCCGGCGACACCCGGCGCGGCGGCGATGACGTTGCTCTGGGGCTGTGGGTTGATCGCGGCGTTCTACGCCGCCCTCAACGCGCTGGACGTGCTGCTGCCTCTGACGCTTCTTGCCGACGACGGCGGCTGGGCAGAGTCGCAGTGCCCGGCGTTCAACCTGGGATGCTGGATCGCCAGCCAGGGCGCGGTCGACGTGTTGACGGCCGGCTACGCCCCGGCGATTGGCGCGGCTCTCGGGCCGCTGCTTCCCATCGCTGACGCCGCCGGACCGCCCTCGACTGACGAGCCTCAGACTCCGGAAAAAGAAAAGGAATGGCTCGATCGCTGGAACGCCGTCGATCCCAACCTGCTGCTTGGCAATCCGAAGCTGCAGGAGGAATACCGCGACCTGATGGACCGCTACCGCGCGACGGGGCGCATCGACGAGCAGGCGCTCGCGGACTTCGAGCGGAAGGTCGGACAGGCCGGCGATGAGTACCGCAAGACATGGGACAAGGAGACGCAGGAGGCCGTCGATCGCAGCAATCAGTTGCTGGACGAGCGCGATGCGGCGCGCGACCGCGAACTCGCGCTGGCGGAGAAGAACCGGAAGGAACTCGATGACAGATTGCAGGACACGCTGAAACGCGTGGCCGGCGGCGACCTGAACTCCGCCGCGGGCATCGATATCGCCCGCAACCCGGACGTCTACAACGCCGACGGCAGCGTCAACAAAGACAAACTGGAGGACTTCGTCAACCGCGTCAAGGCAGCGAAGCGTGACCTCGCGCAGCAGCAACGGGACGACGCCCAGGCCCTCGCAGACGCAGAGGGCCGGGCCAGCGACGCCTTGGCGCTGGCCGAAAAGGCGGCCAGGCAGGTACGCGATCGATCGATCAATATCGTCGGCGCGATCGCCACCGGGGGCGCCGGTGCGGCGGTCGGCGGAGGCGTGGCCGGCGCGGTCGCCGCCGGTACCGCGGGTACGTACCTTGGAGCTGGAGCCGGGGCCCTCAAGGCGGCCAGCGATGCCGGCAACCTGGACAGGAACACGTTACTGCGCGGGGCTGCCTCGGGAGCACGCGAGGGCATGGTCGGCGGTGCGCTGGGCGCTGGTGTCGGCGCGGCCGTGGGTGGCGCCGCGGCGGCCTCGGGGACGGTGGCCAGCGCGATTGCCAACAATCCCGCGACGACCGGAGCGGTGCTGGGCGCCGTGACCGCCAAGGCAACCGGCGGCGACGTCCTCGAGGGCGCCATCGACGGCGCCATCGGAGGAAAGATCGGCGCGGCCACGACGAACACGCTCGGCAAACCTGGCGGTGGATGGAAGAAGCCGATCGACTGGTCCACCCCTCCGCCACCTGGGCCGGCAGGGCCGCAGACGAATCCCTGGGACGACTACACGTCGAGTCCACCGTCCGTCGCGGACCCCGGCAAGGGACCTCGCGTCGGCCTGTCCGAACCCAAACAACCGTGGATGAAACCGCCAGAGCGCGGGGGCGGCTCGGCGCCAGACATGGCGCCGCCGCGAAAGGGCGCAAGCGCGACGGATCCCTGGGGCGAGGGATCGACGACTTCGGGACCGTCTGTTGGTCCTCGATCAGACGAAGGTCCGCGCGTCGGCCTGTCCGATCCCTACGACCAAAGCTTGAGGCCACCTGAACGCGGCGGCTTCGAGAAACCCGGGCCCGCGAAGATCAAGGGCCAGGACATCGATCCGCCTCCCGACGCGGATCAGCCGTGGCGCAAACGCTGGGTGACCGACAAGGACACCGGGAAGAAGGTCGACATGGGGATCCCGGAAGGCGTCGATGCCGACGGCGATCCATATTTTCCGGATCTCGTCACCGGCCAGAAAGAGACGGGCCCGCCCCGCGACTATGAAGGACCCGGCGCGCGACCGGGTGAGAAGTACCCCGGCAAGGTCCGGGACGACGGATCGTTCGAACGGCACACGACTCCAACGCAGAAGGCGGAAGCTGCAGCTGCGCGGGAGCGCGAGGTCAACCGGCTCGCGCAGCAGAACGAAAGCGACTTGAAGCGCCAGCTTACCGACGCCGAGTTGATCGCGCAGGACAAACAGAAGGCCGACCTGCTGCGCGAAGCGCTGAAGCGTAAAGCGGGCGACAGCAAGCCACCGGTCGCTCCAGAGCCACCGCCGGATCATGCGATTCGTCAGGCCGAGGTCGACACGTTGAAGGACGTCTCACGCAAGGAACTCGAGGCCCGAGAACTCACGGCGCGAGTCGAGGGCGACAAGAAGCAGGCAGACATCCTTCGTGAGGCGCTCAACCGCAACAAGGAGGCATCGCCGCCGCCGGCGCCGCCGAACCGTGACCAGGTCGTCAAGGATCTTGCGGAGCAGGATCTTGGGGAACTCGCCGCCGTTCGCGATGAGGCGCGAGCCCGGGGCAATACCACGCGGGCGGACGTCTACGACGACGCCATGAAGAAGCAGCTCGATGATCTCGGCGCCGAGGCGCGTGCAAATCGCCCGGTACCGTCGGTCGACGAACTGAGCAGGAAATACACGCTGGAGGAACTGAGGCAGCGCGAACAACTGCTGCGCAACGACGGCGATGAAGCCGGCGCGAGCAAGATGGCCGAGGCTGCGAAACGAAAGAGCTCGTACGGCCCCGAGGAAGACGCGCGGCTCGACGCGGCGATCGAGGCGAGGAAACAGGCCGCCGCCGAGGCGAAGGCCGCGCGGGAGGCAGAAGCGAACCTGACACCGGCCGAGCGGGAACAGCGGGCCGCCGCGGCGGCCGAGCAGGAGCGGGCGCAGCGAGCTGCCGAAGGCCAGAAGCGGAAGGCGGAGCTCGATCAGTTGATGGAACGGATGAAGGGCGCGCAGGGACAGGGAAATCGTCCGGCGACGTCCGACATCGATCCAGACGCCGTGACGAATCCCAACCTGCCGCGACCCGGTGCGAGCCGCACACCGCCGGCACCAGACCAGGTCGATCTCGGCGCCAGGACGGACCCGAATCTGTCGCGTCCGGGCACCGATAGGCCGCCTGCGACGGACGGAGTCGATCAGGGCGCCAGGACGGACCCGAATCTGTCGCGGCCCGGCGTGAAGCAACCGGCCGCCGGAAGTCCCACGCCGAGCCCGGCTGCCGGGGACTACGACGGGTTGACGACAGAGCATCTCAAGGCGATGCAGCAGATGGCGCGCTCGAGCAACAACGCTGCCGAGGTCGATGCGATCGGCAAGGCGCTCGAACAACGAGGCGTGCGGCCCGAGCCGGAACGGCCCGACGTCGTCATGCCGTGGGAAAGATCCGGGCAGACCCCGAGACCGGACACGCCAGACACTCCGCCGGCGCCTCCGGAAGCCACGCCCGTCTCGCGCGTCAAGGCGGACGATCTTCCGGAAGCAGGAAGGCCGCTGACCTGGGAACAGCGGCAAAACCTGACCAGCAACTACACAGAAGATCAGTTGTTGAGCGCTCGCAACCAGGCGCGCGCAGAAGGACGCGCTCGGGACGCAAGTGCCCTCGATGACGTGCTCGCCGAGCGTGGCTACCGGGCGCCCGTCGATCCGAAGGACGTCACCGCGCCGCCGCCGGGCCAGCTGCCTGACTACTCGCAGGTCCAGAGCCTGGCGAAGAACTACAGCTTCGATCAACTGCAGGAGCTTCGTCACGGCGCTGCCGCGCGAGGCGACAGCAAGCTGGCCGACATCATCGGCAACGCCATCGAGGACAAGAAGATCGGCGATCCGATCGGCGCCGCCGAGTGGATCGCGCGAGCGAACCGGGGAGGCAGATAGTGACGACAGAACAGGTGACCGCGGCAGAGGTGAGTGCGTTGCTCCGAATGGCCGGCGCCGTTCCGGCGGCGACATCGCCGCTGGCCGGCCTTCCGCGCGCCGCTGCGGACCGCGGAACGATCGCTTCGCTTGCCGCGAAGGGCGCCTGCTCGACGGCGGGCGCGATGGTTCCCGAGTGGCAGGCGATGGTCCTCACGCTGGCGGATCCCGTGATGCAGGCGACGTTCCACATCGAGGGCGTTGGCGAAGGGCAGTACTTCGCCGGCACGGGTGGCATCAGCGGCCTGGCGCGCACGAGCGACGGGCACTACCAGCTGTTCGGCGACTGGTCCGTCGATGCCATCCTTGCCGAGATCGATGAATTGATGCCATGGCGAACGGTGCCCGATGCTCCGGCGCTTCGGCACGACTTTTCGCTCGAGGAGTTCACCGTGCTGGCTGCGCTGGCCGACGCGCATCGGGAGGAGTTGCTCCAGGCGTGCATTGAACGTCGTCCGGCGGGGCGCGGAGCGGTGACACGAGATCTGGCGGCTCACCACGTCGCGGCCGGCACGTCGCGGATCGATCATCGATGGCTGGTGTCCGTACTCGCGCGGTTCGCGGCTCCGCAGTACGCGCCGAACGGCGAGCATCTCGATCGGGGCGCCGCGTCGCTGGTCGGCCGGAACCTCGCGCGGACAGGAGACCGCGCGCTTGCGCTGAGCCCGGATCTTCAGATTGTCTGCGATGGGTTCGCCAACGTGACGCCGTTTCTCGCGGTTGCCGTCCATGCGCCGTGGGCGGATCGCGAGGCCGCGATCTTCACTCGAGGGCTGCAGCATTTCTGGAGCATCGAATACGTGTCAGGCCAGGCGGGTCCTCGCGTCCGCGTCTCGCGTGTGGGCGGCCGGGCGATGGAGGCGCTGTTGCGGCAGCACCTGTCGCCCCTCGGCGCCCAGGCCGCAGCGGCTGCGCCGGCGCCGCGACCGAGCGCTCCGCCGGAACGTGCTCACCGCCCGCGGCCGCCCGCGCCAGCGCCGGCGGC
>CAZJTG010000208.1:0-7007 GCA_964548865.1 uncultured Solibacteraceae bacterium
CAGGCGCCCCAGAAGCCGCCGGTGACCGTCGTCTGCGAGACCGAACTCGGCAGCATCATGATGGAGATCGATGTGGCGCGCGCCCCCGTCACGGCGGCGAACTTCCTGAAGTACGTGGACGGGAAGTTCTACGATGGCGGCGTCGTCAACCGCGCCGTACGGCCGGACAACACGACGCGCAAGGACGTCGAGATTCAGGTGATTCAGTTTCAGAGCGATCCCTCGCGGCGGGCCGAGATGTTTCCGCCCATCCCCCTCGAGCGCACGACCGTCACCGGCATCAGGCATGCCGACGGCACGCTCTCGATGGCGCGCGGCGGACCGGACACCGCGACATCGTCGTTCTTCATCGCGATCGGCGACCAGTTCGAGCTCGACTTCGGGGGCAGGCGCAACCCGGACGGGCAGGGGTTCGCCGCGTTCGGCCGCGTCGTCAGCGGCATGGACGTCGTGCGGAAGATCCAGGCGTCGAAGACGGGGTCAGCCGGCGCGTACCGTACCGAGACACTTGATCCGCCGATTCGCGTCGTCCGTGTCTATCGCAGGCCCTAGGATTAGGAACGATTTTGACGGCGCGCTGCGTCAAGGCGAACACAACTCCCAACCCAGGGCGAGGCACCGTCCCCTGACAGAAAACGTCCCTGCCTGCCGGATTTTGGCCCGTTTCGCGGTGAAGGGCCCCACAATCGATCACGATCCGCCGCCGCGTTCGCCCGCAGGAGTTGGTACGGCGGTTGCCTCTATCTCGTGAAGCTGTGACCCACGGGACCGTCGACCGTCGGACGAGCGAGTCCGGCTACTCCCTCATTGAGGTGTTGGCCGTTCTCACCCTGGCGACCTTTACGTACGCCATTGCCTCGGGCTTCTACCCGCAAGCCGCCGCCGCCATCCAGGGCGATGCGAACATGCGCATCGTCAACTGGCAGTTGAAGCTCGCCAGGGAGACCGCGATCAACGAACGCCGCGATGTGGAGGTGCAGTTCACCGCGCCCAACATGATCCGCATCGTGCGCCACAACATTCCAAGCGGCACCACGCTGCTCTATACGGCGGTGCTCGAGAACCGTACGGAGTTCCTCCTGTTTCCGGGCCAACCCGACACCCCCGACGGGTTCGGCCGGGCGCAGGCTGTGTCGTTCGGCGGCGCCGCGACCGTGATGTTCACGGCCGACGGCATGTTCACCGACGCCGCCGGCAATCCCGTGAATGGCTCCATCTTTCTCGGGCAGGTTGGCAAGCCGATGACCTCCCGCGCGCTGACCGTATTCGGTCCGACAGCGACGCTGCGATCGTATCGCTGGAACGGATCGGCGTGGAGGAGATAGCCGATGCGCCGTTCCACCGTTTCGGATTCGGGATTCACGCTCGTCGAGGTCATGGTGGCCATGATCCTGCTCGCGGTCGGTGCGCTCGGGCTGGTGGCCGCCATTACCGTGAGCGCGCGGCAGCTCATCGGCAACCAGGATCAGATCATCGCAACGCAGCGCGCGGCCGAGGCCGCCGAGAGCGTGTTCAAGGCCCGGGACAACCGCATCCTGGCGTGGGCGCAGATTCGGAACGTCGTCGGCATCGCCGGCGACGGTGGGGGAATTTTCCGGGACGGCGCGCAGCCCGTGCGCGATCCCGGTCCCGACGGCATCGTCAATACCGCTGACGATGGCGCCGTCGTCAACGTCGTGCGGCCAGGGCCCGACAACCTGCTGGGCACCGCCGATGATCAGCTGACGCCCCTGGCAGGCTTCTCGCGCGAGATCGAGATTCGCTCCGTCGGACCGAACCTCCGGCAACTCCGAGTCATCATTCGGTATCCATCCGCCCACGGCACGCGCACCTACGTGCTGACCACCATGTTGTCCTCGTATGCATGAGCAGCGGGCCGCCTCACCGCAGCCGGACGACGCCGGCTTCTCGCTGGCCGAGTCGCTGGTCGCGACGATGCTGACACTCATGGTGATCGGTGCCGCGCTCGGCATGTTCAACAACTCCGTGCAACTCGCGGATTCGACGCGCATCGTGTCGGAGACGAACCAGAACCTGCAGGTAGCGACCAGCCTCATGGTCCGGGATTTCATCCAGGCGGGCCGGGGCATTCCGCAGGGCGGCGTCCCGATTCCGTCCGGAGCCGGGTCCACGGCCATCGTCCGCCCGGGTCCGACCGCGCTGACGTTCCCGGCCACGTGGGTCACGCTGCCGGCGGTCTCGCCTGGGTCCAGCCTTGGACCGACGATGCTGGGGGTGCAGACGGACATCGTGACGATCCTCTATGAGGATGCGACGCTTGGTCTTTCGCAGTTCCCGTTGACGGACATCAATGGCAACGGCAATCAGATTCGCGTGGATCCCCGGACGTCCATCGGGGGACCAGACGGCCTGAAGGTGGGGGATCTACTGCTGTTCAGCAACGCGCTGGGCAATGCGATGCGCGTCATCACCCACATTCCCGGTGGCCCGCTGCAGCAGGTGACGGTCGCGCCGAACGACCCGCTGGGCATCAACCAGACCAATGCCGCGCAGGGGTCGTTGCAGCAGCTGGAAATCGGGCCAAACCTGTACCCGCCGACGACCGCGACTCGCATCGTGATGGTGACCTACTACATCGACAACACGACGGACCCGCAACTGCCGCGGCTTGTCCGGCAAGTCAACGCCGGCAATCAGCTCGCGATTGCGCTGGGTGCCGAGAACCTGCAACTCACCTTCGACCTGGTCGACGGCGTGACGAATCCGTCGAACGTCGCGGCGCCCCCCGTCGCCAACAGCCCTCACCAGATCCGCAAGGTCAACGTGTTCCTGTCTGCGCGGTCGATCGACAAGAGTCCGAAGACGAACAACTACTTCAGGAACTCCATCGCGACGCAGGTTGGGTTGCGGAGTCTCTCGTTCGTGGACAGGTATCAATAGCGTGCCGGGTTCGGGGTGCGGGGTACCGGGGGTAGGGAGCAGGGAGACATGAACCGTTCAGCGAATTCGATCTCGGACTCCGGCATGGCGGTCGTGAGCGCGCTGCTCGTCATGATTCTGATGGCAGGCATCGCCGCGGGGCTGATGGCGCTGGTCGTGACCGACGCCCGCGTCCGCGCGCTCGACGGCACGCGTACGCAGGCGTTCTACACCGCGCACGCAGGTCTTGAGAAGCTGACGTCCGACCTCGGCGATCTCTTCTCCGTCAACGTGGCGCCGACGGGAGCGCAGATCAACGTGCTCGCCAATCTGCCGCCAGCAGTGGGCGGCGCGACCTGGCTCGAAGCCGACGGGACCGATGGCTACACGATCAATTTCCCCGTGGATCTCGCCGGCAACCCGACGGCGTCCGTCACGACGGTCAATGCCGGGCCTTTCCAGGGCCTGGTCGGCCTCGCGACGCCGTACACCATGCGCGTGACCGCGCGGCTGCCCGATCGGTCGGAGACCACGCTGACCCGGACGCTGCAGACCGTCGCGATTCCGGTCTTCCAGTTCGGCATCTTCTCGGAGAACGACCTCAGTTTCTTCGCCGGTCCCGATTTCAACTTCGGGGGCCGCGTGCACTCCAACCAGAATCTGTTTCTCGCGTCCGGCGCCACGCTGACGCTGGCCGATCGAGTCACGGCCGTTGGCGAGGTCGTTCGCACGACGCTCTCGAACGGCTGGAACACGAGCAGCGGGTACACCGGCAACGTGCGTGTGAGCACCGCGCCAAATGCGTATCGGAATCTCCTCGTGACCGAGGGCAGCCTCACGGGAGGCGTGGGCACGTCGGTCAACGAACCGGTCTGGTCGAATGTCTCCACCGGCACGTACAACTCGCGGATTACGAACGGGCGGACGGGCGCCCGACGGCTGGATCTTCCGATCACGACGTTCGGTGCGGCGCCCATCGACCTCGTGCGGCGCCCGGCTGTCAACGAACACGTGTCGAACCCGAACGTGCTCGCCGAGCGCATGTTCACGCTGGCGAGCCTGCGCATTCTCCTGTCCGATACCGCCGCGGATATCACGAACCTGCCGGGCGTCACCGCGACGGCACCGGTGAACCTGGGCAATGTCGTCGGCGCCGCCGTCGCGGAGCCGGCGTGGTACGCCATCAGCGACGCGCGGCCCCACTTCGCCGAGTCGGCCGGCGTCCAGCAGGCCGGCGACGCCGCGACACACCAACGCTACGGCTCGCGCACGCCCGCCGGACAGCCGCTCGTTGGCGGTTTCCTGAAGATCGAGATGCGGAACGCGCTCGGGACCTGGGTTGACGTGACTCAGGAAATCATGAACCTCGGCATTGCCGGGATGCAGTGGAGCGTCCCGGGCGGCGGTCCTAACAACTGCCAGCAACCCAGCCCGGATGCTGTAATCCGGATCCAGCGATTCCGCAATCGCGACGCGGGCTGCTGGCACACGCAGGCTGCCGCCTCCCGCCAGGCCGGCAGGAACTTCTCGCCGCTCGTGCTGTACGACACGCGCGAGGGCGTGCTGCGGGATGGCACGATCGACACGGCCGCGCCGCAGTTCGGCGGCATCATTCATTACATCGAGATCGACGCTCGCAACCTGTCGCGCTGGTTCCAGGGCACCATTGGCGCGAGCGGCGCGAACGCGCTCAGCGTGAACGGCTTCACGGTGTACTTCTCCGATCGCCGGACGAACCGCAATGCGCTGAATCAGGAGACCGGGGAGTACGGGTTCGAGGACGTGGTCAACCCGGCCGCAGGCAGCGGCACGCCCAACGGCCAACTCGATACGGGCGAGGACTTCAATCTCAACGGCCAGCTCGATACCTACGGTCAGATCCCGCGCCTGCTGGCGGGCATGACCGCACCGTTTGCGGCCGGGGCGCGTCCCTGGACGAGCGTTGACGATGCCGGAGCACTGTCATCGGCGCAGCGCGAAGCCATCGCCTCGCGCAACCCGGCGATCTTCTTCCGGCGTGCGCTGAAGCTCGTGAACGGGGCGGCCGGCAATCTCGTGGCGCCTGGGCTGACCATCGCCTCCGAGAATCCCGTCTACCTCCAGGGCAACTGGAACGCCAACAGCAATTCGTTTCCGAACGCCCATGTGGCGACGGCCGTGCTGGCGGACGCCGTCACGCTGCTGTCGAATGCCTGGAACGATCGGGCGTCGCTGGTAGACCCGCACAATCAGGCGCCGCGCGTCGCGACACAGACGAGCTACCGATTCGCCGTCATCGCCGGCAAAGGCCGCGCGTTTCCCTGGATCGCCGGCACGTACCAGGACTACGGCACTGACGGCGGCGCGCACAACTTCCTGCGCTATCTGGAGAACTGGGCCGGCGTCACGCTCAACTTCCGTGGATCGATCGCGAGCTTCTTCTTCAGCCGCCAGGCCATCGGTACCTACAAGTGCTGCGCCGACGTCTACTCGCCGCCGACCCGCGGCTACAACTTCGACGTCGAGTTCCTGACGCCCGCGCTGCTGCCGCCGCGCACGCCAATGTTCCGGGATGTGAACACGACGGGATTCGCCCAGGTCATCAGGCCCTAGGAGGGTAGACGTCCCCGTCCGTCACGTTACACCGTTGTCGCATGTTTCCGAGCCGGCACCGTTCTCTGACAGACTGTTCGAGCCGTGCCTGCTCAGGGAGCCTCATCCACCGGGCCTCGTCCCGCCGCCGTCCTCGACATGGGCGCCAGCGCCATCCGACTCGTCGTCGCCGAGGTCGCGCCGCGCCACCCTGTCCGCATCCTCGAGGAAGCCATACGCGCCGTCCCGCTCGGTCACGACGCCTTTTCGACCGGGGTCATCCGCTCCGACACGGTGGACACGGCGGTCAGCGCCCTGGAGGGATTCCGCAAGATTCTCGACGCGTACGGCGTTGTCCAGATGCGCGCCGTCGCCACCAGCGCGGTCCGCGAGGCCCGGAACGGCGAGATGTTCCTCGACCGCATCCGCGCGCGGACCGGGCTCGTGTTCGAGATCATCAACGAGGCCGAGGAGAGCCGCCTGGTCTACCTGGCGGTCAAGCAGCGCCTCGCCACCGAGCCGGCGTTCCGGGGTGCGTGGACGCTCGTTGTCGAGGTCGGCGGTGGCAGCACCGATCTGACCCTGCTGCGCCGCGGCCGTCCCAATCGCTCCGGCGTGTACGCGATGGGGACGATCCGGATGCGGCAGCAACTCAGCCTCGGCCGCCAGCCGACGGACATGCAGGTCAGCCTGCTCAAGCGCTTCATCGCGAATCTCGTCGAGGAAATCCGCGTGGACATCCCGCTCGATCGCGTGACGCACGTCATCGCCATTGGCGGTGACATCCGCTTCGCGGCGGCCCAGATAGCGGACAGCCGATCGGATGAAACCCGCGTGATCACGCGAGAGGCGTTTCTCGGCTTCTCGGACCAGGTCGAGGGGCTCGACGAGGAGGCGCTGGTCGATCGGTTCCCGTTGTCGGCCTCGGAAGCGGAGTCCCTGGTGCCGGCGCTGCTCGTGTACCGGGCCCTGCTTGTCGAAACCGGCGCCCGACGGCTCGTCGTCTCGGACGCGTCGCTCCGTGCCGGCGTGCTGCTCGACATGGCGGAGCCCGGCGGGCGGCTGGGCGCGGCGGACTTCGAGCGCCAGGTACTCGCCAGCGCGGACGCGCTCGGCCTCAAGTACCGCTACGACCGCGCGCACGGGCGGCACGTCGCGACGCTCTCGACGAAGCTCTTCGACGCGCTGTCGACCGAACACGGCCTGGGCCGGCGGGAGCGGCTGCTCCTGGAAGTGGCGGCCCTGCTGCACGACATCGGCGCGTTCGTCAGCCTGCGCTCGCACCACAAGCACTCGCAGTACCTGCTCGCGTCCTCCCAGATTTTCGGCCTGACCGACAACGAGACCGCGATGGTCTCGAACATCGCGCGGTACCACCGGCGGGGTCTGCCCCAGAAGAGCCATCTGCCGTACGTGGTCCTCGACGCGCCGGACCGCCTCATCGTGAACAAGCTCGCCGCGATTCTGCGCGTGGCCAACGCGCTCGACGCGGAGCACCTGCAGAAGATCAAGGACGTGCGGATGGTGCAGCGGGGCGAAATCTGGATCCTCGAGCT
>CAZJTG010000209.1:0-7002 GCA_964548865.1 uncultured Solibacteraceae bacterium
CGCCGAGTTGCGGCGGCTCATGGAGGAGGTCATCCCGTAAGAACGCCGGGTCCGGAAGGCCGGGCGCGTTGCGGCCGGCCGTGGTTGCCGCAGTTTGCGAAAATAGTCGTTTCAACGTTAATCGTTCTACCAATTGATGGAGGCACGTATGGATACTCGTCACTCTCGCTGGATCGATCGCGGTCTTCTGGTTCTTCGCGTGGCGCTCGGCATCGTCTTCGTGATGCACGGCGGCCAGAAGGCGTTCGTGTTCGGACACGCCGGCGTCACCGGCGCGATGGCCGCGCTCGGCCTGCCACTGCCCGGCCTCAGCGCCGCACTCATCACGATCGTCGAGCTCGGCGGCGGCATGGCGCTTCTCGCCGGTGCGTTCACGCGCGTGGCGGCGCTCCTCATCGCGGGTGCGATGGGGGTGGCCACGGTGACCGCGCATCTCGCGAACGGCTTCTTCATGCCGACGGGCTACGAGTTCACACTGACCTTGATGCTCGCGAGCCTGGCCCTGCTCATGACCGGTCCCGGTGGCTACTCCGTGGACGCGGCGGTCAGCCGGCCGAAGCAGACTGATCGCCCGGCGTACCCGGCAGCTGCGTAACCTCGCAAGCGGGGTCAGACGGGGGTCAGACTGGGGGTCAGACTGGGGTCAGACTGGGGTCAGACATCATTTCGGCCTGTAAGTTCAGTCCCGTCTAGTCGAACTGATGTCTGACCCCAGTCTGACCCCAGTCTGACCCCATAATTGGGAATGGCGGTTCCTTACTCACAGCACGTCGGCGACCAGAATCCCGTCGATCTCCTGACCACGACTCTCGAGGAATACCGGGACGCCGCCGCGCTCCTGGCCGATGCCTCGTGGAACCAGCCCTGGGCGCCGGGGAAGTGGACGATGCGCCAGGTGATGGTGCATGTGGCGCAGTGGGAAATGATCTTCGGCTACCGGGTCATGTGCGCGCTGGCGTCCCCCGGCTTCAGGGTCCAGCTCGTCGATCAGGACGCCCTGTTACTGCACGCCGGCGGCGTTGACGGCGCCACGGCGTTCGCCGCGTTCGACGGCGCCCGCCGCATGAACATCGGCATCATCCAGCCACTCTCGGCATCCGACCGCGAGATCGAGGTCGTCCATCCCGAGTACGGCATCTTGTCGGTGAGCAACCTCACCGTGCAGATGGCCGGGCACGGCATCCACCATCTCAAGCAGATGCGCGAGGCCCTCGCGCCAAAGGCCGGCATCGTCGACTAGACCCGACGACTGTGCGATCCCTACGCGTGCGCCGACTCCGTCACATCCTGATCAGCGCGCTCGCAGCTGCGGTCCTCCTGTCGCCCCGCACGGCCGCCGCGGAGGACCCGGTCGTCTCTGTCTGGTATCGCGGCACCCCCGCTGGCGTACCGCAACAGAGCGAGCTCGGCGCGATCCGTGCGTTGGGGTTTCAGGCGATTACGTGGCCGAGGGCGAATCAGGCCGGCTTGCCGGAACTCCATCGCATGGCGGCGATCGTGGGTCTCCAGGTCCGCATCCAGGATCGCCCGATCGCGCTCACGACCCGGACGGTGATGAAGCCGCTGGATCGCGTGGACATCGTCATCAGTCCGTCGACGTCGAGCATCGTCACCCCTCTGGCGTGGAGCGCCGTGGCGCGGGGCGCCCGGTCGATCGCGTTTGACAGTGGCTCGACGACGGGCGCCGGGCTCGAACAGAAAGACGGTTCGCTGAAGTCCTGGGCGCGCGCGGCGCAGGCGATTGCCCGTCAACTCGACGCCAACGCCAACCTCGTGGCGATGCTGCGGCCGGGCCCGAAGATCCTGGTGGGACCGACCAGGCCGCAGGACGATGTCGTGTTTGTCAGCGCCGTACTCCTCGACGCCGGCCGCTCGTGGGTGATCATCGCGACGAACAACTGGAATCGAACGACCACGGCGTCGATCAGACTTCCGACGGACGTGCCGTACGCGCTGTGGGTGAGCTGGCTCGGCGGGCCCCCGCTGGCGATGCTTTCCGAACCGGCTGGTCCGCGCTGGGTGGTCACGATGGCGCCCCGGTCAGCGCAGGTCTACATCATCGACAAAACGATGAAGTAAGAGGCGCGCGCGAAATTGCGCGGTGCACCAGACCAGCTATGTCGCCATGAGGTCGTCGTACGCGTTGCCGAGGATGCCCGCCGTGAGATTGCCGTGCGTCTCGAACTTCGAGAGCGGCGTCCGGACGGCCGTGATTTCCTCGCGTGTCCGGCCTGCCTTGATCTCCGCCTGCACGTACGCCAGCAGCGCCGTGAGGTAGTCGCGGAAATACAGGACGTCCGCGCGCGGCCCCGTGACCGGGTACAGGCCCGACGCCGGCGGCTGCACCGGGCCGGCGTGGCCGAAGATGTAGATCGTGTCGTTGCCGTGATCCTTGACGATGTTCTCGAGCACCACGATCCAGTTCTTCATCGACGCTCCGGATGGGCGATCGACGACGGCGTGGCGGCGGTTGAACATCAGATCGCCCATGTGCACGATGTTCGCGCGCTCGAAAGTGATGGTGATGTCGCCGCTCGTGTGGGCTCGGCCGTAGAACTTGCAGTTCACCCACTCATCACCACGCTGCTCGCGCCAGGTCGCCGACAGCGTCCTGTCGGCAAACAACTGCTCGGCCGGCGGGCCGCCGCCGCGTGGGGGCTGGGACGCGACCTGCTTGTGCAGTTCGAGCGCGCGCTCGTGCGCGAGCACGCTCTTCGCGACTCCCTTGAACGCGATGTTGCCGGCCGTGTGGTCGCCGTGGTGATGCGTGTTGATGAGCAGATCCACGCCGCGGTTCTTGGAGCGCTCCTGCAGGCCCTCGACGCAGGCCTTTGCCGAATCAGGGAACTGGCTGTCGACGACAACCACGGCGCCCTTGTCGATGAGGTACCCGATGGTCCCGCCGCGGCCCATGTAGAAGCCGACGTTGCGCCGGAGTTCGGTGAAGACCGGTGCCCACTGTGGCGCTTGCGGCGCAGACGCCGCCGGCTGCATCGCGTGACCAGTCGCAGTCTGCGCGAAAGAGGTGGCAGCAACAACTCCGGCAGAGCGAACGAGGAAGTCGCGTCTGGACAGGAACATCGGGGATCCTCCGGTACCGGCGAGTCTACAGGGGGAGTCTACAGGGGTCAGACAGGGGTCAGACCACCAACCAAGCCCCAAATCCTGTCTTTGAAGACTCAAAGAGGTCTGACCCCGGTCTGACCCCGGTCTGACCCTAGTCTGACCCCAATTCCGGCGGAGCGTCCCGTCGCCCAGGCCCAGGCGAAGTTGTGGCCGCCGATCGGGCCGAATGCGTCGAGGATCTCGCCGCAGAAGAAGAGGCCGGGTGCTCGGCGGCTCTCGAGCGTGCGCGGATCCACCTCGTCGAGCGCCACGCCGCCGCCCGTGACCTCGGCCTTCTTGAATCCCTCGTCGCCCGTCCACGGGAGCTCGTACGACGTCAGCGCTTCGACGAGCGCGGTTCGTTCAGTTCGTCGCAGTTCTGACGTCCTTCTGCCGGGCGGGATCTCCGATTCCATCAGAAGACGGTCAGCGAGACGCGATGGGACGTGGCGTGAGACGAGAGACAACGCGAGTCCACGGTGCCCTTCGATCGCACCGAGCCAGTCCTCGCGATCGAGGCTCGACCACCGCACGCGCACCGAGGCATGTTCACCAGCCAACCGGCTCCGCACGGCCACATGAGAGACGTCGAGGACCGAGGGGCCGCTGTAGCCGCGATGCGTGAACAGGAAGCCCCCGTGGGCTTCGGTGTCGCGGCCGCCCCACCGGGCGCGAAGGCGCACGTTCAGCGACACGCCTGACAGCGACGCATGGACAGGCGGCTCGGCCACGAGCGGCGTGAGCGCCGGGTACGTCGGATGCACGGTGTGTCCGAGCGCCCGAACCATGTCGAAGACCACGCCGTCGCTGCCTGTGGACGGCACCGAGCATCCGCCGGTCGCCAGGATCACCGCGTGGGTCTCGATGGGCGCCTGGGAGGTCTCGACCAGCCACGTCCCCCGATGCGGATGCAGCCCGGTGAGGCGCGTGTGAAACGACATCGTGACGCCCGCCGCCCGCGCCGCGGACACGAGCGCATCGCGCACGTCGCGCGCGCGGTCCGACACGGGAAAGTACTTCCGGTCCTCCGCCTCGAGCTTCAAGGGGATGCCGAGGTCGCCCTCGAAGAACGCGCGCTGACCCGCCAGGGGCCACGACTTCAGCAGGCGCCGTACCAGCGCGGGCGTTTCGGAGACGAATCGTTCGGGCTGGATGGCCTCAGGCAGGATGTTGCAGCGTCCGCCGCCGCTGATGAGGATCTTCCGTCCGCCGTCGGATGTGCCCTCGAGGAGCGTCACGCGGCGGCCGGCCCGCGCCGCGAAGATCGCGGCGACGAGACCGGCCGCGCCGGCGCCGGCAACGACGACGCGGTCTACTTCAGCACCTCGTCGACTGTCACGACGCGAACGGGCCCGAGGTTGGCGGCACGAATCCCTTTTTCGATCTTCGCCAGGTCGCCCACGACCACGACCGCGAACCGGTCCGGCTGGATGTACTGCTGGGCCACGCGCGAGACGTCCGCCGGGGTCACGGCGAGCACCTTCGCGACGTATTCGTTGAAGTACGTCTCCGGCAGTCCGTACACGACCATCTGAATCAGATTGCCGGCCATGCCCGCGGTGGTTTCGAATTCGGCAGGAAAGCCCAGGGCCTGGTAGTTCCTGGCGCGGGTGAGTTCGTCGGCCGGAATCGGCTGTCGAATGCCGTTCAGTTCCTTGAAGAATTCCTGCAGCGACTCCACCGTCTTGTCACTCTGCACGCCTGCCGACGCCGTGAACGGCCCCGCGGACAGTCGCATGTCGAACGACGATCCCGCGCCGTACGAATACCCGTGCGTTTCGCGCAGGTTCATGTTGAGCCGCGACGAGAACGATCCGCCGAGCACCGTGTTGAGGACGTCGAGGGCGTAGTAGTCCGGCGTCGATCGCGCCACGCCGATCCAGCCGATGCGAATCTGCGACTGCGCCGCGCCGGGCTTGTCCACGAGGTAGATCTGCCTGGCTCCGTGCTGCGCGGCCGTTTCGACGACTGGTTTCACGGGAGCCGCGCCGTTCTTCCATCCGCCGAACACTCTTTGGAGCTTCGGCATCACGCTGTCCGCCGTCACGTCGCCCACGACGATGAGGTGGGCGTTCTGGGGCTGGTAGAACTTCGCGTAGAAGCTGCGGAGGTCCGCTGCCGTCATCTCGCCGTTCGAGGCGTCGTTGCCCATGCCGAGCGTGCCGTAGCGATGGCGGGGTCCGTAGATCATGCGTGCGAACGCCGCGCTCGCCAGCGCGCCCGGGTTGTCTCGCGTCTGCAGCAGCGACGTGAGCCGTTCCTTGCGCAACCGCTCGATCTCCGTCGCGCTGAACGTGGGTCGAAGCGCCACGTCCGCCATCACCGGCAGGGCATCGTCCAGTTTCGACACCGGCGTGGAGAGACGGACGGTCGAGATGTCGAAGGAGCTGCCCGTCGAGAGTGACGCGCCAAGAAACTCGACGGCATCGGCCAGGGCGAGCGCGTCACGCGTGCCGGCGCCCTCGTCGAGCATCGCGGCGGTGAAGTGGGCCAGACCGAACTTGCCCGCAGGATCCGCCGCCGCGCCAGCCCTGACGATGAGCGAGATGTTCGCGAGAGGCACCTCGCGCATCTCGACAATCCAGACGGGAAGCCCGTTCGCAAGCGCGCGCTTCTTGAGCGGCGGCAGCTTCAGCGACGGCACCGGGCCCGAAGCCGGGGGTGCGGACCGGTCCGGCCCCTGCTGTGCGGCGACGATCGTCCCGGCGAGGACGAGGATGCCGATGATCGAGAACTTCACTTGCCACCTTCCTTCGGTACGACCGACAGCTCGATGCGCTTGTCCGCGGGGAGCCATCGGCTCACGGCCGCGCGGATGTCGCTCGGCTCGAGCGACATGTACCGCGCGAGATCCTCGGCAAACCAGTCCGGGTTGCCGGCCTGGACGAGATAACCGTTCAGCTGATCCGCCTTGCCTCCGAAGCCGCCGATGCGCTCCATGCGCCCGTAGAACGACGCTTCCGTCTGGTTCAGCACACGCTGCACTTCGCGGTCGGTCGGCGGTGACGTCCGCAGCTTCCGGAGTTCTTCGTCCACGAGCGCCTTCAGCTTCTCGAGCGCCACCGCGGGCGCGTCCTTCGACGGCCGCGCCGTGATGTCGATGCGGAACTGCGATCCGAGCAGCGCGGATGCCTGGAACGCCGTCACGCTCTGGGCAACCTGCAGGTCGTAGACGAGCCGTTTGTACAGCCGTGAATTCTTTCCACCCGTGAGCACGCTCGCCACGACGTCGAGTTCGGCGTCGCCCGGCGCGTAGAGCGCGGGTGTCGGCCAGACGAGCGAGATCCGCGGCAGCTGCACGTTGTCGGTGAGCGTGTCCCGGACAACGCCCGAGAGCGTCACCGCTGGGACCTCGATCGGGTCGGCCGATTTGCCCGGCTTCACGTCCGCGAACCAGTACTCGATCTTCTTGCGGGCCTCGGCCGGATTGATGTCCCCGGCGACGACCAGGCTCGCGTTCTGCGGCGCGTAATACATGCGGAAGAACTCGCGCACGTCCTCGGCGGATGCCGCCGTGAGGTCCTCCATGTAGCCGATCACCGGCCAGCGGTACGGGTGGTTCTTCGGGTACATCAGCTCGGGGATCCGCACTTCGGCCATGCCGTACGGCGCGTTCTCGTAGCTTTGCCGGCGCTCGTTCTTGACGACGTCGCGCTGCCCGTCCACCAGCTTCTCGTTCACGATGTCGAGCAGGTAGCCCATGCGATCGGACTCGAGATACAGCGCGAGATCGAGCGCATTCGACGGCACGTCGATGTAGTAGTTCGTCTTGTCGGGATACGTCGAGGCGTTGTTGCCGCCGCCGGCCGCTTCGAGCAGCGAATCGAACAGGCCTTCCTTCACGTGCTTCGAGCCCTCGAACATCAGGTGCTCGAACAGATGCGCGAAGCCGGTGCG
>CAZJTG010000210.1:0-5546 GCA_964548865.1 uncultured Solibacteraceae bacterium
AGACCAGGGCCGCACGCGCGGCGGCCAGCTCGAAGTCGGCCGCGCGCGTGGCGGCGGCCGACGCCGCCGCGGCCTCGCGGAGGCTCCGCGCGCGGGCGTCCGCCTGCTCGTACACGTCGCGCGGGCCGTAGCCGGTGTCGAACAACTGCTTCGCGCGTCCCGCATCGGTCTCCGCCTGCTTCAGCTCCACCGCGAGCCGCTGCTCCTCCGCCCGTGCGCGATCCCGAGCGGCTTCGGCCGCGCTGACACGCGCCTCGCCGGTCGCCTGGGTGCGCGAGTCAAGGGGAGCCGGCGCCGCCGGCTGGATGACGGCCAGCAGCGCCCCCGCTTTCACGAGGTCGCCGGGCCTGGCCTCGATGCGGCGCACCCGGCCCGCGACGGGTGCCGACACCATGAACCTGCGCCTGAGGCGCGTCTCGCCCTCCTCGTCCACCGTCACGTTCATCGGTCCGCGGGCGACGGTGGCCACTTCCACGTCGATCACGTCCGGGGACAGCGACATCCACACCACCGCCGCGACGCCAGCTGCGGTCGCGAACCACCAGATGTACTTGCGTTTCACCACAGTTCTCCCGTTACTCTCTCACCTTCAGCACGCCGACAAGATCCAGTCGGTCCACTCGCCGGCGGACGACGAGTCCCGACACAACCGCCGCGACAGTGACGACCGAGACGGCAAAGAGGCGCGTGCGCGGGGTCACGATCAGCGGGAACCGGTAGAGCTCGCTCTCGGTCGCCCAGACCACCAGGCCGCCGAGCGCCTGCCCCAGCAGCAGACCAACCGGCAGCGCGCAGACGACGATGACCGCCAGCTCGCCGAGCAGAATCGCGGACACTTCGCGGCGCGTGAAGCCGAGCACCCTGAGGCTCGCGAGGTCACGGCTTCGCTCCGACAGGATGATCCGCGAGGCGTTGTACACCACACCGCCGGCGATCAGCGCGGCGAACATGACGTTGAACAGGATCATCGTGTTCATGTTCTGGGCGATGGTCTCCTGAAAGCTCTGCACGGCCGCGCGCTTGAGCAGCACGCCCGCAACGATCGGCGTCCGCTTCAGGCGATCGTAAATCTCGGTTTCCCTGGAGGCGTCGATCCGCATGTACGCGCCCGACAGAGAACCGGCCTCCCGCATGAGGCGCCAGAGCGACTCCTGCGTCATGTACGCCGACATGCCCATGTAGTCGCTGACCAGGCGCTGCACCCGCACCTGGCGCACGGGCCGCGCGCCTTCGAGCACGCGCAGCTCCACAAGGTCTCCGGCGCTGATGCCCAGCACCTTCCCGAGTGTGGCCGACACGACCAGCCCATCGATGGCGAGTGGCACCGGCTCGAGGTCCCCGTCGAGCACGCGATTGAGGCGCGGATCCGGCGGCAGTCCGGTGATGGCGGCGCGGCGCGACCGGTGCCCGTGCCTGATGTCGACCGGGACCATGCGCGTCGTCTCCACCGACATGACGCCCTCGATCGCGCGGAGCTCGTAGGCGGCGGACGCCGACGCGGGCTCGGCGAACGTCAGCGTCACGTCCTGGCGCTGCATCACCTCGAACTGCGCCCGCAGCAGTTCCTGGATCGCATCCACGAAGAAGAGACCGACGACGAGGATTGCGACCGCGAGGCCCATGCCGACGACGGCGAGCGACGTGCGGATCGGCTGGCTGGCGGTATTCCTGAGCACCATCCGTACGGCTGGAGGCAGCCGGCGCTTCAGCCCGAGGCGCTCGACGAGGGTCTGCCGGTACCGCTCGGGCGCGGGTGGCCGCATCGCCTCGGCCGGGGCGAGCGACACGACGTGACGAACCGCCGCAACGGCGCCCACGACGCCGGCCGCCGCGCCAATCAGCACGGCCCGAACCATGAAGACCGGCGATACCTCGTGTACGAGCGATGGGAACTTGAAGAAGTCGTTGTAGATCCCGACCATGCCGAAGCCGAGCCACTTGCCGAGCGCCAGGCCGGCGAAGGCGCCGGACAGCGAGATGACGAGGCTCCAGCCCAGGTAGTGCCGGGCCAGCTCGCCGTTGGTGTAGCCCATCGCCTTCAGCGCGGCAATCTGCTCGCGCTGCACGGCGACGATGCGGTTGAGCGAGACGTTGAGAAGAAACGCCGCCACGGCCAGAAAGATCGCCGGCACGATGATGCCCGCGGTCTGCAACTGGTTGAGCTCGCTGTTGAGGAACCACGCGGACGTCTGCTGGCGCCGTGGCACCGCGCCCAGGCTCCCGTACGGCGCGAGCAGCGCGTCCGCCGCGGCCATCACCGCCGGTTCGTCGGCGCCCGGCGACAGGCGCAGGGACACGTCGTTGAAGCCGCCCTCCATGTTGAACGCGGCGCCGAGCGCGCGGCGCTCCATCCAGAAGATACCCAGGCGCTTGGCGTCGGGCAGCAGATCGCCGGGGCGGATGCTGTAGACGTACTCCGGCGACAGCGCGACACCGACGATGCGCAACTCCCGGCGGGTGCCGTTGATGATGGCGCCGACGCGATCGCCCGGGCCCAGGCCCCGCTTCTCGGCGAAGGCCTCGCTCACCAGCACTTCGTCGGTGCGGCCCGCCTCGGGGTCGCGGCCGCTCCGGAGGAAGACGTCGTTCTGGGGCCGCCGGCGCGGGAAGTCCATCGAGACCAGCCGGCCCGTCATCGGTTCGGTGACGCCGGGCAAATCGATCGTCACGTCCACGACGACGCGCGCATCCGCCTGCGCGACTCCGTCGATCTCGAGCAGTCGCGCGGCCAGCGACCGCGGCGCCCGCTTCGCGTTGAGGAACACGTCGCCGAAGCGGTAATCGGCGTAGTAAGCGGCGCGCGTCCGCTGCAGCGAATCAAAGGTGCTGTAGTACGCCACGTACATCGCGACGCCCGCCGACAGCACGAGGGCGATCGCGACCGCCTGGCTGCGCACGTGAAGCAGGTCGCGGAAGAGTTTGCGGTGGAGGGCGCGCATGGATGAACCGCTACCAGTGCAGATCCGCGGCCGCCCTGCGGTGCGCGTTCCGTCGATCCTGGACGATGTGGCCGTCCGAGAGCGAGATCACGCGATCGGCCATCTCGGCCACGGCCGCATTGTGCGTGATCACGACGGTCGTCGTGCCCAGTTCCTCATTGACGCGCGCGATCGCTTCGAGCACGACCACGCCCGTCGTGATGTCGAGCGCGCCCGTCGGCTCATCGCACAGGAGCACGTCGGGCCGCTTGGCGATCGCGCGCGCGATCGCCACGCGCTGCTGCTCGCCGCCCGACAGTTGCGAGGGGAAGTGATCCTGCCTCGGCGTCAAGTTCACGAGCGCGAGGGCGTCGGCCGGATTCATCGGCGCGGCGACGATGTCGGTGACCAGCGCGACGTTCTCACGCGCCGTCAAGCTGGGAATCAGGTTGTAGAACTGGAAGACAAAGCCGACGTTGTTGCGGCGATAGTCGGTGAGTTCGGCCTCGCCCGCACGTGTGAGCTCGCGGTTGCGGTACGTGACTCCGCCGCTGGTTGGGGTGTCGAGCCCGCCGACGATGTTGAGCAGCGTGGACTTCCCGCTTCCGGACGGGCCGAGCAGGACGACAAACTCTCCTACCGCGATTTCGAGCGAGACGCCGCGCAGCGCGTGCACGTCGACCTCGCCCATTCGGTAGACCTTGGTGACGTCGGACAGAGCGAACACGATCTCCGAGGACACGGAGCCTCATTCTGTCTTACTTGCGAGGTCCGGGGAGTCAAGAACAGACAAGGATCCCCCGCCAGGGGGTGGCGCCACGTTCGGGGGCGAGCGCGCGTGCGGTCTCTAGCGTCCGGAACTTCGCGCGGCGATCTCCATCAGCAGTACGTCGCGAATCGCGACGTTGTGCGTGTGCACGGCGAGGAGCGTCGGGAGCGCGTCAGTTCACCGCAGGGCGCGACCGCGACGCCCGAGGTGGCGCCGGCCGCCTGACGGTGGGCCTTCTGAGCCCGGTGGTCCGTCCGACACTGCAGCCCTCCCTTCCGAACAATCGGGCCGTTGAACTTCGATCGTGCGAATCCATCGGGCCCACGCCTGGCGGCGTTCGATGGATCTGGATCCACACTACGCCCGCTCCCGGCCTCTGTCAACGTTCAGCGGATGTCAGGCGGGGCGGCGCCGGTTGCAGGGCGGGGAACTGCCCGAAAAAAGCTGGAGACAGACGCCGCACTGCGCTGAACAGCGCGATTCGACAACAACTCATTTCATTGACGACGCTGGCCTTGCGGTTGGAGGCTCGCGCGGGATCGTCTTCACGCGAGTGAAGGACAGGGAATATTAGCGAGGTCAGAGCGGGACATGAGAGGCCTTATCAGCCTTTCCCGGCGCGGGGGCAATTGACACGCCTCCACCAGGTAATGCGCGAGGCAGGCGGCGAACGGCTCAGGGCGGCCAGGTATTCGGGTCGGCCGAGCGCGCTCGGAACTGCGAAGCTGCGGTAAGCTGCTGCGGCGATCACCCCACGTGGCAGAGATATCGAGGAACGGTGACACCATCGCCCACTACCGCCTCGGGGCGAAGCTCGGCGAGGGCGGCATGGGGCAGGTGTACCGGGCGACCGACAGCAAGCTGCATCGCGAGGTCGCCATCAAGCTCCTGCCGGACGCGTTCTCCCAGAATCCGGAACGACTCGAACGCTTCCGTCGCGAGGCGCGCGCCCTTGCGGCCCTGAGTCATCCGAACATCGGCGGCATCCACGGCATCGAGGAGTCCGGCCAGACGGTGGCGCTGGTACTCGAGCTCGTCGAGGGACCGACGCTCGCGGAGATCATCGGCCACCGACCCCCCGAAGCCGAGAGCGACGACTCGAGGCTCACAGATGGCGTCAGTGCGGCGGGGCGTGTGGGTGGGGCCGCTGCGACGGCCGAGGCTGAGCGCGTACGCGCGAAGTCGAGGGCTCATGAAGGCGGCGGGACATCGCGTGGGGGTGGGGCCCCACGCGGATTGAGTCTGGATGACGTCCTCGCCATCGCGCGGCAGATCGCCCTTGCCCTCGAGGCCGCCCACGAGCGCGGCATCGTGCACCGTGATCTGAAGCCGGCGAACATCAAGGTCCGCGAAGACGGCATGGTGAAGGTGCTCGACTTCGGGTTGGCCAAGGCCCTGGAGAGTGATGGGGCCGGGGCTCGCTCGCGCGGGCAGGAAGCGGCCGCTTCACTGCCCACGATCACGTCGCCGGCGATGACGCGCATGGGCATGATCCTGGGCACCGGCGCCTACATGTCGCCGGAGCAGGCCCTGGGCCGGCAGGTGGATCGCCGCGCCGACATCTGGGCCTACGGCGCCGTGCTCTTCGAGATGCTTGCCGGGCGGCGCCTGTTCGAGGGCCACGACCTCACCGAGGTGCTGGCCGCGGTCATCAGCACCGAGCCAGACTTGTCGCGCCTGCCGCCGAGTACTCCGGCCTGGTTGCGCGACGTAATCGAGCGGTGCCTGCGTCGCGACGTGTCGATGCGCCTGCCCGACATCGCCGCGGCGCGCATCGCCATCGCCGAAGGAGCGTCCAGACACGGCGCGGAACCAGGCAAGGCCGTGGCGGCTCGCTCCCGCTGGCCTGTGGCGGCGCT
>CAZJTG010000210.1:5556-6931 GCA_964548865.1 uncultured Solibacteraceae bacterium
TGGGGCCAGCCTCACCGCCGCCGCTGCCGCCGACCTTCAGCGAGATCGTCTTCGATCCGGCGCCGGTGCCGGATGCGACGCCCGTGATCTCGCCGGACGGCCGCCGCATCGTCTATGCCGGCGGCGACGATGCGCGGCCGGTCATGCTGTACGTTCGCGAACTCGACACCGGCCAGACCAATCCGATTCCCGGAAGCGAGGCGGGTTACGGTGCGGCGTTCTCACCCGACAGCAGGTCGGTGGCCTTTTTCTCAGGAGGCCGCCTGTGGGCCGGGGCCATCGGCGGCGCCTTGCCGAAGTCGGTGACGCCTGCGTCCGGTGCCCCGGAAGGCATGGTCTGGATGCCCGATGATTCGCTGATCTACGCCACCGGCGGATACCTGGCGCTTCAGCGTGTGCCCGCGTCCGGCGGCACGGCGACCGCCGTGGACGCACGCCCGGCCGGCGCCGAGCACCTGCGCGTGTCGTCTCCCGCGGCGCTGCCCGGTTCCGATCACCTGCTGGTGACGTTCATCCACCCGGGCCTCACCGGCCCGCGAATCGGCGTGCTCTCGCTCGTGGACGGCACGCTCGTCGAGGTTGCCCAGGGCAGCGATGCGCGCTTCGTGGCGCCTTCGACGTTACTGTTCACGCATCGCGGAGAACTCCTGGCTGCGCCGTTCGACCCGTCGGCACGCGCCTTGCGCGGCGACGCTCGCGCCCTCGAGGTGCCGGGGACGACCGCGCTGACGGTGATCCGCTCCGCCGGGGATCAGATCCTCGCGGCCACGCTGACAGCGGGCCTCGGTCTGCTCCCCTCGGGCATGCCCGCGCCACGTGCCCTCGCGTGGGTGGACCGCGCCGGCGTCGAGACGGCGACCGGCTTCGTGTTCGACGAAGGCAGACAGCTCGCGCTCGGCGCCAACGGCGCGCTGGGCGCCGCGCTCAGCCCGGACGGCCGCCGCGTGGTGCTCGTCGCGTACGGCGGGCCGATGGTGGTCGACCTCGACGACGTGAGCAGCCGCCGCATCCTGCCACGCCCGGGAACCGCCATCGCCTACGCCAACTGGGACCGGACGGGCGAGAACATCTCCGTCCTCGGCAACCAGGCCGGCGCCTTCCACGGCTACCTGATTCCCGCGTCCGGCACCGGCCAGCCGAAGCGGATCTCGGCGATCCCGCAGTCCATCCCGTTGTCATTCTTCCCCGACGGCAAGTCCATGCTCGGCTACGTCGTTACACCGGATGCCGGCCGGGATCTGTGGGTGTTCGGCCTCGATGGCAAGGACACGCCGCTCCTCCAGACTCCGGCCAACGAGCGCGCGCCGTCGGCGTCGCCGGATGGCCGCGCCATCGTCTACGTGTCGGACGACTCGGGCGAGGATCGCGTCTACCT
>CAZJTG010000211.1:0-6926 GCA_964548865.1 uncultured Solibacteraceae bacterium
GAGGTGGACCGATGACGACGTCTTCGATCGCCGTGACGGGCCTGATTACGGGCGGCGTGCTGCTCGGTGCGTTGCTCGGCCTCGTGGCCTACGTCACCCTGCTCGAACGGAAGTTCGCGGCGAGGATGCAGTCGCGCGTCGGGCCGTACCGCGTGGGCCCTCACGGCCTCCTGCAGCCCATCGCCGACGGCGTGAAACTGCTCCTCAAGGAAGATATCGTTCCCACGGAAGCCGACCAGCGGATTTTCAGGCTGGCGCCGCTCGTGTTCGTCGTGCCGTGCCTGCTCATCTTCGCGACGATTCCATTTGCGCCCGGACTCGGCATCGCCGACCTGAACATCGGCATCCTGTTCTTTCTCGCCGTGTCGTCCATGGAGATCGTCGGGCTCTTCATGGCCGGATGGAGCTCGAACAACAAGTACGCGCTGATCTCCGCGATGCGCGCGGTGAACCAGATTATTTCCTACGACCTGCCGTTCATCATGGCGGCGCTCGTGCCGGTGATGCTCACCGGTTCGCTGCAGCTCTCGAAGATCGCGGAGGCGCAGGCCGGGCTCTGGTTCGTGTTCTATCCGGTCCTCGGTCAGCTCGGGTTCATCGCGTTCATCGTGGCGAGTGTGGCGGCCGAGAACCGCGTGCCGTTTGACATCCTCGAAGCGGAGTCCGAGCTCGTCGCCGGCTTCCGTGTCGAGTACTCGGGGATGAAGTTCGCCATGATCCAACTGGGCGAGTACGCGCACGTGCTCGCGACGTCGTTCCTCGGCGCGCTTCTGTTCCTCGGCGCCTGGGCCGGTCCGGGCCCCTGGTGGCTGGGCCCGGCCTGGTTCCTGCTGAAAGCGCTGCTGATCTTCCTGCTCATCACCTGGGTACGGTGGAGCTTCATCCGCATTCGCGTCGATCAGATTCTTCAGATTTCGTGGAAATTGCTGCTGCCGCTGACCGTGTTGCTCGTGATGGCGACCGCGGTCACGGTGGTTCTCCGGAGCGGCGCCGGTGAATAGGGTTCAGGCGACCGGGTTCTTCGCGGAAACGGCGCAGCTCGTCGGCGCCGTGGTGCGCGCGATGCGCATCACGTTCATCACGTTCTTCCGGAAGCCGGTCACCGTGCACTACCCGGACAAGCCGCGCGCCTATCCCGATCGGTATCGTGGCCTCCTGGCCCTCGTCTACGAACCGGACACGGGCGAGGAAGCGTGCATCGGGTGCCGGCTCTGCGAGTTCGTGTGCCCGCCCGCGGTCATCAAGGTCGAGATGCTGAAGGCGGAGAAGCGGAACTACGCGAAGACCTTCACGCTCGAGCTCTACGCCTGCGAGTTCTGCGAGCTGTGCGTGCAGGTCTGTCCGACGGACGCCATCGTCATGATGAAGTCCTTCGACATGGCGACCGCCGACCGCCGGGAGATGCTGCTCGACAAGGACCGCCTTCATGCGATCGGCCAGCAGTACCCGGTGTCGTGGGCGACCGGCAACAAGCTTCGCGACATGCAGGCGCCGCCGAAGAAGGCCCCAGGTGAGAAGCCGGCACACGGCGGAGGCGAGGCATGACACTCGAGATCCTGGGCTTCTGGGTCTTCGCGATCGTGCTCGTGGGATCGGCGCTGGCGGTCGTGCTGAGCAAGAACCTGTTCCACTCGGTTCTGTGGCTGGCACTGGCACTCACCGGGACCGCCGGGGTGTTCCTGCTCCTCGAGGCCGAGTTTCTGGCGGCGGTTCAGATTCTGCTTTACGCCGGCGGCGTCGTTACGGTCGTGGTCTTCGCGATCGTCGTCACCGAGCGACTCGTGGGCACGCGTCTGTCGCAGACCAACCGTCATGTGGTACGGGGCGCCGTGTTCGCCGGCGCCTTTCTGACCCTGGTGATCACGTGGATTCGACGCGCTCCGCACCCCGTGCGACCGGATCTGGGTGACGCGGACCTCACGCGTGAGATCGGCTCGACGCTGCTGACGCAGCACGCCCTCGCGTTCGAGCTTCTCGCCGTGCTGTTGCTCGTGGCATTGATCGGCGCGAGCTACTACGCAAGACCCGACGAACCTGTTGCACCCGCCGAACCCGTTGAACCCGCAGGACCCGTCGCACCCGCGGTCTCAGGTGAGGAGTCATAAATGGGACTCCACGCCTACCTGTTTCTGGCCGCCGTCGTATTCGCCATCGGCCTGTTCGGCGTGGTGACCAGGCGGAACACGATCGGCATCCTGCTCGGCATCGAGCTGATGCTGAACGCGGTGAACATCAACCTTGTTGCGTTCAGCCGGTTCCATGGTGAGACGGCCGGCATGATTCTGACGGTGTTTGCGATCGCCATCACCGTGGCCGAGGTGGCCCTCGGCCTGGCGCTCGTGATTCTCCTGTTCAGGACGCGGCGCACCGCGATCGCTGACCAGATCGACTGGCTCAAGGGATGACCGCGCGTCCCGATTCCCTCGTGCTTCTTGCGCTGCTCGCGCCCGCGGCGGCGTTTCTGCTGCTTGCCATCGTGGCGCCGCTCAGGCGGACGGGCAGACCGGCCGGGCTGATCTCGATCGCCGCGGCCCTCACGGCGCTCGGCGCGGCCCTGCTGGCCTGGCGGGGCATCGGGGAGGGCGTGGAGAGCTTCCGTCAGGTCTGGACCTGGCTCCCGCAGCACGAGGGCGTGCTGGCCACGGTGGGCGTTCTGGCAGACACCTACTCGGTGAAGATGCTCGTCCTGGTGTCGCTCGTGGCGACGCTGGTACAGATCTACTCGCTCGGCTATCTCCGCGACGAGCCGCCCGCGGCGCTCGGACGCTACTACACGTATCAGTCCCTCTTCGCGTTCTCGATGATGGGCCTGGTCGCGGCGCCGAACTTTCTCCAGCTCTTCATCTGCTGGGAGCTCGTCGGTCTGTGCTCGTACCTGCTCATCGGCTTCTGGTATCAGAAAGCGTCCGCCGCGCGCGCGGCCGTCAAAGCGTTCTGGACGACGAAGGCCGGCGATGTCGGCCTGCTGATCGGCATCGTCCTGCTCTGGAAGCTGGCGGGCACGTTCGATTTTGCGGAACTCGAAGTGTGGGCCGGTACGCAGCAGGCGGGACTGGTGGGGATGTCGCTGATCGCGTTCTGCCTGTACCTCGGCGCGGCGGGGAAGTCCGCACAGTTTCCGCTCCACATCTGGCTGCCCGATGCGATGGAGGGACCCACACCGGTCTCCGCGCTCATCCATGCGGCGACGATGGTCACGGCCGGCGTGTATCTGCTGACGCGTACCGCGTTTCTCTTCGAACTCGCGCCGGACGTGATGATGCTGGTGGCGTGGGTCGGTGCCGGGACGGCGCTGATGGCGGCCATCCTCGCGTGCGCGCAAGATGACATCAAGCGCGTGCTCGCGTACTCCACGGTGTCGCAGCTCGGCTACATGATGGCCGCCATCGGCGCGGGATTTGCGAGCGCCGGCTTCCTCCACCTTCTGACGCACGGCGTGTTCAAGGCGCTGCTGTTCCTTGGCGCCGGCGCGGTGATCCACGCCGTGCACACCAACGACATCACGCGTATGGGCCGCCTCGCGGCGTCGATGCCGCAGACAGCGATCGTGTTCGTCGTCGGCACGCTGTCGCTCGCGGGCGTACCGTTCTTCGCCGGCTTCCTGTCGAAAGAAGAGATTCTCGGCGCCGTCTGGGCCGGCGGCCTCATGGCGCCGTTTGCAATGCTCATGGTGGCGGCCTTCCTGACGGCGTTCTACATGTTCAGGGTGGTGTTTCTCACGTTCTTCGGCGCGCCGGCCGCGCCTGAAAGCCCGGCCGCCCATCGCCCGCACGACGCGCCCGCCGTGATGGCGGTGCCGCTCTGGATCCTGGCGCTGCTTTCGATGGCGATCGGCATCTTCTTCACGTTCTCTCACCCCGAACCCCAGTTTGTGAGCCCGGCGTGGCTGATGCCCGTCGCCGTCATGGTGGGCCTGGCGGGAGTCGGCCTCGCCTGGCTCGTGTTCCAGCGACGGTCGATTGACGCCGCGACGCTCGCCGGAGCGATGGGCCCGATCCGAACCGCCGCGCGGGCAGGGTTCTGGGTCGATGATGCGTTCCTCTTCGTGTACCGGAGCGCGCTCCTGGCCTTCTCGCGGACCATCGGCTGGGTCGATCGCTACGTCGTCGATGGCATCGTGAACGTGCTGAGCGCATGGACGGTCATGGGAGGCGGACGCCTTCGGCGGATGCAGACCGGCCGCGTGCAGGACTACGTCTTTGGCGTCGCGGTGGGCGTCGTCGCCCTGCTCATCTGGCTCGGGGGTGTGAAATGAGCCGCCTCCCGATTCTGTCGATCATCACATGGGCGCCGTTTGCCGCGGCCCTCGTCATCATGGCATTCGGCCGGACGCGACCGCAGCTCGTGCGCTGGTCGGCGGCGATCGGAGTGGCGATCTCGTCCGCCGGGGCGCTCTGGCTGGTCGGCGCGTACGACCCGAGGGCTGCGGGCTTCCAGTTCGGCGAGCGCTTCGATCTCGTGCCGGCGCTGGGGATCGGCTACGAGCTGGGCGCGGACGGCATGAGCGTCGTGATGGTGCTGCTCACGGCGATCATCATTCTCGCCGGCGTGTTTGCATCGTGGACCATCAAGACGCGCGACCAGGAGTTTTACGCGCTGCTCTTGCTCCTGGTCACGGGGGTATTCGGCGTGTTCGTGTCGCTGGATCTGTTCGTCTTCTTTTTGTTCTACGAGATTGCTGTGCTGCCGATGTACCTCCTGATCGGCATCTGGGGGTCGAGCGGCGACGTGCCGCCGCGGGGCGTGTTCGGCTGGGCGTATCGCCGAACCGGCGTCGGGTCCAAGGAATACGCCGCGATGAAACTGACGCTGTACCTGCTGTTCGGGTCGGCGTTCATTCTGGTCGGCATTCTCGCCCTGTACGTCGCCGCGGGTTCCACGTCCTTCTCGCTGCTCGTGCTCGAAAATGTCAGGTTCGATCCCGCGCTGCAGAGCTGGGTGTTCCTGGCGTTCTACGTGGGCTTCGGGATTCTCGCGGCGATCTTTCCTTTCCACACCTGGTCGCCCGACGGCCATGCCTCCGCGCCGACGGCCGTGTCGATGCTGCACGCCGGCGTGCTCATGAAACTGGGGGCGTACGGCGTCATCCGCCTGGGGATGTGGCTGCTGCCCGAAGGCACGCACGAGTGGATGTGGCTCGTCGGCCTCGTCGCCTGCATCAACATCGTCTGGGGCGCGCTCAGTGCGATGGCGCAGACGGACCTGAAGTACGTGATTGCGTACTCGTCGGTGTCGCACATGGGCATCGTGATGCTCGGCGCCGCGACGCTGACGGAAGCGGGCCTGAACGGCGCCGTATTTCAAATGTTCGCGCACGGCGCCATGACGGGCCTGTTCTTCGCGCTCGTGGGCCTGGTCTACGAGAAGGCGCACTCGCGCGAGATCTTCAAGATGGGCGGGTTCGCCACGATGATGCCGGGCATTGCCGCGGCGTTTACGGTCGGCGGCCTCTCGTCACTCGGATTGCCGGCGACGGCCGGTTTTGTCGCGGAGTTTCTGGCGTTCCTCGGCGCCTGGACCTCGGCGCACCCCTGGTGGCTGTTTCCCGGCGTGATTGGGGCGTTTCTGACCTCGCTCTACGTGCTCCGCGTCGTTCGCGCGATCTTCTGGGGACCGAAGAGCGCCGACCCGCACTTCCAGAACCTGCCTGACGCGCAGGGGACCGAGTGGGTGGCGATCGTTCTGCTGGTCTTCGTGATCGTGCTGTTTGGCGTCGTGCCCGAACTCGCGATTGCGCCCATCGACGCCTCAACCGTGCCGCTGCTCGTGCGGCTGGGAGTCATGTGATGACGCCGTTCGTCGAATTGGCGTCGCGCCCCCTCTATCTCGAAGCCGGTACGTTCGGGCTGCTCCTGCTCGTCTTTGTCGCCGGATTCTTCAGGGCGAGCTTCCCGGCGCGCCTGCCGGGGTGGGTCACGCTGGCCGGACTGTGCGTCCTGGGCCTGGCGTCGGCGTCCGCCCTGCCCGGGCAGACCGCGTTCGGCGGGACGTTCGATGTCGACGGCCTGGCGCTGTTTCTCAAGACGCTGTTCTTCGCCTCCGCGGCGCTGAGTGTGCTGGCCAGCCTCGGCCTGAACTCCGACGCCATGAGACGTCGGTCGTCCGAGTACCACCTCGCGCTGCTGGCGTCCCTGCTCGGCATGCTGGTGCTGGCTTCGGCACGGGACCTCGTCCTCGTGTTCGTGTCGTTCGAGTTGATGTCGATCCCGCTCTATGTGCTGGCCGGCTTCGACCGGAAGCAGGAGACGGCGGGGGAGGGCGCGCTGAAGTTCTTCCTGGTTGGCAGCGTGTCGTCGGCGATCATTCTTTACGGACTGTCGTTTGTCTACGGCGCCACCGGTTCGATGGCCATTGCCGCGATCGGTCCGGCGCTCGACGCGCGGCATCCGCTGCTCCTGCTCGGCCTGGTCCTGACGCTCGCCGGACTGGGGTTCAAGATCGCCGCGGTCCCGTTTCACATGTGGGTGCCCGACACCTACGAGTCGGCGCCCACGCCGTTCGTCGCGTGGCTCTCGGTGGCCCCCAAGGCCGCCGGCTTCGTGGTCCTGCTGCGCCTGTACATCGAGGGCGCCGGGCCCGCGATGTCGAAATGGGTCCCGGCCATCGCCGGCATCGCCACCGTGACGATTGTGCTCGGAAACCTGATGGCGATTCCCCAGCAGAACATCAAGCGGCTGCTTGGCTACTCAGGAATCGCGCACATCGGCTACCTGCTGATGGGAGTCGTCGCCATGTCGTCCGCCGGCGTCGGCATGCTGCTGTTTTATCTGGTGGCGTATCTGTTCGGAAACATGGGGGCCTTCTTCGTCGTGCAGGCGGTCTCCGGCTCCGAACGGTCCGACCAAATCGAGGCCTACAGCGGCCTGGCGCGACGATCTCCCGCGCTGGCGCTGAGCCTGCTCGTGTTTCTGCTCTCGCTCGGCGGC
>CAZJTG010000212.1:0-6853 GCA_964548865.1 uncultured Solibacteraceae bacterium
GGGCGTGGCCGTCATCTGTTTACGTCTGAGTCCGTCACCGAAGGGCATCCCGACAAGATTGCCGACCAGATCTCCGACGGGATTCTGGACGCGATCCTCGAGAAGGATCCCATCGCGCGAGTGGCGTGCGAAACCCTGGTGACGACGGGGCTCGCGATCGTCGCGGGCGAAATCACGACCACCACCACCATCGATGTTCAGAAGATCGTGCGCGGCACGATCACGGACGTCGGGTACACGCGCGCGGAGTACGGCTACGACGCCGACACGTGCGCGGTCCTGTCGACCATTCACGAGCAGTCGCGGGACATCGGGCAGGGCGTGGATACCGGCGGCGCCGGCGACCAGGGCATGATGTTTGGCTTCGCCTGCACCGAAACGCCGGAGCTCATGCCGCTGCCGATCATGCTCGCGCACCGGCTGGTGCGCGGACTGTCGGAGGCCCGCCGCAAGGGCGTGCTCGACTATCTCAGACCGGACGGCAAGTCGCAGGTGACCGTCGAGTACGACGGCCGTCGCCCGGTGCGCGTGGATGCGGTCGTCCTCTCGACGCAGCACAGCGACCAGGTCTCCCACGGGCAAATCACGAAAGATCTCACCGAGAAGATCATCAACAAGATCATCCCGGCGAACATGATGGACAAGAACACGAAGATCTACGTCAATCCGACGGGACGCTTCGTGATCGGCGGACCGCACGGTGATGCCGGCGTGACCGGCCGCAAGATCATCGTCGATACGTACGGCGGCGCCGCCCCGCACGGCGGCGGCGCGTTCTCGGGCAAGGATCCAACGAAAGTGGATCGCTCGGCGTGCTACATGGCGCGGTACATCGCGAAGAACGTCGTCGCGGCCGGCCTGGCGGATCGGGCGATGGTGCAGCTCGCCTACGCCATCGGCGTGGCGGATCCCGTTTCGGTGCTGGTCGATAGCGAGGACACGGGGAAGATTGCCGACGAGAAGATCGTCGAACTCGTGCGCGCGCAGTTCAAGCTCACGCCGAAGGGCATCATCGAGTCGCTCGACCTGCGGCGGCCGATTTACCGGAAGACCGCGGCGTTCGGGCACTTTGGACGCACCGAGCCGGAGTTCACGTGGGCGCTCGCCGACAAGGCGGCGGCGCTCAAGACAGCCGCCGGACTCTAGAACGAGACAGGCGGACGGCCGATGCGCCGGTTCCTGAAGCGACTCATCCTCACAGCGGCGGCCGTCCTGGCCGCCGCTGTCGTTTTCGTATCGCTCACGCTGCCGCCCAGAGCGGCCACCCTCGCACCCGCCGCGGACGACCGCCTGGTGTGGGGCGCGTATCACGTGCATTCGTCCCTGTCCGACGGCAGCGGAACGATCGACGCGATCGCGTCGGCGGCCGCGCGGGCGGGCCTGCAGTTCGTCATCTTCACCGACCACGGCGATGCCGCGACCTTCGAGCGGCCGTCGTACCGCAGCGGTGTGCTGTGCATTCACGCGAGCGAGATCAACACCGAATCGGGCCACGTGGTTGCGCTGGGCCTCGAGCGCGCGTCGCCGTACCCGCTCGCGGGTGAAGCCCGCGACGTCGTCGAAGACATTCGCCGGCTCGGCGGCGCGGCGATCGCCGCGCATCCGGAGTCACCGCGGCAGAGCTTGCGGTGGCGAGGCCCGGCGGGCCTGGTGGACGGCTTCGAGTGGCTGAACGTCGACTCGGAGTGGCGGGCCAGGGGCGCCCGCGCGATCGCCGCCGCGGGCCTGCGGTCGCTCGTGCGCGCGCCCGAGTCGCTGGCCACGCTCTTCGAGCCTCCTTGCAACTACTCCCGCTGGGACCGGGGTGGCGGGCCGTCGCCCCTGTTCAGTCTCGGCGCGCTGGACGCCCACGCCCGCGCCGGCGCGGATGCCGACGGCCCGGCGCCTGGCGCGTCGGTGAGATTCCCGTCCTACGAGACGATGTTCCGGACGATGGCGCAGGTGGTCCGCCTGGACGCGCCGCTGTCAGGCGACCCGGCGGCCGACAGCCGGGCGGTCACGAGCGGCATCCGCGCACGAAAGTCCTACGCGGTCATGCGGGCGCTCGCCGACGGTCGGGCGGCGCTGCAGTTTGGTATTGCGAATGGGCGCGCGAGTGGGGGAGTGACGGGCGGCGACGCGCTGGAATTCCGTCTCCTTCGGAACGGGCAGACCGTGGCGCAGGCCTCCGGGTCGCTCAGCGCCGCCGTGGCCGACGCGCCGGGCGATTACCGCCTGGAGGTCCTGATCGGGGACGGCGTCCTTCCCTGGATCGTTTCCGACATCGTGCGTGTGCCCGGAATACCCGCCGTCCCGCCAGCCGGCGGGACCCGCGCACCGACCGGCGCCGCACCACGGGGAACCTCGGTGGCCGCCTGGCAGATCGAGAAGCACGCCGAGTCAGTCGCCGCGATCGAGACCGACGCTGGCAGCACGGTACTGCGCTACAGGCTCGGAGGCGGAGCGGCCCGCGGGCAGTACGTCGCGCTCTCCTCGCCGGCGGGAACCGAGCCCATCGATTCGATCCGGTTCACGGGATCGGCTCCATCGCCGATGCGAGTCTCCGTGCAGGTGCGCGTGCCGGGCGGGGCGGATGGCCAGCGCTGGCGTCGATCGGTGTATCTGGACCAATCCCCAAGAGACATCGTGGTCGAGCTTGCCGATATGCAGCCCGTCGGCCGGCAGACGGCCCTGCGGCCGATCGTGGCGCGCGTGCAGTCCGTGCTGATCGTGATCGACACGATCAACGCACGGCCGGACAGCGCCGGGCACCTGACGATTAAGGATGCCAGATTCGTCCACGGCCCGGCCGCTACGTCCGTACGGTAAACATCAGAAAGACCGCGCCCGAGCCGAAGAGGAGATTCGGCGCCCATGCCGCCAGGGCCGGGGGCAGCACACCGGCGGCGCCCACGGCCAGCGACAGCGTGAGCACAAGGAAGTAGGCTCCAGCAAGCACGGTCGCGAGTCCGATGCCATACATCGCGCCCTTCTTTCCCGTGGTGACGCCGAACGGGATGGCAAGCAGTGTCATCACGATCGTGACCGCCGGAAACGCGATCTTGTGCTGCAGGTCGACCGCTTGCTCCGCCACGTTGAAGCCGCTGGCGCCTAGGCGTCGGACGTAGTCCCTGAGCTCGACGTACGTCATCGCGCTCGCATCCACGCTCGCGCGGCGGAAGTCATCGACGGGCGGCAGGCTGAGCAGCGTGCCCGCGAAGTCGTCCCGGGCGACTCCGGTCCCGGCAAACCGCTGTGTCCAGCCCCGCGAGGCCAGCCATCCGTTCGGGCGGAGATCCACTCGTTCCGCGAAGGTGTGCCGCGTGAGCCGATAGGGCTGCGTTGCGGTCTCGAACACCGACAGCGCGTGCACCGCCGGTCGATTGCCGTTCTGGCGGCTGGCCGTCTCGAAGTGCAGGTAGTTATAGATGCGCCCGCCTTCGCCAATCATCCAGGGCAGGGTGCCGGCATCGGCCGTGTGGGGCAGCCGGCCGCGAATAGTGTCCTTCAGCGTGCCGGCGACTTTCTTCGACGCCCCGAGGACGCGGTCCTCGAGTAGAAAGAGGACACCGCTCCAGAGCGTGGCGAAGAGCAGCAGGGGAACCGCCGCGCGGTAGAGGCTGACTCCGGACGCGCGCATGACCATCAACTCGCCCGACCGCGTGAGCGCCCCGATCGTGCCGAGCACCGCCACCAGCGTCGCGATGGGAATCACGAACGACACGAACTCCGGCGTGGAGTACCACAGGTACCGCAGCACCATGCCGGTGCCGGCCTGGCCCTTGAATACTTTTTCGGCGAGATCCACGAGCGCGCCGATGTAGTAGAGCGTCAGCAGCGCGGCAAACGACAGCGCGGCGATTCGGAGGTACTGGCGGCTGACGTAGCGATCGAGGAGCCTCGGCATCGGAAAGGGCAGACGGGGAAGTCTCAGGACGACCGCCGGCCGGGAGCCAGGCGAGTGACTCTCCACGGCCTCGGCGGCCCCGGGCCGGGACCAGCGGGGAAGGGGCAGCCACGGGCGTGCGTTTCCCGTCCTCGAGCTTCGCCAAAGCGCCAGACCGCCCACGAGGCCCAGCACGATATTGGGAATCCATCGGGCCCATTCGGCCGGGAAGACCGGCAGCCCCTTCCAGGCTTCGCCCTTCACCCATCCCTCGGCGAGTTCCATCAGCAGGTAGTACGCCGCGATGATGGCGAGGCCCACGGCGAGCGCCGCCAGGCGACCCTCCTTACGCGTACTCAGCCCGACCGGGACGCCGAGCAGCGCGAACACCAGACAGGCAACAGGGAACGAGAACATCTGCTGCATGTGCATGAGTTCGTTGTGGATGGGAATCCCCTTCGCCTGCTTGTCAGCGGCGCTGGCGCGAAGCTCCGCGTACCCCATTTCCGGGAAGCCGCGGGGGTAGGCGATATCACCGGAGCCGAAGACCTGGGCGCCCGAGATTTTGACCACCGCCGGGTTCCAGGCCGCCGTGTTGTAGACCTGGGCGTCGGACCGGCTGGGTGAGTATTGGGTGGCGTTGACGAGCACCAGACTCACCTGCTGCTGCGCTCGCTCGATGACGAGGCGGCCCTGGTCGGCCAGCGTGACCGTAGGCCTCGCCCGGTCCTGCACGTCCGCTAGGAGCACCTGGTTCCACGTGCCGTCAGGGTTGGTGCCGCCGATGAACAGCACGAGGTTCGGGAACCGCTCGAAGAACACCTGGGGTTTGATTTCTGCGGCGGTCTGCTTTTCCAGATGGCTGAAGGTGATCTCGCGAAACGCCTGATTGGAATCCGGCTTCAGCCGCATCAGGATGTACATGTCGATGCCGGCCACGATGGCGGCGATGAGGAGCACGGGGCGGAGGATCCGGACCGGGCTGACGCCACAGGAAAGCAGGGCCACCGACTCCCGGTCGCCGGAGATCCGTCCGAGGGCCATCAGGAGCCCCGTCAGGAACGCCATTGGGATCGTCAGGCTGAGGGCCTGGGGAACCAGGAGCACGAGCAACCACCCGACCGTTGGCGCCGGCAGGCCTTTAGCCAGCAGGTCCTTGGCGTAGTCGAGCATCGGGTTGACAGCGAGAACGAACGTGAAGAGGCCGAGCGCGAGCAGGAACGGCGGGAGGATTTCCCGGACGATGTAGCGGTCGAGCGTCTTCACAGGAGACAAGACGATAACACCGCCAACAGTTCATCCACAGGCGTGGTTTCAACCATAGCAGGTAAATGTCTGATAAGACATGTTATGTTAACAAGTCCATCTCGACGGTCATATCAACCGCGTCGCCTGCGGCTCAACGTGCCCGTTCCTCCGCATCAGTCGCGCTTGCCCGCCCTGAGTTCCCTGATGATGCCCTCGAGCGCCTCGATGACTTCATCGCGATCGACCTCGGACTTCTTGAACTGCAGTTTCAGGTTGAATGTCTTCGCTGGCGGCCGGTACTGAAACACGAACGCCCGAGGCCGACCGGCCTTCGGCTTCATCGCCGCCTTCCGCGCTCGTTCGCGCGTCGCCGCGACGCCGCCTCTGGTGAGTTGCTCGACGAGGGCGACCATTTTCTCCGCCGACTGTTGCCTAACTATCTGCAAAAGCAATGACTTGGAGGAAATGTCGGCCAGCCGACAGAGCTTCCTCACGTCGGTCGGCATCCCGGCCAGCGCCAAGGACTCGGTCACTGACGTCCGGGACTTCCCCAGCCGCTTGGCAAGGTCCTCGTGCGTGTAGCCGCATCGTTTCGCCAGCGCCTCCATGGCTTCGGCCTCCTCGAAGGCCCCAAGGTCTTTGCGCTGGATGTTCTCGATGAGCGCGATCTCGATGATCTCGCGGTCGTCGACGTCCCGCAGAACGACGGGGAGATCGCGCAGGCCAAGCTGACTCGCTGCCTGGTAGCGGCGCTCGCCGGCGATGATCTGGTAGCGGGCGCCGCGCTGCCTTACGACGAGCGGCTCGATGAGGCCCTTCTCCGAGATCGACGCCTTCAACTCGGAGAGGTCGCCCATCATCTGGCGGGGCTGCTCAGGGTTGGGATCGATAAGTTCGATCGGCACCATCCGGCCAATCGGGTTACCCGCCGATGTCGAGAGCGCCTCGACATAGTGAGCGTCGTGGCGCATCTTGAGCGTAATTGGAAGGCCGCGTTTAGACACGATCGATGACCTCCTCGCAGAGCCGGTAATACTCGGTCGCTCCGGACGAATCCGGGGCGAACTGGAAGATGGATTCCTTGTAGGCCGGACTTTCTTCGAGCCGGACGCTCTTCGTGATCACGGTCCTGAACACCTTCTTGCCGAACACACGGTCGATCTGGGCCCGGATGTCCCGGGCCAGCGACGTCCGTTTGTCGTGCATGGTAATGACAACGCCGAGGATCCGGAGGGTGGGATTCGCCCGGCTGCGGACCTTCTCGATCGTCTCGAGGAGGTCGTCCGTTCCCTCGAGGGCGAAGTACGACGACTGAATCGGAATGAGCAGGTGCGTGGACGCCACGAGTGCGTTGACCGTCAGCAGTCCAAGCGCCGGGGGGCAGTCAATCACGACGACGTCGAACCCCGACAGGACGGCAGCCAAGCGGTCCTTGAGCTTGAAATGGGCGTCGATCTCCCCCACCAGCCTGGCTTCGAGCTTGGCAAGGGCGATGCGCGACGGAGCCACCCACAGGCTGGCCAGGCTGGCTGGACGAATCACGTCACCCAGGCCGAGACTGCCGTCCACGAACACGTCGTACATCGATTTCTCGATCGAACCCGGCTCGAGAAACGACATCGTGCTGTTCGCCTGCGGATCCAGATCGACAAGAAGCGTGCGCTTATTACGAAGCGCGAAGGCTGCCGCGAGATTGATCGCGGTGGTGGTCTTGCCAACGCCGCCTTTCTGGTTGGCGAT
>CAZJTG010000213.1:0-6803 GCA_964548865.1 uncultured Solibacteraceae bacterium
CAAGAACCTCGGCCTCGATACGGAGACCCTGGAGATCCGCGACCAGGAGGACCGTCGGTCCCCAGCTGAGCTGCCCGCGGCCGTTTTCGCCGGCGGCCACCGGGGCGAGCAGCATGAGCGCCGCCACGGCCGAGAACACGATCAGCACCTGCATCGAGGTCTGCGTGCCGAGCCACGTCACGAGCAGCAGGCCGCTCGCGACCGATCCGACAATCGCCCCGACAGTGTTTGCGGCATAGACGCCGCCGACCAGACGGCCGGTATCCTGACCCGGCGCGGCCACGGCCGCCAGCGCCAGCGGGAAGCTCACGCCCCAGAGGATCGATCCCGGCAGCACCACCCAGAGCGTGCGCAGGAAATCGATCTGGAAGTTGAACCAGGGATCGGACGAAATCTGCGGATTGATGGGCCAGTACGGCATCGACGCCATGAGCATGTAGGCCGCCCAGGCCAGCGCCAGGCAGAGCATCATCTGCACCCAGCCCAGCGCCGCTCGTGGGTTCGCCGTCCCCTTCGCGATGACCGCGCCCAGGCTGCTGCCGATGCCGAGCCCGAACAGGAAGCCGCCCAGAATGAGGGAGAACGTGTACGCGGTGGCGCCGAACGTGAGCGAGAGCATGCGCGTCCAGAGAACCTGGGCCGCCAGAGCGGTAAATCCAGAAATCGCAATCGCGATGTATACCGCTCTCGCGCCTTCGGCCTTGCGCACGGTGCCGCCGCCGTCCGTCTCCGGCTCGGCGTGCGGCGTGCTCCTGGCGAGCAGCAGGCCAATTGCGGCCACAAGGATGTTGAGCGAGACCGCGACGTAGGACGCGATCGCCATGTCGTAGACCCGCAGCAGGTAGAACCCGGCGAGCAGGCTGCCGATGACGGCGCCGGCGATGTTCCCGCCGTAGAAGTAACCCAGCCACGCGACCCCGCTCGGCGTGGTCTTCACCCAGCGGGAGACCGCGGGCAACGTCGCGCCCATCATGAACGTCGGCGGCAGGAGGCAGATGGCCGCGACGACCGCGCGCACGGCCACGTGACCGCCGCCAATCCACACGTAGATTCCGTTGACGAGCGGCATGCCGAAGAGCAACACGAGGCCCATGAGGCCAATGCCCAGCTCCAGGTACGCGTACACCTTCAGCGGATGGTGCTCGGCGCCGACGTAGCGAGGCAGCAGGTAGCTGCCCAGGCACATGCCTCCCATGAACGTGCCGAGCAGCACGCCCAGGGACACGGAAGACGACCCGATGACGAGTTGCAGGAGCTGGAACCAGACGACTTCATAGATCAATGCCGCGCACCCGCTGCCGACGAACAGCAGGAGCATCACGGGCAGGTACTGGCGGATCGGATCGCCCTTGGCGGTATTTCGGTCGTTCATAGGTCGGCAGATCGTATTACAAACGACGCGAACGGCGCGAACAAATGGGGACGACGCGAGCAGGTTTCTCAGCGAATCCTGAACACCAGATCGGACCTCGTCTTGACGCCGTCCGGGCGTTCGACTGACATGCTGAGAAGATACGAGCCGCGCTCGAGCTTCTCGAGCGGAACCGACACCTGGAACGGCGCCGCCCTTCCGGCGGAAAACGCGGCGGCGTCGAGCTGGCCCGCCTGCTCCCAGACCCGCTGATCGGACACGCTGATCAGCTGCGCCATCGTCTTCAGCGGGACAACCGGTGCGGAGCCGCCCTGGGTCACGCGTGAGAACGCCACGAGCGCATCGCCCGGCGCGAAATCCCTGAGGGTCGTCGGCACGATGGGAAACAGCGAGGCGAGCACGTCCGACTGCCCGGCGGCCCGCGGCGTTCCGAGGGCGATGTTCGACAGGACGAGACTCCGCCTGGAAAAATCCGGCACTTCGAGATCGGTATACACGGTGCCGCTGACATCGAGCGACGTGCTCGACGCGTTCAGCCTGAGCTCGTACCGGCCAGGCAGGAGCGAGAACCTCTGGAACACCTCGTAGCGCACCTGCTCTGTCGTCGCGGGCGGCAGAGCGATGTCGAGCTTTTCCTGACTCGGCGGACCGGGCCGCCCCTTCTCGTCATAGACCGTCCGCACGAGCGTCAACGTGTCGGCACCGGAGATTCGCGTGCCCGGCGTGCGCACGGCGAGGACCACGCCAACATCGACCGACCTGCCGTCCGCGGCGGGACCCGCCGGAATGGCGTGGACACGCAGCGCCAGCGCGGCGGCGCTGGACATGCCCGACAGGCCGAGTTCGCTCGGCGGAGGCGCCGACTCGCCCGCCCGCCTCCCGGATTCATCGGGCGCATAGAAGCCCGACCGCGTCCGGACCGTGAGGTTTGGTTTGCTGACTCGGACCTCGATCTTTCTGAACTTGCCATCCGGCTGGCCGTTCGACGTCTGATAGCCGACGAGATAGTAGCTGGATGCTTCCGTGAGCAGCCGATCGATCTCGTAGCTGAGGTCGTTCGTGTTGACAATGGCGCGAGCGCCGGTATGGTCGGCGGTGATTTCGAGGAAATCCCGCCGGACCCTCGCCGCCTTGTCCGCCGCCTGCATCGGCATCGTGTTCTCGGCGGGGCGGCCGCCGCGGCGGATCGGATTCTGGAGATACCGTGAATACCCGTCGTAGCCGGCGGGATCAATCGAGTGGACGTTGACGTTGGACTGCTGCGCCCGCCGGAACACGTCCTTCATGATGCTGCTGAGTTCCCCGGGACAGCCGCGCGTGTCGGCAAAGGTCAACGGCAGCCCGACGCTGACCAGAATCACGGTCTTGCGGCGATTGGGCACGGCCGCGAGCCGCGACACCACCGTGTCGAGCGTCGGCACCGTCGGCTGCGACCGCTGACAGTCGGATCGCATCAGGACCGGAGCGAAGCGCTGCGGCATGTCGCCACCACCCGGCCCGGGCCCGATGGGACGCGCGTCGATCCACCTGACCTCCGGCGGATCGAACCTGTCGATGGCGGCGAGCAGCTTCTGCCGATCGCTCGTAAAGTCCTGCGTCTTCCCGGCCTGCTGCGGGAAGACCACGGCCGCCACGTCCGAGGGGTTCAACGCGTCGACCAGATACCGGCCGACCGCGCGGGAATTCAGGATCATCTCGTGGTCGTCGAACGGAATGTTCCAGTCGTCCATGACGATGGCCACGAAACGGCCGTCGCCGGCCATGTCGGTGAGGTCGTTGGCGGAAACGTCCGGCGGGACCATGCGCATCCACGCGCTCGGTGTCGGGTCCTGTTCGGACGCCGCCATCTCGGTCACCGCGACAATGCGCTGCGGCCTGCCGTTCTCGAGGACCGTGAAGTGCTCCGGAAGGAGATTTCGGACGGGCTTGCGATCCTTGTCCAGGACCGACACATCGAGCCGGATGACGTCGACCCCGCTCCGAAAGACCGGCGCCTGCTGCTCTGCGGTCGTCTGCCCCTGGGGCGGCGCCTGGGCAAGCAGGCTCATGCCCGCTGCGAGGGTGCCGGCGGCGACGAGGAACGTACGCATCACGTGTAAGACCAGTCTACGACAGTGGCGTCCGCCGCGCCGTGTCAGTAGCTCACGCGATCACGGTCCAGTCGCGGAGCAGGAGCGTCTGGCCCGTGAGGTCGCCGGTGCCCCGGATGGACTTCCCCACGAGTTCGTCGAGCACGGGGTCGGAAAAGGCGTTTGCATCACGGCGACGAAGTACGACTTCGCCCTCCGCCATTTCCAGCATCACCGCGTCGTGCTCGCTCCTCGACCCTTTCGCCACGAGCTTCCTGATGACGCGGCCCTCGTAGACCCTCGGTTGGCCGGCCCCCTCCCGCGCGTACAGCCGCTCGATGCCCGCAATCGCACCGTCGCGTTCACGCGCCACGACGAGCAGAGACACGGTGACTTCAGATGCGGGCGAGGCCGGATCCACGCTTCGGGTCAGCGACGCCTCCCCGGCCGGCCGGGCGGCCATCACGTGAAACCGCATGACCGGACTCACGGCCGCTCCGGCGGCGAAGGGCGCGGGCACGTGAGCGTCGTACGAGCGAGGCAGCCCAGTCGCCGTGTACCCTGCCGCGGCCGCTTCCGCCTCGAGCCGTGCACGAACGTCACCCGACGAATACGCGGCCGTTGCGCGAATCGCGCGAGGAGTCCCGCGTGCAAGCGCCTCGGCCTCGCCCGAGAGCAGTTCGCGGCGCGCATTGTGGGCCCTCACCACGGCCCGGCTGTGCGTGAACGTTTCGAAGGGAGTGGGCGCCACGGCCCGGAGCGACGGATCTCCGAGCAGGAGGAACTGCGCCAGCGTCTTCAAATCCACGGGACTGAGCGCGTTGACGCCGCGCGCGAACTCGAGACGCGCCTCGAGGAGAGCGCGCCCGAGTGACGCTCCCTTGCGGACATGCTCGAGGAAGTACCGGCACAGGTAGTCGCAGCCGCTGATGTCGTCGCGTCCGCCGTACGCGATGTTCGTGCTGCCCATGAACGCGATCGCGCCGGCCCGAAGGTAGGACAGGCAGATGCCGGGCAGCGACGCCAGGCGCGTGCTGTACAACTCGGCGCCGTAGCAGCACTCCGCCGAAACGACGGTGCCCACGGCGCTTCGCTCCAGCACGGTCTGCGATCGGTGGGAGACCGGGAACTCCCGGTCCTTCTCACCGTAGAAGTCTGAGCTGGCGTGCGAGCCGTGGCAGACGATGAAGTGCCACCGCGGCGCGAGGTCGGCGGCCGACCAGCCCGGTCCGTCCGACGGCGAGATGCGGAGCGCGCTGGAATTGCCGAACAGCTTCTCGAGCGTGATCCTGGCGCACCCAATCCAGACGTGGGCCGTGACGCAGAAATAGTCCTGCGGGGCCTGCGTGGGCGGCCGCCACCGGGCGGCATGATCCAGGATGCGGATGAGTCCGTCGGGTCGGATCTCGTCCGGCTGATCGGGAATCCGGCCCACCACCCGCGCCGGCGCGACAAACGACTCGACATCCTCACCCCACGGCGCATCGCTCGCGTACGGCAGATCGCTTGGCACGTCACGATCGCGGTCGTCCTGCACCACCGGGTTCTTCAGCAGTTGATGGGGAACGATGTCGGGGCCGCCGAGAATCGCGATGTAGTCAGGCTTCGGCGCCCGCGTGGCGACGTAGTCGATGGCCGACTTGAACGAGCGCGCGTCAGCGCGGACGGCCCGGGCCGCTCCCAGCGACTGGTCGTCGAGGTACACGAGCGTGGTCGTGATCCCGCGAAGCGCGTCGGCGGCGATGAGCTTCTGGATCGCGATGTCGAGCTCGGCCCAGTTCGCCCGGTACTTCTGTTGAATGGCTTCGCGATGCGTGACGAGCACCTTGGTCGGCATGGCGTCTTCGGCGCAGATGCTATCGTACGCGCCGCTGGCCCCGGTCGGTCATGAACCACCTGCGGCCCCGGTCCAGGGCGCCATGATCGGAACTCGTGCCATGACGAGTCCCGATCATGGTGTTCGCTACCGGCGGCGGATGTCGCCGTGCCCGACGCCGCCCGCGCGGCCCGGACCTCGCCCGCCGAGTCGGCCCGGACGTTCGCGGACCGCCGCTCGCTGCTCCGCCGTCAGCAGATCCGAGACGGCTGCCGTCGTCGTGAGTCGAGCCTCAGCCAGCTGGCCCCGGAGCTTCCCGACCTGCGCCGACAGGCTGGCGATCTTCGCGGCGTCGCGCGAGTCCGCGAACAGCTCACCATGCAACGCCCGCTCGGCGCCGCGGAGCTCCGCTTCGAGCGGCGCCACGCCTTCGCGCGCCGACCGCTGCAGCTCGATCACCTTCGCGCGCTGCTCCTCGGTGAGACCGAGTCCAGCCAGCGCGAATCCGAAGGCGCCGCCAGACCGTCCGCCACGGCCCTGCGGGCCGACGTGGCCGCCTCGCATCTCGGGCCCGCGTCCGAACTGCTGACCGTTTCCTCCGCGCCCCGCTCCTCGACCACCCTGGGCCGTCACGAGCGAGGCGGCAAGCGCTACTCCCGCCATCGTTACGCCAATTCCGAACAGTGTCTTGTTCATGTTCAGTACCTCTGATCCGTTGGACTGGCGGGAGATCGAGATGTTCCGCGATGCGCCGGGCTTTCACGGACGTGTCACGCGCGCGCCACGAGAATGCCGCAGACGCGCCTGCGGCAGCCTCCTCGTGTGTCATTCAGTCAGGACGGACTTGCTTGCCGGCGCCAGCGGCGACCTGGAGTTGCATCCGGAACATTCGACATCCAGCCCAATCCGTTTGGCATCCGCCTTGCTGCATGTTGAGGCATGGCGTTCCCATCACCGGCACGCGCGGAGACCCCGCAGGCCGATTGGCTGCACTGGCTGTTCATTCGCGGCAGTCGCGCCATCAGCTGCGACGTCGATGTGCGCGGCGACGGCATCTATGGGCTCACGCTCCTGCCGCTCTGGTCGCCCGAAGATCAGGTGGTGGAGACGTTCACCAGGCTCGCCGACGCCCTCCGGCGCCACGCGGAACTGACCAGGCAGCTGTATCAAGCCGGGTGGTTGCTGGTCGAGGGCCGGCCGGTGACGACCGCGGCGTAATTCAGTCGTCCGGCGGCCGGTCTGCTGACTGCGGCGGTGCAACCGTACAACACAACCGCGGTCGGCGTATGGTCAGTCCGGGACTCGATTGACGAGGACATACACCTGCCTGGCCTTGCTCCTTGCGGCTGGCTCCGTCGCAGCGGTGCAGAGCCGAACGCAGCAGGCTGCGGCGGCGAACGCCCTGAACGGACAACGGGCGCGACCGGTGTCCCGATCGCGCCCGCTGCAGGTTGCAGGTTGTTCGCTGCAGGTTGACGGTGTCTATTCCCCGTCGTCCTTGTAGCTCATGAAGTCCGCATCGGTGAGATCGTCCATCTCCCGCTGA
>CAZJTG010000214.1:0-6723 GCA_964548865.1 uncultured Solibacteraceae bacterium
AGTCCTTCGATGTCGATCAGTCCGGGAGGTTTCCAGCTACAACGCGCAGCAGTTCGCCGACCGACCACGCTAGAAATGGACACCCGCGAGACGTGAACGGCGCCTCGGCGTCCGTGATCTCCGGCACGTGTCCGAGGCCCGCGCCCTCGAGCGCGGCAAGCATCGGCCGAAGAAATCGCCGCCGCGCCTCGAGGTGGGCCTCACGGCTGTCGCCGCGAACGCGGACCCACGCCTCAGTGAACGCGCCCATGAGCCAGGGCCAGGCCGTGCCCTGGTGATACGCGTGGTCGCGCTCCCAGACCCCGCCCTCGTACCGTGACGAATAGCCGGGCTCGCCTGGCGCGAGCGACCGCAGGCCGGTGGGCACCACGAGCGCGTGCTCCACGGCATCCACCACGCGACGCGCCCGCTCGCCCGAGAGCGCCTGGTGCGGCAGTCCGCCCACGGCGAAGATCTGATTCGGACGCAGGGTACCGTCCACGCGGCCTGGTATATGGTCCACGTCAATGACGTCATACAGGCAGCCCCGCGACTCGTTCCAGAACTTCTCCACAAACGACGCCGAGGCTTTCTCGAACAGAGGCGCCCACCCGTCGTCGATCTCCGCACCGAAGGCGAGCGCATTCAGCCACAGCGCCTGCACTTCGACGGGTTTGCCGATGCGCGGGGTCACCACGTCGTCTCCGACCTTGGCGTCCATCCAGGTCAGCTGGACGCCGGGCGCGCCGGCCGAGAGCAGGCCGTCAGTGTCGGCGCGGATGCCATACCGCGTCCCCGCCGAGTAACCTCGGAGGATCTTGTTGACCGCACAGTTCAACTGGCGGCGCTGGGACGCGGTGATGCGGGATTGGTGCGCCACCGAGAGGAGCTCGCGAACGGCCACGATGAACCACAGCGACGCATCCACCGAGTTGTACTCCGGCGCTTCGTCAGGCGAGTCGGGAAACCTGTTCGGGAGCATGCCCTCCGAAACGACGTCCGTCCACGAGAGCAGGATGCGCCGCGCCGTTCCGATGCGTCCGGTCGCCAGGCACAGGCCGCGCATCGCGATGAACGTGTCTCGACCCCAGTCGGTGAACCAGGGGTAGCCCGCGACGACGGTGCAGCCGCCGGCGCGGCGGACGAGGTACTGGTCGGCCGCGCGGTGCAGGCGCGACGGATAGGCCTGCCTTCGTTCGAGTTCCGCACGACGATGTCCGGCGGCCAGTGACACCGCGGACTCGGTGGAAGGTTCGATGGTCGATGGCTCCAGAATCCAGACCGCCTCGCCGGCGGTCAGGTCGAACGTCAGCTCACCCGGACTCGCCAGATCTTCGCCATCGTCCAGTCCGCGGCTGCGCTCCTCGAGATACAGGAAGTTGCGATACCAGTCGGGCGCGTGCGTGTACGTTCCATTCGACCGGCTTCGCACGCCCGGCATGCCGGGGTACGGCGTCCACTCGAGTCCGTCCGCGCCGACAGGCGTGGCGGCGAAGCCGAACGCGGGATTCTCGTGATGCATCGAGTGATAGCCGCGACCCGAGAGAAACGGCCGCACGCGGAGGACGGCCCGCGCTGATTTGCCGCTGAGCGTCCAGCGGATGACCACGCGCGGGATGCCGCGCGGCACGAAGACCTCCTGGGTGACCTCGGCATCAGGACCGAGACGGTACCGCCACGTCGGCCATGGGGCGGGTGTGAAGCGATCGAGGTGCCACACCCCGGCTGGATGCAGCACGTCGGGCGCATACCGCTGAGTCGAGATCGGGATCACGCCGTTCGGCGTCTCGACGCTTGCGTCGAAGCCGTTCACCAGCATCATCCGGCCGGTTGGAGGCGTCGTCGCGGTCAGCAGAAGGCCGTGATAGCGGCGCGTGCGCACGCCGCTCGCCGTCCCCGAGGCAAACCCGCCAAAGCCGTCCGTCTCCAGCCACTCGCGCGCATCGAGATTCATGCGGCGTCAGATGACACGGGCGCGGCTGGCGTTTCGCCCGAAACGCGGCAGTGGATGCGGGCATCTCAGGGCCTGTGCGAAGACACTGGCCCGAATATCTGATTGAAGCCGCCGCGCTCGGCGTGTTCATGGTCTCGGCGGCTGTCTTCACTGCGCTGCTGGAGCATCCGGCCTCGCCCGTGCACCTCGCCCTGCCCAGTCCGGCGCTGCGCCGGGTGCTCACGGGCCTGGCAATGGCCGGCACGGCGATGGCCATCATCTATTCCCGCTTTGGCGCGCGGTCCGGCGCGCACATGAACCCGGCGGTGACGCTGACGTTCGCCCGCCTCGGCCGAATTGGAGGGAAAGATGCCGTCGCGTACATCGCGGCGCAGACGATCGGCGGCCTCGTCGGCCTGCTGGCGGCGTTCGCGCTGTTGGGCGCGTGGCTGGCCGATCCGCCGGTGAACTTCGTCGCGACGCTGCCGGGCCCGTGGGGCCAGGCGGCGGCGTTCGCGGCCGAAGTCCTCATCGCGTTCATCCAGATGACCGTCGTGCTCGCCGTTTCGAATGGCCGCCATGCGAAGTGGACGGGCGCGGCGGCCGCGCTGCTCGTGGCGGTGTACATCGCGGTCGAGGCGCCTGTGTCGGGCATGAGCCTGAATCCGGCGCGATCGCTCGCGCCGGCGATCCTCAGCGGATCGTACGCCAGCCTCTGGATCTACCTGGCGGCGCCGCTCGTCGGGATGGCGCTCGCGGCCGAAGTGTTCGTGCGCCGGCGCGGACCTGGGGCGGTGGGATGCGCCAAGTTGAACCATCCCGCCGCCGGACCGTGCGTCTTTGGCTGCGACCAGCGCGCGGCGCCGTCCGCAGCATAGAGGGACCCATGCCATCAGAAGCGAGATACGACGTCATCATCGTGGGGTCGGGTGCGGGCGGTGGAACGCTCACCTGGGCACTCGCCTCCGCCGGCGTCCGCGTGCTGCTCGTCGAGCGCGGCGGGTACGTTCGGCGGGAACCGCAGAACTGGAGCTCGAGGGCGGTGAACGTCGACGGCCGGTACAACACGAAAGAACAGTGGCGCGACAAAGACGGACGCGCGCTTCATCCCCACACGAACTACTACGTCGGCGGCAACACGAAATTCTACGGCGCCGCGCTCTTCAGGCTGCGCGAGCGGGACTTCGGCGAGCTGCGCCATGCAGGCGGAGTGTCGCCGGCCTGGCCCATCTCGTACGCCGATCTCGAGCCCTACTACACGATGGCGGAGGCGCTCTATCAGGTTCACGGGGATCGCGGCGCCGATCCGACCGAGCCTTCTGCCAGCGGGCCGTACCCCTTCCCGGCGGTGAGCCACGAACCGCGGATCCAGAAGCTGCACGACGACCTGGTGGCCGCCGGGCACCAGCCGTTTCACGTGCCCCTGGGCATCCGGCTCGACGAGCACGACAACCGAAGGAGTCCGTGCATCCGCTGTTCGACGTGCGACGGCTATCCGTGTCTCGTGGGCGCGAAGTCCGACGCGCAGACGATCTGCGTCGATCCCGCGATCGCGACCGGCAACGCCACGCTCATCACCGGCGCGAGGGTGACGCGGCTTGAAACCAGCGCGTCCGGCCTCGAGGTCACGGGCGTCCTGGTTGAACGCGAGGGCAGGACCGAGCGCTACTCGGCCGACGTTGTCGTGGTCGCGGGCGGCGCGATCAATTCCGCCGCGCTGCTCCTGCGCTCGGCGAACGACCGGCATCCGCAGGGGCTCGGAAACAGCTCCGGCGTCGTGGGCCGGCACTACATGGGCCACATCAACTCGGTACTGATGGCCATCTCGAAGGAACCGAACGCCTCGGTGTTTCAGAAGACGCTTGCGCTGAACGATTTCTACTTCGGCAGCCGCGACTGGCCGCATCCGATGGGCCACATCTCGTTCGTCGGAAAGCTGGATGCCGTCGCGCTGTCGGCCGGCGCGCCCAGAATCGTGCCGGGCTTCACGCTCGAGCTGATGGCCGCGCACTCGCTGGACTTCTGGCTGACATCCGAGGATCTCCCGGACCCGAACAATCGGGTGGAACTCAACCGCGAAGGCGAGATCGTCCTGCGGTACACGCCGAACAACGAGGAGGGCCATTCCCGCCTGCAGGCGAAGCTGAAGTCCCTGCTGCGCCACCTCGACTGCCACGACCACCTCGTGCCGCGCGAGCTGTTCGTCGGCCAGCGCATTCCGCTCGCCGGCGTCGCGCATCAGAACGGCACCATTCGATTCGGCCACGACCCGAAGACGTCGGCGCTCGACGTGAATTGCCGGGCCCATGACCTGGACAACCTCTACGTCGTGGACGGCAGCTTCTTTCCGTCGAGCGCGGCCGTGAATCCGGCGCTGACGATTATCGCGAACGCGCTCAGGGTCGGTGACCACCTGATCGAACGGCTCGGATTGCGCGCGACATCGGCGGCGGGCACCACCATGGCGCGCTAGCCGCGCGGCACCAGATCTGGAGATGTCCATGTTCCTCCGTACGTTCGTACTGTCGATCGCCGCCCTCCTCACGCTCTCGACCGCCGGGCCGCGGGCCGTCACCCGCACGTCCCTGGCGCCGGCCGACGAGGTGACCACGGTCGGCATGACTGTCTCCGACATGAACGCGGCGCTCGCGTTCTACACGGCCGTCCTGCCCTTCAAGAAGGTCTCCGACGTCGAGGCGTCAGGCCGCGATCTGGAGCTGCTCACCGGGGTGTTCGGGGCGCGCACGCGCACCGTGCGCCTCACGCTCGGGGAGGAAGCCATCGAACTCACTGAATTCAAGGCGCCGGCCGGACGCGGCTACCCGGCCGACACACGGGGCAACGACCGATGGTTCCAGCACATCGCAATCATCGTGTCTGACATGGATCGGGCCTACGAGTGGCTCACGAGCCACGGCGCGAAACACGCCTCGACCGGGCCGCAGGTACTGCCCGACTGGAATCCAAACGCCGGAGGGATTCGCGCCTACTACTTCCGCGATCCCGACGGCCACTTCCTCGAGGTACTGTGGTTTCCGCAGGGCAAGGGCGACCCAAAGTGGCGCCGACTGGCCGAAGGCGCGGGTCGGCCGCTGTTCCTGGGCATCGACCACACGGCGATCGTGTCCGCTGACACCGAGCGCTCACTCCGCTTCTACCGCGACACACTCGGAATGCGCATCGCCGGCTCGAGCACGAATTACGGCCCCGAACAGGAGCGCCTGAACAACGTCTTCGGCGCTCGACTGCGGATTACCACGCTCAAGGCCCGGTCAGGACCGGGGGTCGAACTGCTCGACTATCTGGCGCCCGCGGACGGGCGGCCGGCGCCCGTCGATCTCAAAGCCAACGACCTCGCGCACTGGCAAACGACGATCTCGACGCGGGGGCTGGACGCGGTGTTCGACCTCGCGTCGCAGCGCGTGTTCTCACTCGTCTCGCCGCAGCCCGTCAAGGCTTCAGACAACAGACTGGGCTTCAGACGCGCCGTCCTCGTGCGCGACCCGGACGGCCACGGCGTCCGCCTGATCGAACGCTGACACCGGCCGGGCAGCGCGGCATCCAAGGGACAGACCCATGGAGGACGTTCGCCCTGGCCCCCAGCCCTTCGCCATCCAGCCGCCCGCCGGTTCCGCGTGGACGCGGGCGGCCCTCGGCGTGGCCGGGCCGATCCTGGAGCGCCTGCTTGGCCTGACCACGCTCTCACGCATGTATGCCGCGGCAGCCGGGGCCGCCCTGGCCGATGACTTTCCGGAGCGATCGCTCGCCCGCCTCGACATCGGCTGGTCCGTTGACGATGACGCGCCCGGCAGAATCCCCGCCTCGGGGCCGCTCGTCGTCGTTGCCAATCACCCATTCGGCGCGGCGGATGGACTCGTGCTGCTCGCGCTCATCCGCCGCGTGCGATCGGACGTGCGCCTGCTCGGCAACTACCTGCTGCAGCGCATCCCCGAGCTCGCGCCGTTCGTCATCGGGGTCGATCCGTTCGGCGGCCGGAGCGCGCGCGGCCGGAACGGCCGGATGCTCCGGCGCGCGATCGACTGGACGAGCCGCGGCGGCGCCCTGATCGTCTTCCCCGCCGGCGAAGTCTCGAGCGTCGTGACGGCGGGAGGACACTTGATCGACGCGCCCTGGAAGCCTGGCGTCGGACGCATTCTTCGGGCGACCAGGGCCGCGGTGCTGCCGGTGTACTTCCCCGGACGCAACAGCCGCACGTTTGAACTCGCGGGACGGATGCACCGAAGCCTGCGAACTGCGCTGCTCCCGCGCGAGCTGCTGCGCATGCGAGGCCGGACGGTCGTTCCGGTCGTCGGCCACGCCATCAGCCCGGAGCGGATCGACGAGGTCGGCGGTGGCCGGCGGATCCTCGACTATCTGAGAGCCCGCACCTACGCACTGCGGCCAGCCGAGCCGACCCGGGGACGTCCTGGCGCGCCCCTGCCCCCGGTCGCCGAACCTTCGCACACGGCCGGCGAGCTCGCGAGCGAGATCGCGGCACTGCCGGCAGACCGGCGCCTGCAGTCGAGCAGGGTCTTCGACGTCTATTACGCCTCCGCCACCGAAATTCCGGCGGTGCTCATGGAGATCGGGCGCCTCCGTGAACTGGCGTTCCGTGCGACCGGCGAAGGATCCGGCCTCGCGCGCGACCTCGACGAGTTCGATCGTCACTACTGGCACCTGTTCGTCTGGGACCGGGCTGCCAACAAGGTCGTGGGCGCGTACCGGCTGGGCGCGACGGATGTCATCGTGCCGCGCCTCGGCGTTCGCGGCCTGTACACGCGCACCCTGTTCACCTACGGCCGCGAGTTCAT
>CAZJTG010000215.1:0-6391 GCA_964548865.1 uncultured Solibacteraceae bacterium
CCGCACGCCATGGCCGGCGAGGAGCGGGAGCAGATCGTCGTGCAGGCACCGGCGGGCCTGGTCGAGCATCTCGCGCACGCGGAGCTCGATGCGCTCGATCTGCTCGCGCGGCGTGAGGCCGTCGCCGAAGGCGTGCCGGACATTGGCCGCGACCTGCCGCCGGAATCCGGCCACGCGCACCATGTAGAACTCGTCGAGGTTCGTGCTGAAGATCGACAGGAACTTGAGCCGTTCCAGCGCCGGCACGCGCGAATCCTGGGCCTCGGCGAGCACCCTGGCATTGAACTCCAGCCAGGAGAGCTCGCGATTGATCAGCGGGATGGCGGTGTCGTCGGCGGTGGGCATCGGGCTGGGACGCCGGTGCCGAACTAGACGGCCGGCCGCCCCTCCGAATGATGCTTGATTGTCACGCCCTCCGCGAGATACACCGCATCTTCGGCGATATTCGTAGCTAAGTCCGCTACCCGCTCGAGGTTACGACCCACCAGCAGCAGCTCCAGGGCGTTGCTGATCGTGCCCGGATGCTCTTTCATCTGGGTCACCAGACTGCTGAACAGGGTCTCATGGAGGGCGTCCACGGCGTCGTCCCGCCGGCAGACTTCCCGCCCAAGCGCGCCATCGAGCCGGACCACGGCGTTCAGCGCGTCGCTCAGCATGGCGCGGGCCATGCGGCTCATCTCGTCGATCTGTGGCGGGACGGCGAGGCGGCCGCCCTGTTCGTGGAGGCGGATGGTCGAGCCCGCGATGTTGACGGCATGGTCGCCGACACGCTCGAGATCGCTGGTGATCTTGATGGCGCTGACGATGAAGCGCAGGTCGCGCGCCATGGGCTGCTGCAGGGCCAGGAGTGCGATCGCGTCGGTCTCGAGCGCGACCTCCAGCCGGTCTACCTCGCGATCGGCGGCGAACACGGCCTCCGCGCGGGATGCGTCGCCGGCGCGCAGCGCGTCGATCGACGCCGCCAGGGCCTCCTCGGCCGCGCGCGACAGCGCAACCAGCCCGCGCTTGAGCGCATCCAGTTTTTCGTGGAATGTCAGATGTCCCGAGGGTGCTTCGCTCATCGTCCGCTCCTGCGGTGCGCCAGTCGCCGAATCATCCGAACCGGCCGGTGATGTAGTCCTCCGTTTCCCGGCGCGACGGGTTCTGGAAGATCTTCTTTGTGCGGTCGAACTCGACCAGGTTGCCCAGCAGGAAGAACCCGGTGAAGTCCGAGACGCGGGCAGCCTGCTGCATGTTGTGGGTCACAATCACGATCGTACAGCTGTCTGCCAGGGTGAGCAGCAGCTCCTCGATTTTCGCCGTGGCTATCGGGTCCAGGGCCGAGCAGGGCTCGTCGAGGAGGAGCACCTCGGGATCCACGGCCAGCGCTCGGGCGATGCAGAGGCGCTGCTGCTGGCCTCCCGACAGGCCCAGCGCCGACTGGTGGAGCTTGTGCTTCACTTCGTCCCAGAGGGCCGACCGGATCAGACTCCGCTCCACCTGCTCGGCGATCTGCGAGCGGGTGAGGCCGCCGTTTACGCGAAGTCCGTAGGCCACGTTGTCGAAGATGGACTTCGGGAAGGGGTTGGACTTCTGAAACACCATGCCGACGCGCCGGCGCAGCGCCGTCACGTCGAGCGCAAAGATGTCGCGGCCGTCAAGCACGATCTCGCCCTCGACCTTTGTGCCCGCGACCGTCTCGCTCATGCGGTTGAGCGTGCGGAGGAACGTGGACTTGCCACACCCCGACGGTCCGATGCACGCCGTGACGTGGTTGGCGCGAATCGACATGGACACGTCGAACAGCGCCTGGGTCTTGCCGTAGAAGAAGTTCAGGCCGGTGGCGCGCATCTTCTCCGGCGCATTCGCGAGGTGCTCCTGAGTGGCGCTCAGCTGGGTTCCATTCGGCGCTGGGGATGTCATCGGCGGGCCCGGATCGGGGACCGCAGGAGCAACAGCTTCGATCCGATGTTCATGAGCAGCACCAGCATGAGAAGCACGAAGCCGGCGGCCCACGCCTGCCGGTGCCAGTCCTCGTACGGCGAAATGGCGTAGGTGTAGATCATAACGGGCAGTGTCGCTGTCGGCTCGCTGATGCCCTCGCTCCAGTACCGGTTGCTGAACGCCGTGAAGAGGAGCGGCGCCGTCTCGCCCGCCACGCGCGCGAGGTTGAGCAGAATGCCGGTGACGATGCCATCGCGGGCGGCGGGAATAACGACGGTCGCCAGCATGCGCCACTTCGGCGCGCCGAGCGCCAGAGCTCCCTCGCGCAGCCCTCGCGGCACGGCGCGCAGGAACTCCTCGGTGCTCCGCACCGAGATCGGGATCATCATGATTCCCAGCGCGACTCCGCCGGCGAGAGCGGAAAAGCTCTTCGTCTGCAGCACGATGAGCGCGTAGGCGAAGATGCCGATGACGATTGACGGAACGCCGTTGAGCAGGTCCGTCACGTAGCGGACGATGAACGCGCCCGTGGGGCTGGCGTATTCCGCGAGGTAGACGCCGCCCAGAAATCCCACGGGGACGCCGAAGAGCACGGCCAGGCCGAGCACTTTGCCGCTGCCCACCACGGCATTCGCCATGCCGCCCCCGATCTCGCCGACCGGGCGCGGCAGCTCGGTAAAGAACGCCAGGTTGAGGCTGGTTGCGCCGTTGACCAGCAGGTAGCCCAGGATGAACAGCAGCACGCCGGCGATCGCGGCCGCACAGAGGCCCGTGATGCTGAACATGAGCGCGTTGACGCCGCGCCGGATCCGGAGTCGCGTCTCGGCGGTCACGCGACGGCCTCCGACTTCCGCGAGGTGCCGGCCACGAGCAGGCGGGCAAATCCGTTGATGATGATCGTCACCGCGAAGAGCACGAGCCCGAGCAGAATCAGGGCCTGGACATACAGATCATCGGTCGCCTCGGTGAACTCGTTGGCGATCACGGCGGCGATCGAGTACCCCGGCGCGAACAGCGATGCCTTGAGCTGCGGCGAATTGCCGATCACCATCGTGACCGCCATCGTCTCGCCAAGGGCGCGGGCGAGCGCCAGGAAGATCGAGCCATAGATGCCGCGCTTGGCGAACGGCAGAACAACCCGCCAGGTCGTCTCCCACCGTGTGGCGCCCAGCGCCAGCGCCGCCTCACGCTGCTCGTCGGGTACCGCGAGGAGCACCTGGCGTGATACGGAAACGATGAACGGCAGGATCATCACGGCCAGAACCACTCCCGCGGTGAGCGTACTCACGCCGTAGAACGGACCGGAGAAGAGCGGTGTCCAGCCCAGCACGGCACGCAATGGCGGCTCGACCACATCCTTCATGATCGGCACGAGGACGAATACCCCGATGAGGCCATACACCACACTGGGAACGGCCGCGAGCAGCTCGATACAGAATGTCAGCGCGTCGGAAATCTTGCGTGGCGCCAGCTCGGCGAGGAAGATCGCCGCGCCGACGCCGGCGGGGACGGCCACGATGAGCGAGATGACCGACGTGACGGCCGTGCCCACGATGAACGGCAGCGCGCCGAACTCGCCGGCGTTGGGGTCCCAAATGCTTGAAAGCAGGAACCCCCAGCCGAACTTGTCGCGGGCGAGATGGGACGTGCTCCAGAGTTCGAAGACCAGCAGCGCCGTCACGGCGATGATCGCGCCCCCGGCGATCGTCACGGTGAGCCGGGCGATCTCGTCGCCCGACACGAGCCGGCGCACGAAGGCGCCCACCCGGCTCGTTTCCGTCCCGGGCGGGCGCCGTTCGACCGGAGCGATCGGCCGGGTCAGCTTACTTCACCTCGGCAATCAGCTTGAGCTCCCGGTCCACAATGGACTTCGGGAGCGAGGCGTACCCAAGCGATGCGGTCATCTTCTGTCCGTCGGTCAGCATCCACTTCAGGAAATCCGTCACGGCCCGCTTCTTCGCAGGATCAGCGATCTTCGCCGGCACGAGCAGCCACGTATAGCTCGACATCGGATAGACGCCTTTGCCCGGCGCGTTGGTGATCGACACCCGGAAGTCGGCGGGCACCGTGGCGGCCGCGGCCGCCGCCGTCACGCTGGCGAGCGACGCGGTGACGAACTCGCCAGCCGCGTTCTTCACCGAGCCGTACGCAGTCTTGGTTTGCACGGCATACACGAGTTCAACGTAACCGATGGCACCCCGGGTCTGCCGCACGAGGCCGGACACGCCTTCGTTCCCCTTTCCGCCAAGACCGACCGGCCAGTTCACGGCGGTGTTCGTGCCCACCTTGGCCTTCCAGTCGGCGCTGACCTTCGAGAGGAAATCGGTGAATACGTACGACGTGCCGCTGCCGTCTGACCGGTGGACAACGACGATGTCCACGGCGGGGAGGGTGACGCCCGGATTCACCGAGGCGATGGCCGGGTGGTTCCACTTCGTGATCGTGCCGAGATAGATGCCCGCAATCGCTTCGCCCGTGAACTTGAGGGCTCCGCTGACTCCGGGAAGGTTGTAGACGGGAACAACGGCGCCGAGCACCGTCGGAAAGTGCAGGATGGCCGAACCCCGCTTGTCGCGGAACGCGGTCAGCTGCGCGTCGGTCATCGGACCGTCCGACGCGCCGAAATCCACCGTGCCTTCCGTCACCTGCCGAATGCCGCCGCCGGATCCGATCGACTGATAGTTGATCTGCACATCGGCGTGGAGCTTGTGGTAGGCATCGAACCACTTCGAGTACATGGGATACGGGAACGTGGCGCCGGCGCCCGTCAGGCGCGTCTGCGCCGATGCCGCGGATGGGGCGATGAGGAGTGCGAAGACAGCCGCCGCGGCGGCGCTACGCATGAAGGTGCGAATCATGATACGGCCTGTGGTAGCGGGAAAATGACGTTCGGCACAGTCAGAAGCTGATCTGGCCATGGAGAAACAGGATCTTCGATTCCGGAGTGGTCGAACCGCCGAGCGGCCGGAGGTGCTGCAGGTCCAGGGCGAACGTGGCGCGCTGGTTGAGTTCCCACCAGAGACCGGCGATCAGGAGTCGGGTTGCCGAGGACGTCGTCTGGGTTCCGGCCGCGACCGCGGACGAATACGGCGTGAAGTCGTCAACGCGAGCAAGCACGCCGAGGCGCGAGCGCCGCGCCGAGTCGCCCGAGAAGAGTTCTGCCGGGCGGACGAGCGCGAAGACCGACGTCAGCCGCCCCGAGTTGTCGTACGTTCCGCGCGTCGCGAGCGACGAACCGGTTTCGATCGTCTCCGTCCGTTGCGACATCTCGAATCCCGCGGTCAGCCGCCGGTCGCGGAGGCCGGCGAACACGCCGGCGCGGTTGCGGTCGAGTCCGTCGGCAGCCGCCGTGGAGGCGGCGCCCGGCGCCGCGATGTACCGGCTGGCCGTCCGGCCACGGTAGAACCAGGGAGACAGGGTCAGTGACCGCTGCCATCCCGGTTCCCTGCCCCATGGCGTGATCGAGAGGCGCGCGGACACATCCTGGTAGGGATCGGCCTCCACCCGTTCGTATCCAGGGCCGTTGGCAACCGTCGCGTACAGCTCGCCCCACTGATTGGGCAACGTGACTAGGCCGGCAACGCCGACGTCAGCCGACGAGAAATATCCGGCGCGCTCAGCCGCGGCCTTCGAGACCCAGCGCGGCCAGAACGTCTCCACATGCTCGATCAGCGCGGTGTGCAGCATGCCGAACCGGACGGCACCGTTGAATCCCTTGCGGCCGCCGATGTCGCGCAGCAGGTCGTAGTGGAAATAGGCGTACTTGATGCGGACGTTCCATCCTGCGTAGCAGCCGCTGCAGCTCGATCCGTTGTTGAACACGTCAGTCGTGACGCGGATGTTCCCGTTGTCTCCGGCGGGCATCCTGAATGTCAGGTACACGCGTTCGATGTCGAACCGCGACGCGGCATTGCCGGCGTTCGCGTCCCTGGTCGCGGCGTCGGTCGTCATACGGTATTGCGGGTAGATCACCCCGCTGAACTCGGCCGGCGGGCGAGCCGCCTGTGCGCCGAGCGGTCCGGCTGGCGCGAGCGCGAAGAGCGCGAGGATCGCTGCGCAGAGAGTGTGATGGATTGATCGGAAGAGCATCACTCAAGTGGGGTTCAGTAGGGTTCAGTGGGTCTCAGGTCGGGCTTGCACCCATATGATGCCCCCTCCGTGTCACGGCGCACGGCCCATCAGGTCACAACCCTGTAACGACGCCTGGGCGACAGGCGCGCCTCGCCGTGGCTCCTGCCTGCCATATTGTCGGCCCGGCAGGCGACGGAGGCGCGAGAGTGGGGCCGAAATGGCGCATTCGGGTGGCCCCGTCCTTGCTGATCCATAGTTGTCGATTGACCGCGACTAACCGGACCGGACCCGTTCCCGGATCTTCGCGGCCTCCTACACGCATGAAACTCCTGAGGACGCAATGGCAGACAAGGTGATTGGGATCGATCTCGGCACGACGAACTCCGTGGTAGCCGTG
>CAZJTG010000215.1:6401-6710 GCA_964548865.1 uncultured Solibacteraceae bacterium
GGTCGTCATTCCGAACGCGGAGGGCGGCCGCACGACACCGTCGGTGGTGGGCTTCAGCAAGGACGGCGAGCGGCTCGTCGGCCAGATCGCGAAGCGGCAGGCAGTGACGAATCCGCAAAACACCGTGTTCTCGATCAAGCGCTTCATGGGCCGCAAGATGCCGGAGGTCACCAACGAGATGCAGCGCGTGCCGTACGCCGTGAAGAGCGGGGCGAGCGACCTTGCCTCGGTCGAAGTCCAGGGCAAGCGGTTCACGCCGCCCGAGATCTCGGCGATGATCCTGCAGAAGATGAAGCAGACTGCCGAAGA
>CAZJTG010000216.1:0-5901 GCA_964548865.1 uncultured Solibacteraceae bacterium
GTCACGTTCGACATCGACGCGAACGGCATCGTGAACGTGCAGGCCAAGGACCGGGGAACCGGCAAGGAGCAGAAGATCACCATCACCGCCTCGAGCGGCCTGTCGAAGGACGAGGTCGAACGGATGACGAAGGATGCCGAGGCGCACGCCTCCGAGGACAAGCAGCGGCGCGAGGAGATCGAGACGCGCAATCGCGCCGACCAGGCGGTGTATGCCGCCGAGAAGTTCGTCAAGGAATCGGGCGACAAGCTGCGCGGCGAGGACCGGCTGGCGATCGAGTCGGCGACGAACGATTTGAAGAAGGCGCTCGAATCGAACGACGCGAAGGCCATCAATCGCACGCTCGAGGCCCTGATGCAGGCACAGCAGAAAGCGGGCGAGCACCTGTACCAGTCCGCGGCCGCCTCCGGCGGACCGGGTGGCCCCGGCGCCCCGGGCGCCGGCCCGTCCGCCGGCAACGGCGCCGCCGACGACGTCATCGACGCCGAAGTCGTCGAAGAGAAGAAGTGAGGAAGCGGACGCCGCGAGGGGCGAGCGTAGCGAGCCCCGAAGCGCGTGACAAGCGCGCGGGGGTGGGGCCCCGCGCGAACTAAGGAAAGTTGGGGGATCACGTAAGTGGACCTGTACGCACTACTCGGCGTCACGCGGGCGGCGTCTGCCGCCGACATCGAGCGTGCGTATCGCCGGCTCGCGCGGCGGTATCACCCGGGGATCAACCCCGGCGACCGCGCGGCCGAGGAGATGTACCGGCGCATCCAGGACGCGTTTGACGTCCTGAGCGATCTCCATCGACGGCAGGACTACGATCGCGGCGCCGGCCGCGCGCCGGCGCCGGCGGCGTCGGAGGTCACGGTGTCGTTCGAGGGGTTCGATTTTTCCTCGACCGCCGACGGCCCGCTCGCCGCGACGTTCACCGAGCTGTTCGCGGACGTGTTTCAGGACGCGGCGCGCGAAGCGACGACGCCAACGCGCGGCGCGGATCTGGAGCTGTCGGCGACCGTGTCCTTCCGCGACGCCGCGCTCGGCGGCGCGGTGCCGTTGTCGATTACGCGACAGGAACGCTGCGCGACGTGCGGCGGCGATGGACGAGTGCCCCGGCCGCCCGTGATGTGCCCCGTCTGTGCCGGATCTGGATCGCGAAGGTGGGCGCGGGGCCATCTGGTCTTCACGGGCGTCTGCGAGGCGTGCGCCGGGTCGGGGCGGCTGGCCGTGCAGCCCTGCCGCGCGTGTCAGGGAGCGGGGGTGCAAGCCCGCAGCGAGGTCGTGACCCTCGACCTGCGGCCGGGCACGTCGGATGGCGATCGCATTGTCGTCCCGGGGCGCGGCAACGCGGGCGCGCGCGGCGGCCCGGCGGGCGATCTGTACGTCAACCTCAGCGTCACGCCCCATCCGCACTTCCGGCGCGCCGGGTCCGACCTCGAACTGGTCCTGCCGGTGGCCGTGCACGAGGCGGCGCTCGGCGCGAAGGTGGACGTGCCGACCCTGAACGGGTCCGTGCGTCTCAGGATTCCGCCGGGCACGCCGTCAGGCAGGAAGCTGCGGATTCATGGACACGGGATCCCCGCGTCCGGGAACGGCGCCGAGCCGGGGGACCTGATTGTGGAGCTGCAGATCGTGCTGCCCGCGGTGCGGGACGAGCGATCGAAAGAACTGCTGCGGGAATTCGGGCGGTTGAACGACACCGACGTCCGCGGCCATCTGTTCGGCGACGCCCGCCCGGTCGGGCCCGCCGGCTCTGAGTGAAGGGCAAGGAGACCGCCGTGGCGGCAAAGAAATCGGGAACGGGCAAGGGGTACTACATGATCAGCGCCGTTTCCACGAAGTACAGCATCCATCCGCAGACGCTCCGCCTGTACGAGCGCGAGGGACTGCTCAAGCCGTCCCGCACCGACGGCAACACCCGCCTCTACTCCGACGACGATCTGCAGGAGCTGGAAACGATCCTCGCGCTCACGCGCGATCTTGGCGTGAACCTCGCCGGCGTCGAGATCATCCTCAACATGCGGCGCAAGATGGACCGCATGCAGCGAGAGGTCAACGAGTTCATGCACTACGTCAAGCACGAACTTCGCCGCGGGCTGGGCGACTGGGAGCAGCGGCTTAATACCGCGCTCGTCCCGGCGCCGGGCGAAGAGGGATCCCCAGGCGCGAAGGCGGTGTTAGACTGACGCCTTCACATGGCGTGCACGCGCTGCGACGGAACCGGCTGGCAGACGATCGATCGTGAGGGCGTCAAGCGCGTCGAGCGATGCGCGTGCTGGCACGAGCGCGCGACGGCACAGATGCTCGACGCCGCGCGGATTCCACCCCGGTACGCGCGCTGCACGCTCGACAACTTTCTCGTCTATCCGAACGACAAGCTCGTCGCCGCGCTGACGAAAGCGCGCCGGTTTGCCGATGACTTTCCCGCGGTTCAGAAGGGCCTCTGCCTGATCGGCGCGCCCGGCATCGGCAAGACGCACATTGCCGCCTCGGTCCTGCGCCGGCTCGTACTCGAGAAGCACGTGCGCGGGTTGTTCTACGACGTCCGCGATCTGCTGCGCGTCATTCGCTCGACCTACAACCCCGTGGTCCGGACCGCCGAGATGGACATCCTGCGCCCGGTCATGACCGCGGAACTCCTCGTCCTGGACGACCTCGGGGCGGAGAAGCCCTCCGAGTGGGTCGAAGAGACGATGAACCTGATCGTCAACACGCGCTACAACGAGCGCCGTCCCACGATCTTCACCACGAACTACATCGACGTGCCCGACGATGCCGAAGTGGATTCGCTGAAGGGCCGCGTCGGGTTCCGGCTGCACTCGCGCCTGCATGAAATGTGCGAATTCCTGGAGTACGACGGCGGGGACTACCGGATGATGCCGGCCAACGGCGGCGCTGACGATCTCTCGACGCTCTGGAAGCGATCGCGTGGGAAGCGTCCGACGCTGCCAGTCCGGACGCAGGGCCCTGCGCGGGCGCAGATTCGGGAACCTCGCGAGCTCAAGTGGCCCGGAGGCAAGGCCGGGACGTGATTGGCTCGAGGGGCGTCGCCCCTGCGAGCAGCCCGACGGCGTCGATCGCGGGGAGCCCGCCGCCCCGCTCCGCTCCGCCGACTCGCTCGCCCGCGCCCGCTCGTTCGTGACTGCCTATGTTGGGGCTGTACCTGCACATCCCGTTCTGTCAGTCCATTTGCAGCTACTGCAACTTCAACCGGGGTCTGTTCGACGGCGCCCTGAAGCACCGCTACGTTGCCGCCCTCGAGCGCGACATCCTGACTGCACCCCTGCCGTTTGACGACGTGCGCCCGCCGACCGGCGCCGATTCGATTTTCTTTGGCGGCGGCACGCCGTCTCTCGTCGACCCGGCAGAGATCGGACGCCTGATCGCCGCGTGTCGTGATCGATTCGATCTCCGTCCGGATGCGGAAATTACCCTTGAGACGAATCCGGAGACCGCGACGGAGGAGCGCCTGACCGGCTTCCTCGACGCGGGAGTCAACCGGATCAGCTTCGGCGTCCAGTCGTTCGACGACGACGAACTGCTGCGGCTCGGCCGCGTCCACTCCGCGGCCCGCGCCCGGGAAGCCGTCCGGATGGCGCGTCGGGCCGGCTTCACGAATCTGAGCTTCGATCTGATGCTCTGGCTGCCGGGGCAGTCGTTCGCCTCGTGGTTGCGCACAGTGGACGAAGCGGTCGCGCTGTCGCCCGACCATCTGTCGCTCTACCTGCTCGAGCTGTACCCGAACGCGCCCCTGAAAGAGGCGATGGCACGCTCGGCCGCGCAGCCTTGGACGCAGGCGCCGGACGATGAGGCCGCCGACATGTACCTGGCGGGCCTCGATCGGCTCGACACGGCCGGCTACGGCCAGTACGAGATCTCCAATGTCGCGAAGCCCGGCTTTCGGTGCCGGCACAACGTCAAGTACTGGCAGGGCGGTGACTGGTGGGGGTTCGGCTGCGGGGCCCATTCGACGGTGCAGGGTCGTCGGTGGAAAAACGTCGCCTCCACGGCAGACTATGCCACCCGGGTCGAGCGAGGCCACTCCTCGGCCGAGGCGCTCACGGTACTCTCTGACAATGAGAGGTTTACCGAGGCGCTGTTCACGGGCCTGCGCCTGAGCGATGGGCTCGACGAGGAGGGGATCGGCCGTCGCTACGGCCGGAACATCTGGGCGATTTACGGGTCAAACCTGGCACCGTGTGTCGAGGCCGGCCTGATGTGGCGCCGCGAGAGTCGGCTCGGCCTGACGCGGCAGGGTATGCTGGTAGCCAACGAGATTCTCGCGACGTTCGTGTGAGGACGCACTGCGGGAGAGCACGGCGGGCGAGCCACACCGGGAGAGTGGGGCATCCGGGTTCGCGCGGGCGAACGTGCAGAGGGGGGCGCGCCGGGGACGAAGTTCCCCCGCCCTGAAAAGGTACGGTAGAGTAGGCGCCTTTGATCGGGCCTGATACAGGCAGGGAGACGATTCATGATTCGGACAGGTGAAGTCAGATCAGCGGCGCTACGGATGGTAGCCATCGCCGCAGTGGCGATGCTCCTCGCGGCGCCGCGTACCGCGGCGGCTCAGGCAGCGCCGCCCCAGGAAGACATTCTGAAGCTCAATGCCAGCGTGCCCACGGTGATCCTGATTCAGATCAACGCCGAGAAGAGCGCTGATTTCGAGGCGGCCTGGGGCGCGATGCGCGCCGCGCTGGCCAAGAGCACCAAGGACGACGAGAAGGCCTTCGGCGACTCGCTTGGCAAGCTCTTCAAGGTCGATCAGCCGCCCATCGAAGGCAAGACGGTCATCTACCTGCTGAACATGGATGCCCCCTCGACGACGATCAGCTACAACCCGTTCAAGATCATCTACGAGACCATGTGGAAGAACGGCGCCACCGAAGGGGCGCTGGCCACGCGCGCCGAAGCCGATGCGCTGTTCGAGAAAGTGAAAGCGGCGCTCCAGAACATCAATCCGCCGTGGAAGCTCGCCAAGGTCGGATAGGCGTCCCGTGATTTTCTTCGTGACCGGCGGGCCGCCTGCGTTCCAGCAGGCGCCCGCCGTCACTCAGGCCGACCCGCTCGTCTTCAACTCCGATCGCATGCTCGTCGTCATCCGCGTCGCGGAGGCGGCGGCCGTGGATTTCGAGGTGACGATGGGCAAGGTCAAGGAAGTGCTGGCGCAAAGCGACAAGCCCGAGCGCCGGCGCCAGGCCGCGAACTGGCAGCTCCTCAAAGCGACCGACCCGCAGGATGGCGCCATCAGCTTTTTCTTCCTGCTCGAGAAGGTCGAGAAGGGCGTGAGCTACGACCCGTTCAAGATTCTGGGCGAGGCCCTGCCCGCCGAGGAAGTCGGCGCCCTGTTTCAGAAGGTTGGTCCCGGCCTCCGCGGCATCAGCGCCGCGCCGCTGGCGCCCATTGTCAAGATGGGCGGCGGCGGGACGACGCGGTAACCTGGCGAACTGAAATCGCCAGATGACCAATCACCAGTTCAGAAGTGGATATTGAGTCCCGCGTACACGCGCTGGGGGTGCTTGAACCTCGCGTTTCCGCGCAGGTTGAAGATCCGGTAGTCGACCCGCAGCTGGACGGGACCGATCAACCCCACTTTCACTCCGCCCCCGATGTTCGTCCCGAAGCTCGTCGCTGAGCTGCCCGTGGACGCCTCGCGATAGAAGCCGCCGCCCGCGGTGAGGTAGAGCTGGGTCTTCGTGGGCGTCATGATGAGCCCGTTCAGCATGCCCGTCCGCAGACTGGGTGCGCCGGTGGACGCATCGGCCGACGTGGTCGCGTAGTCGAATTCGAAGCCAATCAGGAGCATGTTGATGCCCGCGGCGAACCCACGCGTGGGGCGGAGCTCGGGTTTCGGCGTGAACCCGAGGAAGAAGGTCACATCGGCCGAAGCCGGGGCGGCGTTGCCGAAAAGCCCCGCGGCGG
>CAZJTG010000216.1:5911-6672 GCA_964548865.1 uncultured Solibacteraceae bacterium
GCGAGCACTGTGATGGCGCGTTTCAATGTCATTGTCATGCTATTTTCCCACGGATGGACTTACGCGAGACGGACGAGCAGCAGCTCCTGCGCCGGGCGGTGCGGGAGTTCGCCGAAGCCGAGATCCGCCCGAACGTGACGGGCTGGGACGAAGCGCAGGCCTTTTCCCCAGCGCTGCTCCAGAAGCTGGCGGCCCTGGGTCTCCTGGGCATCCAGGTGCCAGAGACGTGGGGCGGCGCCGGACAGTCGGCGGTTTCGTACTGCATCTGCATCGAAGAGCTTGCACGAGTCGATCCATCGATCGCCCTGTCGGTGGCCGCGCACAACGGCCTGGCGGTCGCTCACCTGTTCTACTTTGGCAGCGAAGAGCAGAAGGCGATGTACCTGAAACCGCTCGCCGAGGGCCGGCACTGGGGCGCGTGGGCGCTGACCGAAGCCACCTCGGGCAGCGACGCCGCGGCGATGCGCGTGACCGCCCGGCGCGACGGCGACGGATGGGTCATCTCCGGCACGAAGCAGTTCATTACGCACGGGGCCGTCGGCGAGACCATCGTCGTGATGGCCGTGACCGACCGGGACCAGGGCGCGCGTGGCATTTCGGCGTTCGTCGTCCCGCGGACGACGCCGGGCCTCAAGGCCGGCAAGAAGGAGAACAAGCTCGGGATGCGGGCGAGCGACACCAGCGAAGTGGTGTTCGACGAGTGTCGGTTGCCCGCGTCCGCGATTATCAATGCACGCTGACCAAGCGCGAGCGAATCAACG
>CAZJTG010000217.1:0-3639 GCA_964548865.1 uncultured Solibacteraceae bacterium
GTCCGGCCCGTGCGCGCCCTCGCGGCCGGCGATCTTGTCGATCTCGTCGAGGAAAATGATACCGGCGTTTTCCACCCGCTGGAGGGCCAGCCGCGACACGGCGTCCATGTCGATGAGCTTCTGCGCCTCCTCCTGCGTCAGATGCTCGAAGGCCTCAGGCACCGGCAGCTTGCGGCTGCGCGTCCGGCCCTGAAACATCCCCGGAATCATGTCGCGCAGGTTCACGCCAATCTCCTCGACCGACGACCCCTGAATCAGCTCGAACGACGGCGCGTGGCGCTCGCGCACCTCGATCTCCACGATCCGCGCGTCGAGCTTGCCGGCGTTGAACTGCTCGCGCAGGCGCTCCCGCGTGTGCTGCTGGTGGTCGCGCATCATCGTCGCGTCGGCGGACGAATCGCCGAGCGGCGACGGCGCGCCCGGCGGGAGCAGCAGGTCGAGCAGCCGCTCTTCGGCCGCGCGGCGCGCCTTGTCGCGCACCTCCTCCTGTCGTTCCTCGCGGACCATCTTGATCGCGATCTCGACAAGGTCGCGCACCATCGATTCCACGTCGCGTCCGACGTAGCCGACTTCCGTGAATTTTGAGGCCTCGATCTTGAGGAACGGCGACTGCGCGAGCCGCGCGAGGCGCCGGGCGATCTCGGTCTTGCCGACGCCGGTCGGGCCGATCATCAGGATGTTCTTTGGCGCCACTTCCTCCGCCATGTCCGCGGCGAGACGCTGCCGCCGGTACCGGTTCCGCAGCGCGATCGCGACGGCGCGCTTCGCCTTGGCCTGACCGACGACGTACTTGTCCAGCTCGCCGACGATCTCGCGCGGCGTCAGTGCATTCATGTTCAGAGTTCTTCCAGGACGATCGTGTTGTTGGTGTAGATGCAGATTTCGCTGGCGATGGCCATCGCGTGTTCCACGATCGCGCGCGCATCGAGCGCGCTGTGACGCACGAGCGCGCGCGCGGCCGCCATCGCAAACGGCCCGCCCGAGCCGATGCCCATCACGCCGTCGTCGGGTTCGATGAGATCGCCGGTGCCCGACAGCAGGTACATGGCGCGCGCGTCGGCCACGAGCATCATCGCCTCGAGCCGCCGCAGCGCGCGGTCCGTCCGCCAGTCCCGCGCCAGCTCGACGGCCGCCCGCTCGAGATTGCCCCGGTGCTCGTCGAGCTTGCTCTCGAAACGGCCGAACAGCGCGAAGCCGTCCGCGGCGGATCCGGCAAACCCCGCCAGGACTTTGTCGTGGTGAACGCGGCGGACCTTGCGGGCCTGGTGCTTGACGATGGTCTGGCCCAGAGTGACCTGGCCATCGCTCGCGAAAACCACCTTGCCGCCGTGCCGGACGCCGAGCACCGTGGTCGCGTGGGCGGACTGCATCAGGCCATGCTATTGCCGTACTCGGGGGAGGGCAAGGACAGAGGACACTGCAGCGTCTGGCGCCGCCGTGCCGGCGCAAAAAACGCCATTTGCAGGGGCCTCGACGTGGCCGTAGACTTGCAGAACAGACGCAGAGGTTACCGCCCCAGCTGAGGGATCCAGCCATGACCAGGTCGATGCGCGCCGTCACTTTCCTTCTGACCGTCGGAATCGCCATCCCCGCCATCGCAGGGCAAGCCGTGCCCCGGCCGAGTGGCACGGCCACTGCTTCATCGGGTTCATCGGGTTCGTCAGGTTCAGGGTCCGGTGGGGGATCGGCCGGATCCAGTTCCAGCGGGTCGTCGGGCGCAACTGACGCGTCCGGACGGAGCGCGTTCGGCGGCGAGTCCAGATCGACGCCGAGCCGCGTCGGGTCGGGCAGCAGCTCGCGAACCGGCACGGCAGCGGCGCGTCCGGCGCCGGCTCCTGGCGGCGTTGCCTCCGGGGGCGCCGAAGCCGTCGCGTCCGGCTCATCGTCGAACCGAACCGGCTCGGACTTGTCGCAGGGCTTCGGCGGCGACCCGAGCTACGCGCGCACCCGCAACGGCCGTCCGATTACCGGATCGGCGGCGGTCCGCCCCTTCGGAACCGGTGGTGGTGGCGGCGGCGACTACGTCTCGTTCCCGTTCTACGGCCCGTGGGGACAGTGGTATCCGTGGTACGGCGGCTTCGGCTGGAACATGGGCTGGCTGACGTACGACCCCTGGCGCTACGGCGCGACCCGCTGGTACATGGGGCCGTACGGCATGTGGTACGACCCCTACGACTACTGGGATCCGTTCTGGAACGTGCGCGGTGGTGGTGGCTACTACTCGGGGAGCGGCGAACGTGAGCCGCGGGTCGCGAAGACGACCGGTTCGGTTCGCATCAAGTCGAATGCCGAAACTGGCAAGGTCTATATCGACGGTGCGCTGGTCGGCACCGTGGACGAGTTCGACGGCCTGAACGAAGGCCTTGAGATCGAAGCCGGCCGCCACACGCTGGAGATTCGAGCCGAGGGGTACGTGACCAGGACGATGGAGATCACCGTCAAGGTCGGCACGAAGAAGACCGAGCGGATCAACCTCGACCAGAAGAAGTAGGGCGGTTCTTCAGCCCCGGACGACTCACACGGCCGCTGGCGCTATGCGCCGGCGGCCCTTTTTCGTGCCGCGAACACGAAATAGGCCGGCACGCCGGCGGCGATGACCGCGAGCCCCAGTAACGTCAAGCCGGGCTGTCGCATCGTTTCAGCCACGAGCATCCATGCGCTGGCCACGACGAAGAACGCGGGCGCGACCGGGTAGCCAATCGCCTTGAACGGACGCTCGGCGTTCGGCTCCCGTCGGCGCAGCACGAACAACGCCAACACCGCGACGCCGGCAAACAATACGACCGCAAAACCTGTATAGCTCACAAGTTGCGACAAACTGCCGCAGAGCACGAGGAAGCTCGCCCATACCGCCTGCGCGGCGATCGCGAGGATCGGCGTGCGTTGCTTCGGGTGGACTCGCGCGGCAGACTCGAGGAACACGTGGTCGCGTGCCATCGCAAAGTAGACGCGCGGGCCGGCCAGGACCATCGCGCTGATACTCGCCGCCATACTGACGATCGTGAATATTGCGAGCACGTTTCCGGCCACGAAACCGAAGAGCTTTTCGGCCACGACGTCGGTCAGCGTGCCGCCCTTCTGCAGCAGCGCGCCAATTTCCGACACGGGCATCGCATAGAGATACAGCAGGTTCAGCGCGATGTAGATCAGGACGACCCCGAGCGTACCGAGCCCCAGGGCGAGCGGGACGTTGCGGCTGGGATTCTTGATCTCTTCGGCCACGTAGGCGGCCGCGTTCCAGCCCGAGTAGGCGAACATCACCGGCACGAGCGCGCCAATCCATCCGGTGAGCGGGCTCGCGACTTCATGCGTCACGGAGACGTTGGCGAACGACCCCGCGCCCCAGCCCAGACCGATCGCGATGAACACCAGCAGGATTGACACTTTCGCCGATGCAAGCAGGTTGTGCACGAAGCGGCCGTTCGAGTGGAAGTGCACGAGCGACAGCAGGACGATCGCCAGAATCGCGATGATGGCCTGCTTGGAGACCACGAGCGGCACAAGCGGCAGCGGAACCGTCAGCAACGGCGTGGTATCCGCCGCGGCGGGGACGAACCGGCCGATGAATGCCGCCAGACCGACCGACGTGGCGGCGATGGCGCCGGAGAATCCCGCCACGAACGACGTCCAGCCGGTCAT
>CAZJTG010000217.1:3649-6660 GCA_964548865.1 uncultured Solibacteraceae bacterium
CGGCCGGCGGCGAGCGGCCCGTAGGCGTCGCGCAGGTAAACGTACTCGCCACCCGCGTGCGGCCTGAGCGCGGCCAGTTCCGCATACGCCATGGCGCCCGCGAACGCGAGCACGCCGCCGAATACCCAGACGCCGAGCATCGCCCAGCCGGACGACACCGCAAGCGCCACGAGCATGGGCACGAAGAAGATGCCGCTGCCGATGACGTTGGAAACGACGATGGCGGCGCCGTCGAGCGGGCCCAGGCGCCGCTGGAGGCCGAGGGGTTCAGTTCCGGGGGCTCTCTCTGTCGGCGAGGCGCTCACGGACGGCTGCCGTCTTTCTGAACCGCCGGCAGCAGGCGCGCGTCGATCGGGAACTCGCCGAGTTTGGTCGTTTTGCCCGACCGTTTGGCAAAGACTTTCACAACGAATCCTCGATAGCGGGAATTGGTGAACATGTCCGCGCGTGGTCCCTCGTGCGTGTACCCTACGGTCGAACGCACGGTGATCGTTTCACTTGTCGCGCCGGGCTCGAGCGGCGCCCCTGTGATGCCGCGGATCTGCCTCGAATCGCTCTCGCCGTCAGCGCCGACTTCCCAGTAGGCGGCGACGAGGTCCACGTTGGAGATCGGAAGCGGGCCTACATTCTTCAGGGTGAACGTGATGGACGGCAGGATGCGGTTCAGCCCCCCCTTGACGCCGTCGTCGTAGTAGCCCGTCAGGCCGGGGACGAGCTTGAGATCGGTAGCGAGATTCGGCTGGGGGGCGCACGCGGCGCTGGCGGCCAGCCAGACGATGGCGAGCAGAAGGGCTGGCGACCGCCGGCGCATGGTGGCGGGATTGTAGATCAGTTCGGGTACTTGGATTCCTTGATCCGGCCCCTGGCGTCGTCGCGACTGATGCGGTTCTCGCGCAAGGCCGTCAGGTCATCGCCCTTGAACTGCAAGATCAGCATCCGCGACCGCTGCTGAAACGGCGAGACGGGCTGTGTCGGCAGCTCGCCAGCGATGACCGTCACATACTGATTCGGCGGCACCGGCAGGGCCAGCGCATGATCGAGCAACGCGTCGATCAATGACTGGCGCGCCAGCGTCGTGTACTCGGCATCGGGGCTCACAATCGGCGCCGGCGGCGCCACCGGCGGATCATCGGCAACCAGACCCATGGGAATCACCGGCTTCGGCCGACGCGCGTTCATCGCATACACCTGAAGGCTCAAGCCATCGATCCCGGGAATGAGCACGTGAAACGTCGGACCGAGATCGGGCATGAGCCAGCTCGTGACGATAGGCTGCGCCTGAAACTGAAAGGCAAAATCATTCCCTGGGAACGCCTGCCGGACTCTCTCGCTCAGCTTCCCTGCCGCCGCCTCGATCGCGCCCCGGAGGCTGCGCTCGAATGCCGCCACCTGGTTTCTCACCGGGTCCTGCGACGGAGCGGGCGCCTGCTGCGCCCGACTCGCCGGCGACACGACCGCCAGCACCACCGCACCAATCACCAACTGCCGCTGCATCTGTGACCCCGTCATGGCTATCGCCCCTGCGTCTGCTCGACCACGGTCGCCAAATTGCCGACTGTCTGCTTGAGCAACGCGTGTTTGATGTCGAATTCCCGCCGGTAGCCGGTCATGTTTGCGTACATTCGGTTGATGGCTTCCAGTTGCTGGTCGTTCATGGCGCGAAGCTCCGACAACTGCCTGCTGAAATCGTTCTGGATCACGGAGGGTTCTGTGGTCGAGACCGGCGTCCGGCTCGACGCCAGCAATACGCGGCCGTTGAGCGCACTGACCTCGGCCTGCAGCCGCGCTTCGATGCGGCGCTCGAGGGCCGCGAGGTCGTCGGGGGAAAGCGACACCTGCGTCGCGCCAGCCGCCGCCGACGTGGCCACGACCGGCCCGGGCGTCTGCGGCATCATCGCGATGGCGACCGCACCACCGGTGGCGCCGGAAACAATCACCGCGCCAGCCGCCGCCGCCATGGCCCAGCGCGGCACCTGCTGCCACCATGCGGGCGCGGGGACGGGCACGAACGGCTTCCAGACCGACTCGTGATCCGGCACGTCCCACGCCTGCAAGTCCTGACGCACCGATCGCAGTGCTTCGATCTCGGCGCGGCATTCGGCGCACGCCTCGAGGTGCTGCCGCACCGCGCTCCGCTCGGCCGCATCGCACTCGTCGTAGACATAGCCAATCAGCCGTTCACGTTCATTGCACATCGCTGGCATCCCCATTCAACTCCGTGTCAGGTCGAACTCTCCCACGTTGCCCGCCTGAGGCTGGCCTCTTCCGCCTGACGCCGCTCCAGACGCCGGCGGAGGACGGACAGCCCCTGGTAGAGCCGGGTTTTTACCGTACTCAGCGGACAATCGAGCTGGTCCGCGATTTCCTGGAACGTCAGGCCGTGAAACTCCTTCAGAAGAATGGCCACCCGCTGCTCCTCGGGAAGCTCGGCCAGGGCCCTGGCCACCGCGGCTGACATCATCTTGCGGGCAACCAGATCCTCGACCGACTCGGTCGGCGCGAAGCGCTCGTCTGCCAGATCTATCGGATCGGTCCCCTCAGGCAACTGCACCACCGGCGCCCGCCTTTCCCGCCGAGCCCAGTCGCGGCAGAGGTTGAGCGTGATGCGATAGAGCCAGGACGAAAACTTCGCCTGCCCGCGGAACCCGCGCAGCCCGCGGAAGGCACGCAGAAAGGCCTCCTGGACGACATCACGCGCGTCTTCCTCACGGCCCAGCGTGCGGTACGCCAGGGCATAGATCGGCCGCTCCCAGCGCGTGACGAGCTGGTTGAAGCAGTCGAGGTCCCCAGCCGTCGCAAGGGCGACGAGCTCCTCGTCACTCTGCGAGGTCAGGGGCATCCGGGTGGTCGTCAATTGTCGCCTTCAGACTGACCGGCTGATCGGGCCGGCCATCCATCCAGTCTTCTTAGACGGTCCGCCCCAAGTACCGGCCGGTACCCGAGTATAGGGGTCAGACCGGGGTCAAACTGGGGTCAGACTAGGGTCAAACACATGTCTGACCCCAGTCTGA
>CAZJTG010000218.1:0-6658 GCA_964548865.1 uncultured Solibacteraceae bacterium
CGTGACCATCGCCCGCACCACCTCGCGCCTCACTGGTGCGGTCACCATTTTTTTCTTAGGACCTCGCGAGTGACTTCGTTTTCGAGGAGCGAGTCGGCCAGGAGCTTCTTCAGTCGACTGTTTTCCGTCTCGAGCTCCTTCAGCCGCTTGGCGTCTGACACGCTCATGCCGCCGAACTTGCTTCGCCAGAGGTAATAACTGCCCTGGGAGAACCCGTGTCGACGGCAGAGATCCTTGATCGGGACGCCCGCATCCGCTTCCCGCAAAAACCCGACGATCTGTCCTTCCGTAAATCGCTTCTTCATCGTCCGACCCTTTCGGCTAAGGCCGGACTCTAAACCGAAACGCTACTCAATTCCGGGGGGACGTCGCATGTACGAGAGCCCACTCGCGGTTTCTGAACCCGCGCAGCTGGCCGGAGAATTGTCGGCCAATACTCCGGGTCGATCAAGCCAACGAGAGGTTGGAATCGAATAACACCTGGCCGACGGGCGGCGGGTGTAAGATCCCGCCTTCAACGAGGAGTTCGCCGTCTTCTATCCCTCTGGCGAAAGTCATGAGTCCAGGTAGGTCACCCTTTGATATCACGGCGGCTGTCGCTGCGTTCTCGAGGTCTGTCCTTGGCGCAGTCCAAAACCTCATCCGACAAGCAACTGAGGGCATTCGGCGTCTGGCGTCATGGGTGGGCGGTTTGGTCCGACGGTTCGCGCGTCGAGTGTGGACCCTGTACTACCGCGTCGAAGGAAGCATCGCCCTTCTCGTTGTTGAGAGTATCCTGACGCTCTACGCGCTCCGCTATTTGGTCCTCATAGCTGCCCCTGCGATTGGACTCTTTCTGGCAGGACACTGGGCTTGGTCCGGTGTCTACGTGCTGCTGATCATCGTTGCGTTCGTATTCTTTCGATCGCAACAGCTCGATGCGAGCGATGCCATCAGGCAACAGAGAAAATGGCTAGAGCCGATTGTTCGATGGGCGCTTCGCGTTGGAGTCTCGGTCGCCGCATTCATCTACTTCAGCGGCCCAGCCAGACTGGCATCAGTGTTTGAAGCGCAGACCAGCGTCGTTCAGGGGATCGAACCGCCGCCCAATGTCGCTGTCAAACGTCCAAAGCAGCAACAGAAACCAGCGACGGTGCCCACGCCGTCGACACCGGTGCCGCAGGTGAATCCGAATGCCGCGCGGATCGAGGCGCCGAAAGGGATCAAACCTGAGCCACCGCCGCAGAACATCAGCATGTCCGGCGCGACCGGTAGTGTTCCTGGCGGCCAGCTCGCCGGTGTCGTCGGCGGCATCGCGCCGCCCCCGCCAGCCATGCCCATGCGCGTCGAAGGAGACATCGAGGAACCCAAGAAGATCAAGGATGTGAAGCCGGTTTATCCGCCGATCGCCCAGACCGCGAAGATCCAGGGCATCGTGCTCATCGAGGCGATCATCGGCAAGGACGGCCGCGTGAAGGAAGCCAAGGTGCTGCGACCGGCGCCGATGCTGGATCAGGCGGCACTCGAAGCTGTGCGGCAGTGGGTGTATGCGCCGACGCTGGTCAACGGACAGCCGGTGGAGATCGTCATGACTGTCAGCGTGCCGTTCACACTACAATGATGAACTAGCAGGAAGGGAGGCTGCGGGCCGGGCGGGACGCACCCGTGGCGGTGCTCCCGCGGCGTTACCTGGAGGGTGGTGCAGAATGGTGCCGCGATCGCGATGGATGGATTTCTTAGGAAAAACTGGAGCCGGCGATCAGACTTGAACTGATGACCTGCTGATTACGAATCAGCTGCTCTACCAACTGAGCTACGCCGGCCTGCCCTGAGCCTGCTAAAAGGCCGCGAGGACCCCACAGTTTACCACGCGACTCCGCCCGCTTCCGCCTGCGGCCGAACCTCGTGGCGGCAGGCGTGGAGCCCACCAGGACCGCCACGGCTCCGACGGCCTGTCTACCTCCGCAGTAAGATCGGTGTGCCACCCTGCCCCTGAACTGTCCGGGGGTCGTCATGTTTCGCACACTCACCTGCCTCGCCGCGCTCGCGCTCGTCACATCCCAGGATCCAGCGCCGCAGCGACAGGCGTTCCGCAGCACGGCCGACGTCGTCCCGCTCTTCGTCACGGCCACGGCCCGGGACGGGCGGCTCATGACGGACCTTACGCGCGACGACTTCCAGGTCTTTGACAACGGCAAGCTGCAGGCGTTGACGATGTTCGACAACACGCCCCAGCCCATCCGGCTGATTCTGCTCATCGACATCAGCGGCAGCATGGTCGGCCGCCTGGCGCTGCTGCGCGGCGCGGCCGACGAACTCATCGCGCGCCTCGCGCCCGGCGACGCCGTTCGCGTCGGCACCTTCGGCGACGAAATCAGACTGAGTCCGGCGTTCACGCGGGATCCCTCGGTCCTGGCGCCCTGGCTGCCCACGGACATTCAGCCCAATAGCCGGACGCCGCTCTGGCTGGCGGTGGATCAGGCGATGGACGCGTTCGAAGGCGTCAGTGAGGGCCGACGCGTCGTGCTGGTTCTAAGCGACGGCAAGGACACTGGCCCGCTGAAGTTCGGCCAGAAGTTCATGTCGCACCTCGAAATCGCCCAGCGCGCGCAGCGGGACGATGCGATGGTGTACGGCGTCGGGGTGTACGCCTCGCTCGGCGCCGCCAGGCGTTCGGGGGCGTCCACGCTGGGCGGGCTCATGGCGTCCACCATGCCGGACCCGGGACTCGGCACCCTGGCGATCGACACGGGCGGCGGCTACATCGAGCTGCGCGGACGCGACGACCTGGCCGCGACGTTCGCGCGAGTCATCGACGAACTGCACCAGCAATACTTGCTGGGATTCGCCCCCCCGGCGCGGGACGGCAGGACGCACAGGATTGAAGTGAAGATCGCGCGGCCGGATGTCCGGCCGCGCGTGAGAAAGAACTACGTCGCCCCGAAGGGTTAGCGGCTGACCGGCGCCTTCATCGAGAACACCGCGTCGTCGATCTCGACGTTCCACTCGACCTTGTCGAGTTTCATCGTCACGGTCTGCGCCGCGTTCGTGTTCACCATCTGAAACGGCACCTTGATGCCGCCCACCGTCCGGTAGTCGGACACGTCACGGAGCTGCTCGAGGTCGCCCATTTCCGGCGTGTTCACGGTCATCTTCGTGCGCACCAGAAAGAACGTTTCGGGATCGAAGTACATCCGCACGGCCGACCCGGCCTTGGGCGTGTAGAGCACGACCAGAGCGGACTTGCCGTTCAAGGACTCGGCAGGCTGAAGTTCGACCTTGCCCCCAGCCGCTTTGTAGTCCAGGAGGGGCGTCGGGAACCCGCTGTGTTTCATGTTGTCGAGCTGATTGCCCGTCACTTCCTGGTTGCCCTGAAGCGAATTGATCATCCAGCCCGCGGTCCCGTCGAACTTCTGCTCGATGAGCATCTTCTCGTTCATGCCCATGGGGGTCAGGTCGAGCGAGATGGTCAGGCGCACCTTGTTCGGCGCCTTGGACCACATCTCGAGCGGACCGGTGAGGTCGCCGTTGGGCGTCCCGACGATCATCGTGCCTGTCGCCTTCTGCGATGTGAGCTTGCCGAGCGCGGCACGCCCGCCGATGGCGGCAAGATGTTTCTCGATGATCTCGTCGGCGGTGGCCTGAACGCCGGACGACGCCGTGACAACGGCGGCCGACGAAAGAAGAACAGCGGAAAGAAGGACGGAACGCTTCAATAAGGTCATGGGCATAACCGTCTCATACGGCCGCGCCCGCGTCCAGTTCCGGACCACGATTCCTCCCGTCATTTTCTCTTGTGTCCGGTCGATTTTCGCTGTATGTTCGCCTGTCCGGAGGGAACCTCAACCGGAAGAAACCTCAACAGGAGTAAGGCATGAAAAAGAAGTCCTCAAAGAAAGCAGCAAGACGACCCACGAAAGCGCCGGCCAGGCCGGCCAGAAAGAAAGTCTCCTACATTCCGAAGGGATTCCACACGGTCACGCCTTATCTCGTCATGCGGAACACCGCAGACGCGATTGCCTTCTACAAGAGGGTGTTCGGCGCGAAGGAACTCATGCGCATGCCGCGCCCCGACGGTGGCATCGCGCACGCGGAGATGCAGATAGGCGACTCACGGCTCATGCTCGGCGACGAATCCCCCGCAGAGGGCGCGCGGGCACCGCAGTCGGTCGGCGGCACACCCGTGCATATTTTTCTGTACGTGAAGGACGTGGACAAGACCTTCGCTCAGGCCACGGCGGCAGGCGCCCAGACAGAGATGCCGCCGACGGACATGTTCTGGGGCGATCGCTTCGCCAAGCTGGCTGACCCGTTCGGGCACAAGTGGAGCATGGCCACTCACACCGAGGATCTGACGCCGAAGCAAATGGCGAAGCGCGCCGCTGAGGCGATGCCGAACCCGCAGGGCGCGTGACCCGGCGCCGATCAGAACGAGATCGAGAGCGCGCTGGACAGGATGTGATTCATTCTGTCCGGCGCGCCGCGATGTCCTGGGCTGAACTGATTCATATAGCCGACCTCGACACGCATCGATGCCGTGGCCGCCACCGACACGCCCGCGGACGCGCGGTTCTGATCGACGCCACTGGCGCTGCGTGTCGTGTCGTTGGTATGAAACATCAGCTCATCGGCCAGGACGAGCGACCATCGGCTGCCCGGGCGCAACGCGCGGGTAAACCGAATCTGCTGGCGCAGCCGGCCGAGCGGCGCGCTGTTCCCTTCGATGAAGCGCGATTCGGCGCGTGTGCGGAGCGTCAGCGCGCCCCCGGCGGCGCGACCGCTCCAGATGTACTGCACGAACACGCGCTGTTCGATCGTCGTGCCGCCCGACACGGGAAAGGACAGCGCGAGCGCGTATCCACCGCCGATCGAGGAATGCGCGTTGACGGCGTACATCACGGTCGGCCGCAGGGCCGCGACATCGACCTCGTCGATGCCCTCGCGGGATCGCACGAGCGACTCGACCGTCCAGCGCCAGGGTGAACCCGGCGACCCGGCGTCCACAAACGACGCCCCAAACCAGACGCGGCCGTCAGTAATCGTCTGCGCTCGGGCTTCGGCGGACGCGCAAAAAACGCACGAGAAAAGAAGGAGCGGGATCTTCCACGACATTCCTACGGCCGGCCGCCCCGGCCGCGCCCGGGCATCGCGAGTCGCTGCTCTTTGTACCCCGCCGGCTGCGCGGCGAACACGTCCGCGGAAATCGCGCCGGTCGTGACGCCGGCGAACTCGGACGTGCTTCGCGATCCGTCCGTGCCAATCGTCGTCGACCGCAGCGGAATCAGCCCGCCGCGGAACGGCGACACATTGCCGACTCTGGCCAGCGGCCCGCTCGTCAGCTTGTCGGCCAGCTCCTTGTACCAGGTCATGGCGGCCACGAGCGTCTGCCGATCGGCCGCCGGAAGTTCGATGGCGTTCGGATCGCCCATGCACGATTCGCTCGCCACACGTCCCAGGGCCTTGCCTTGAACGATCCGGCAGCTGAGACCGGCCACCATGGCGGATTTCCCTGTGTCGACAAACTCCACGGCCGGTCCCGACGAGGCCGCGGCAGCGCCACCCAGCCGGCCCTTCATCATTTCGCGCATTTCCGGCGGCATGCTGGCCATGGCCTGCTCCAGCTGCTTGGCCATGTCCGCAGCCATCGCGACCATGCTCTCGATGTCGGCCTTCGTCAGCCGCGTAAACGTCTTCCGGGAGTGGTCCAGCATCGTCATCACGCCGGCCGCTGGATCGAAAATGACCGACGTCGTCTTGTCCGCATCGGTTCTGATCTTCCCGTGGCCAATGAGGATGGCCTCCATCGACGAGGACTGCCCCTCGGTCGTCCGGAAGGTAATCCGGCTGTCCGCCCTCATGACCGCGGTGGCGGCCAGGCTGAGTGCGACGGTGACAGTCACGGTTCGGCTGATGCGCATGGGGCCTCCGAAGCTACTGGCTGTAGGGAATCGTCACGGTCAGCGAGAAATCGTTGGTCTTCGTGAGCACGCCCGGATCGCTCAGCCGCATGCAGTACTCGCCCGCGGCCAGCGTCGTCGTGATGATCGCGGTCGTAGACCCGGCCTTGCTGGCGACCGTCACGGTCGGCGTGCAGGTCGTGCCGTTCCAGGCGCCGAGAGCCACGGTCACGGCGGCCTCGATCTCCGGGAGCATCGACGTAAACAGCACTTTCACTTCCCCCGCCTTGCCAACCGTGAACGAACGGGCGGTGGAGCCACCAGCCATGATCTGGCTGCTGATGAACAGGTCGGTGGTCGTTGGCGTCGGCAGGGTTGGGAGCGGCAACGTGTCGCACGCGGCGCCTGCGACGGCGGCGGCGATCGCGAGGGTTCCAAGTCGGGATCCGAGCGTCAGTCTCATGGGTGTCTTAGACAGTATCTCGCGACTGGCGGCCGTCGGTCAGGGTTCGTCCGCCGCGAGCCGCTCGTACAGGACGCGGATGGTCTGCTGCGTATCCGGAGACTGATCGGCGATCTCGAAGCCCATCACGTACCGGACCGCGCCGTCGTCGCCCTTGTCGGTCTGCTCGTGGCGGCTCGCGGCCGTCACCGTCACCGACCAGCGCTCGCCCTCCTGGATGCGGACGATGTGGGTGCCGATAGGAATGGAATCGTCGCTTTCGAGCGCGAAGCCACCGACGCTGAAATCGCGCATCAGCACCGGCCGGTCGAGCGACACG
>CAZJTG010000219.1:0-6647 GCA_964548865.1 uncultured Solibacteraceae bacterium
ACGGCCGACCATGCCACCGAAGAGCGTCGGCACAGTGGTTGCGTAGCCGACCGAGACGTACTTCTCCGGCATCGCCCAGCCGGGCGCGGCGGCTTCAGGCGTCTTGCCGGCCTTCAGTTCGGCCTGCGCCCACGTCAGGAAATCCTGATTCATGTCGGCAAACGTCTTGAGATCGGCCCACGTCGTCTGCGTGGGCATATGGCCGTTGATGATGGTGTCGACGTTCTTGATGCCGGCGTGCGCCTTGCTGAGCGTGCTGGCGATGTGGAGGACGCTTCCGCCGTTTGCCGCGTCCACGAGCGGCAAGCCCTTGCCCGCGAAGATGTCCCCGGCGTGCATCGTCCGGAGGGCGGGGAAGACGACGAAGGCGTCGCCGTTCGTATGGCCGGGGCCGAAGTAGTAGAGATCGACCTGATCGGCGCCCCGGCCGATCGTCATGCGATCGGTGAACGTGCGCTTCGCCATACCGCGGTTGGCGTTGTCGGCGAAGATCTTCATCTTCTCCATGTTCGCCTTCGTGTTGGCATGGGTGACGACGTCAACCGTCGCGGGGAACTCGACGTTGCCACTGACGTGGTCGCCGTGCGTGTGCGTGTTGATCAGCATCGAGACCGGCTTGGCCGAGAGACTCCTGATCTTGTCGAGCACCGGCTGGCCCCAGCCGGGGTTCTTCGAGTCCACGACAACGATGCCGTCCGAGGTGACGAACACGGCCGTGTTGCCGCCGCCGCCGCGCAGGACGAACAGCCGCTCATCGAGCTTCTCGACCTGGACGTCGCGCTGTGGCGCGCCACCCGTCTGGCGAGCGGCCGCCACGCCGATCGACAGTCCACCAACCGCCAGCAAAGCACTGAGTACCACTGTCCTTGTCATCGCACTCCCCCCGAGAAGAATACTCGTTCTGCGAACCAGAAGGTGCCCGCGCCAATCACCGCGACCGACCCCGCCACAGCCACGCGCCGTCCGGCCACCGGATTCCACCTGCGCACGGCCGCCAGCGCGGCCGCCGCCACGCCCGCGATCAGCACCTGGCCGATTTCGACGCCGACATTGAACGACACGAGCGACCATCCCAGGGCGTTCGGTGGGAGATCCATCGCCCGCAGCACGTTGGCGAAGCCGAATCCGTGGATGAGCCCGAACGCGAGCGCGATCCACGGCCTGAGGTCGCGCGCCTGACGCACCATCAGATTGTCCACCCCGACGAAGACGATGCTCAGGGCGATGGCGGGCTCGATGACGATCGCCGGAACGCTCACGATGTTCAATGCGGCGAGCGACAGCGTGATGCTGTGCGCCACCGTGAAACCGGAGACGATGAGCAGCAGGCGGCCGATGGTTCCTCCGAGCAGCAACAATCCGAGCAGGAACAGCAGATGGTCCGGGCCGATCAGAATGTGGTGCACGCCGGCGGGAACGAACCTGCGGGCGACGGCCCACGTGCCCTGGCGCGTGCCCGCGAAGTACTCGAACGTCGTCCGTGACCGTTCCAGGATCGCCTGCGTCGGCGACGGCCCCTCGTACACGTTGACGAACGTCCGATGGTTGGGATCGTAGGGGAACAGAAGTCCGGCGACGGTGAGCGTCGCGGGCTGGGCCGGCGAGGGGAGATGGAACGACAGGCGCAGCGACTGTCGCTCCGGCACGACGTCAAGGCGATCCCACACGATGGCGGTCTCGCGGCCGTCGACGACGAGCCGCAGCCGCCCCGCGACGAGCCGTGTGATGGCATCGAACTCGCGCGCCGCCGTGGCCGCATCGAGCAGGCGTTCCGGCGGCGCGACCCGCAGGTCGTGCGCGACATCGATCACATGCAGCACCAGGGCGCCCGTCGTCGCTCCGCGCTGGGGGCGGAGGTCCAGAAAACTGAAGGGCACGGGATGCGCAAGCGCGCGTCCGCTGGGGCAGAGCAGCAGCACCGTCAAGAGGGCTGCCGTGCCGGCCGTCCTGCGGCCCGGGCGCTGGGGACTCATGCGGACGGGATCATCGCTTCGCCAGGTTCTTTGCGAGGAACGCCCAGACCAGGTTCCACGACTCGATCTGCTCGGGCGAATCATCCCGCTGCAAGGTCGTCGTATTCGTGCGGCGGTTGAACGTGTGGCCGACGCTCGTCGGGCCCGGCGTCGGATTCACGTAGACCTTCGTCTCCGCGAGCGTCGGCTTGCGCGCCCGCAGGGCGTCGATGATCTGTTCGGCCTCCTCGAAATTCACGTCCGTATCGTTCGTGGCGACGTGGACCAGCAACGGCACCTGGAGCTTGTCCACGTGATAGATCGGAGACCGTTCCTTGTAGATCTCGCGCTTCTCGAACGGCAGCCCGAGCACCCGCTGCATGGTGGCAAAGCTGCGCTGGTAGCCGGGCCCTTTGTACGACAAGCGGAAGAAGAGATTCGTGACGGGCACCATCGCCACGCCGGCGCGAAACGGGTGCGTGTCGCGAAAGACCGAATGGAGCGTGATGAAGCCGCCGTGGCTCCAGCCCATCATTCCCAGACGATCCGGATCCACGTGGGGCAGCGTCTTCAGGTAGTCGGCGGCGCTCATCGTGTCCTCGACCTCGTAGCCGCCGTAGTCGATCGCCAGGTAGTGCTTCTCGCCGTAGCCCGTGCTGCCGCGGTACTCCGGCGCGATGATGACGTAGCCCCTTTCCACGGCTTCGCGCACGAACGGGAAGTAGGAGATTGACCAGTTGCCGTGGACGCCGCCGTGGACCCAGATCATCGCGGCGCGGCTTCGCGGCGCGCCCTTCTGGAGCGGCTGAAAGAGATACGCCGGGATGTCCAGGTCGCCGACGCTGCTGCGATACGTGATCTTCGTGCACTCCATCACGCCTTTGCAGGCATCGGCGTACCGTGCGTCTTCCTTCGCCTTGGCATCGATCTGTGCCTGGTAATTCGCCGGTGGATGGTCTTCGTGCCTGTTACTCACATACAGCTGCCGTGCGCGGGTCTCATCGAACGGCTGGCTGCCGCGGCCGGCCCCACGGGCCTCTGTGGCCTGGCCAGCCTGCCCCGCCTGCTGACCCTGAGCCGGCGGCGCGGCCGATTGCGTGGCCGGCGCCTGTTCGGCGACGAGCCTAGGCGACGTCACGAGCACGACGCCCGCGACAAATACGGGCGCCACCGCAAGCAGCAGCGGACGAATGTATGGGGCCATGGCGAAGAGGATAGCCGAAGGCAGGGCGATTAGGGCGTCCGCGAGACCGCGGATTCATGAGTAAACGGCCACCGCGTGCGATCGAAGTCATCGTGTGAGCTGGACAGTCACAGGTCAGAAGCCAGGTTGGCGAAAGCCAGTCGGGTCACGTCTCCTTGTGGGACAAGTCGGTTGCGTGGGGCCGCCGAGGTGTAGCAGGGTTATGCTTCGTCGTGGGATGTCCGCCGAGTCTGAAGTCACCTCAGCTGCCCGTTCCTCCACCATCGGCCGGTTGAACGGTGCGCTCGCGGGACGGTATTCGTTCCAGCGTGAAATCGGCCGTGGCGGCATGGCGACGGTGTACCTGGCCGAAGACCTCAGGCACGGCCGCCCCGTCGCCGTGAAGGTGTTCATCCCCCAAGTCACCTCGGCCGTCGGCCCCGAGCGCTTCCAGCGCGAGATCGAAGTGGTGGCGCGGCTGAATCATCCGCACATCCTGGCGCTGTACGACTCGGGCCAGGCTGATGACTTGCTGTTCTACGTGATGCCGTACGTGCGGGGGCAGTCGCTGCGACAGGCGCTCGACACGAGGAAGCAGTTTCCGGTGGGTGAGGCGGTCAGGATTGCGACACAGATTGCATCGGCGCTCGATCACGCGCACAGCCTCGGCCTGATCCACCAGGACATCAAGCCGCAGAACATCCTGCTGCACGAAGGCGAAGCGATGCTCATGGACTTCGGCATCGCCCGCGCCTCGGGAGAGGTCGCCGGCGACGCCCTGACGCAGACGGGATTCGTGGTCGGCACTCCGGCCTACATGAGTCCCGAGCAGGCGCTCGGCGAGCCGGGTCTGGATGCGCGAAGCGATCTGTACAGCCTGGCGTGCGTGCTGTACGAAATGCTGGCCGGGCAGCGGCCGTTTCAGGGACCAACCTCTGCGGCGCTCGTCAACCAGCGACTCATCGACACCGCGCCGTCTGTGCGCCAGGTGCGATCCGACATTCCGGCGCCGGTCGATTACGCAATTCGCAGGGCGCTCGCACGCATGGCTCCCGATCGTTTTGCTTCGGCGGGGACGTTCGCTGCTGCCCTCATCACGCAAACCGACGCCCCGCCCGCGCCGTCAGTGGCGGTATTGCCATTCCTCAATATGAGTCCTGATCCCGACAACGAGTACTTTGCGGATGGCATGACGGAGGACGTCATCGCGCAGCTCTCAAAGGTATCCTCGCTCAAAGTGATCTCACGCACATCTGCGATGGCGTTCAAGAAGCGCGACCAGAGCCTGCGCGAGATTGGCTCGCGCCTCAATGCGTCCGCGCTCCTCGAAGGCAGTGTTCGTCGCGCCGGCAATCGCGTGCGCATTGTCGCGCAGCTGGTGGACGCGGAAACGGATCGACACCTCTGGGCCGAGACGTACGATCGCCAGCTCACGGATGTCTTCGAGATTCAGACCGATGTGGCGCTGCAGATCGCCGCGGCGCTGAAGGCTGCGCTGACGCCCGAGGATCGCAGCCGCATCCGGCAGGAACCGACCACGAGTATGGAGGCGTACCAGCTGTACCTGCAGGGCCGGCACTGCCTGCTTCGTTACAACGAGGAAGGCATGCAGAAGGCCGTGACGTACTTCGAGCGCGCCATCGATCGCGACCCGGGCTACGCTCTCGCGCATGCCGGCGTGGCCTACGCGCTGCTCGAACTCACGATCACGGGCGGAGTAAGTCCTGAGCCCGCCTTCCACAAAGCCCGCCAGTCTGTCGAGAAGGCGCTCGCACTCGACAACACGCTGGCCGACGCGCACTGCATGTTGGGCCAGATCCGGATGGCGTGGGACTACGACTGGGCCGGCGCGGAGGCCGAGTTCAAGCGCGCGCTCGAGCTCTGTCCGAACAGCGCGGACACCTACGATCTCTACGCGCGCATGTGCGCCATGCTCGACCGTTATGACGAGGCTATCGCCATGGCGAAGCGCGCCAACGAGCTGGATCCCCTCGCGCACCGGTCGGATGTGGCGACGACGCTGATTCGCGCGGGGCGGTACGACGAAGCCCTCGAGGCGGCCGAGCAGGCGGTCGAGTTCGATCCTCACTACGACCGCGCCCATGCCACGCTGGGCTGGGCGCTGTTCATGAAGGGGCGCCGGGACGAGGCCGTCGTCGAGCTGCAGCACGCGCTGTCGCTGTCGCAGGGCAATCCCATCTGGCTCTCCCAACTCGGGCAGGCGTTCGGAGCGATCGGGCGCCGGAAGGAAGCCTGGGAGGTTCTCGAGCGCCTGGAGAAGTTGTCAGACGAGCGGTACGTCTCGCCGTATCACTACGCCTACGTGCACGTGGGCCTTGGCGATCACGAACGTGCCCTCGACCTTCTCGAGGAGGCGATGGAACGACGCGCCGGCGCCGTCTCGGGCATCAAGGGCTCGTTCCTGTTCGCGCCGCTGCGCAATCACCCGCGGTTTGTCGTCCTGCTGAAGAAGATGAATCTGGCCTAGCGACGTGCGCATCGAGCCGCGGCCAAGCCCCTGGCCGACGGAGCTGTCGGCGTCAACGCCCCTACCGCGACGTGCTTCGCGGCGTCCTCGCCCTCGATTCCTGCCTGCCCGTTCAGACTGCGTCTCGGCGAGCTTCCGATCGAACGCCGTGCGCACGCCGTTGGCGATCATCTCGAACGTCGCCGCCGCCGGGGACGATCCCCTCCTCGACGGCCGCCTTGGTCGCGTGCATCGCGTCGTTCTTACTCGACGTTCGCTTGACCCGCCGTGCAGCCGCATCGCACGGCACGTTCAAGCGACTTCGTCGAACGCGCACCTTCTTCTCCTTCATCGACCAGTCAAGCACCCACCGAGGCTTGATGTTCTCGAGCTTGATGCCGAGGTTCTCGGTGATGGCCCGGCCGCCGACTGGTGTTCGCCCGCCCGGCTACGGCTTGCCTGCTCGATCCTGAATGACGCCCTCGAGGAAGCCCCGGTCGATCGCATCCTGTGGACGACAGGTGCCTTTCGTTCTGATCAGCGTGGCTGGGCTCGCCACACGGATGGTGGCACCGCCAAACTCGCGTTCTTCCGCGTCCGCGACGACATCAGCGTAGCTCAGTCCGCAGGCGCGCCCCATCAGATCGACGATCACTTCATCAGCAATTCGGACAACGACGTAGTCGCGCACATCCGTATCGGCGACTTCAGCCGCAGCGTTGCCGGCCAGCACCGACAGGGTGCGCTTGACCAGCGCGACGTTGTCGGGTGCATCGTCAACCAGCAGATCGATGTCCTTGGTGAATCGCGCGGCGCCATTACGGCACCCTCCAGCGCCCAGGCCTCGGTCCGCAGAGACCGATCCCGCGGCCTGGTGCTGATAGGCCCTGAATTGCCACAGGGCGACCGCCGAAAAAAAAGACGGCCGGCTGGCTTTCGCCAACCGGGCCGTCTCCATCGAACTTCGTACTTCGAACTTGCTCTTAGTACATGCCGCCCATGCCGCCCGGGCCGCCGCCGTGGCCGCCGGGAGCTTCCTTCTTCT
>CAZJTG010000220.1:0-6643 GCA_964548865.1 uncultured Solibacteraceae bacterium
CGCTGACGGAAGGATGCGTGGGAGTGGTTCCAAGCTCCGGCGGCGCCGGAGTTGGAGGAATTCCAGAGTCTCAGCGGCGCACGGACAAGCGCGCGCCGATGCGGATGCTGTCGCCTGAGAGACCGTTCAGACGCTTCAGTTCAGCGACGGTGGTGGAAAACTGGCGCGCGATGCTGAACAGCGTGTCGCCCGAGCGAACGAGGTACGTTCGTGTATTGGAACCGACGCCCGGGCGGCCGGCGGCAACGCTGGGTCTCGCGGCCGCCGGTGCGGGCAGCGTGCTTGCGGACGCTGCGGGAATACGGAGTTCCTGGCGGGCCTGAACCCTCGCCCGGGGAGTGAGTTCGTTCAATTCGCGCAGCCGGGCGACGGTGACCTTGTACTTGCGCGCGATGCTCGTCAGCGTTTCGCCCTTCTTCACCGTGTGGAACTGGAACTCACGATACAGGGCGGCCGCGTCATCGAGCTTGCCCTCAATCGCCACGGCCGTGCCGATTGGCACCTTGAGCGAGTGGGGCGTCATCGGCGTCGTCGTTCGACGGAGGTCGGGGTTGAGATCCTGCAGCGTCTCGATGGGCACGGAGGCCCATTCCGCGATGAACTTGAGATCGAGGGCTCCAGGAATCGTGACGGTTTCGTACGCGAGCGGCGCCGCCGGCGCCACGGTGAAGCCGTACAGCTCAGGATTCCTGGCGATGATAATCGCGGCCTGGATCATCGGGACGTACTCGCGGGTCTCGCGGGGCAGGTATCGCGTGCTGGCGGTAATCCGCCAGATGTCCGTGGACTTCGACTGACGCACGGCCCGCTGCAGTCGCCCGGGGCCGGCGTTGTAGCTGGCCAGGGCGAAGTTCCAGTCGCCGTCGAACATGCCGTTCAGCGTCTTCAGATAGCGGGCCGCCGCACGCGTGGCCTTCTCCGGGTCTGAGCGGTCGTCGACGAACCACGTCTGGTTCATGCCGTGCTCGCGGGCCGTCGGCAGCATGAACTGCCACATGCCCTTCGCACTCACACGCGACAGCGCCGTGTTCTTGAAGGCGCTTTCCACGAGTGGCACGAACGCCAGATCCAGTGGAATGCCTTCGGCCTTGAAGACGCTCTGGATCATCGGGAGATACCGCTGAGCGCGGTCCAGTCCGCTCTGCATGAACGGGCGCAGCCGCCCCTGGAACAGCTCGACGTACTGCAGGACCCGCGCGTTCATTTCGAGCGGGATATCGTGCGGCGTCCGTTCGAGGTCCTCCGCGACCGTTTCTGCCGTCGTCGCCTTCGGCGACGGCCGATCGAACGCCGAGGCGAGCAGGAGTTCGTCGATCGCGGCGGGCTCCGATCGCGCCTCCACGACTCCGTCAGCTTCGCGGAGGGCGAGCAGATCGAACGCCGCGATCCGATCAAGAAGACGCTCGAACGCCGCCTGCGAGCGGGCGTCCGAGCGAACACCCTGGGGCATGCCAAGCAGGATGTCGATGGCGGCGTCGAAGTGCGCGCGTGCCGAGACCAGGCGGCTCTTGTCGAACTCCGCGCGGCCTTGTTCAAACTGGGCCCAGGCCGCGCTGACGAGACGGGCGATCGCGTCCTCGAGTACAGGCGCCGGCGCGGGTGGGGACGGCTTACCGGCCTCGGGCGCGGGAGTCTCAATCGGCGCGGTCGGCGGAACTGGCGCGGGAGGAACGGGCGCCGTGCGGACAGCGCACCCCGAAAGCCAGCCGGCGAAACAGACGACGACCAGTCGGGATCTGAATCTCATACGAGGTCTAGGGTCGTCGGCCCACCGAAATCATGAATGTGCAGGCAGAGTAGCATCGCGATCGCACATGGTCAACGCTGCAAGAACAGGGCCGCGCGCGTTCAGCGGGGCCAGGATTGCATCACGAACGTTTTGTGCTCGTTGGCAACGTCGCGGGCGGCAGGCGTGATGATCGTGCGGTCGCCGATCACAATCTTGCGGCCGAGTCTCACGGCTTGTCGGACGTCCTCTTCGCAGACGAACGCAACAACGGCCGCCGACTCGGCCGGCGGTGACGCGGCCGGTGCCGCGCCTCCGGTCACCGTCGCCACCTGTTTGGCCAGAGCCGCGGTCTCGAGTCCTGATGAAGCCGGGGGCGGCGCCACTTTCGGCAGCGCGGGCTGCGCGGGCGCGACCGCTGCGCCGGCGGAAGTGGCCGCGTACGTCGTCGCCGGCCGCACCTCGTAGGCGAGGCGCTTGATGTTGAGGAGATGCTTCGGCGAAATGTTGTCCGAGGTGATGTTGCCGCCCCAGCCGCCGCATCCGAGCGTCATCGACGGATCCAGGCCGGTCGTGAGCCCAATCGATCCATGCGTGGTCGGGGTATTCACGACGATGCGAAACGCGGGTTTCTTCAGTCCGAACTCGAGGATGACCTTCTCGTTCCGCGAGTGGATCGACATCGTGTGGCCCATGCCGCCGTAGCGGAGGATCTGCTTGCAGCGCTCACACCCCTCTTGCCAGTCCGCGACGACGTAGTAGGACAGGACCGGGCAGAGCTTCTCGATGGACAGCGGGTGGTCGCGGCCGACGCCGGCAAGTTCGGCAATCAGCACCCGGGTGGTGTCGGGCACGCCGAGGCCGGCCTCCTTCGCGATGTACCGGGCCGACTTGCCCACGAACTTCGGGTTCGGCAGTCGCTGCGGCGTGACCAGCACGCCGGCGAGGGTGGCCGCATCGGCGGGCGACAGGAAGTGCGCGCCCTGACGAATGAACTCGCGCCGCACTTCATCGGCGACGGCACGCTCGACGACGACGGAGTTGGGAGACGAGCACAGGACGCCGTTGTCGAACGACTTGCCGGTGATGATGTCCCCGGCGGCCTTGGCCAGATCGGCGCTGCGCTCAATGAAGCAGGGCGCGTTGCCGGGGCCCACTCCGTACGCGGGTTTCCCCGCGCTGTAGGCGGCCCTGACGAGGCCCATGCCGCCGGTCGCCAGAATCACGGCGACGTCGCGGTGCTTCATCAGTTCCTGGGTGCCCCCGAGCGAGACCGTCTGCATCCAGTTGATGGCGCCCTCCGGGGCGCCGGCGGCGGCCGCCGCCTCGGCCATGATTTCCGCGACGCGCGTAATGCACCTGGCGGCGGAAGGATGCGGGCTCAGCACGATTGGGCAGCGTGCCTTGATGGAAATCAGGATCTTGTAGATTGCGGTGGACGTGGGATTCGTCGACGGCACAATCGCGGCGACGACGCCGAACGGTTCGGCGATCTCGACGATCTTCTTCGTGTCGTCACGGCCCACGACGCCGACCGTCTTCATCGGGCGGATGAACTGATACACCCGCTCGGCGGCGAAGAGGTTCTTCTGGACCTTGTCGGCGACGACGCCGAAGCCCGTCTCCTCGACGGCAAGCTTCGCGAGAGGCTCTGCCTGCTGGCGCACCGCCGACGCCATGGCGTCCACGATGCGGTCGATCTGATCCTGGGACAGCTCGGCGAGCTGGGGCGCCGCCGCCTTCGCGCGCTGGGCGAGCCGGCGCGCGTCCTCGGCGGAAGCCTGATCGCGGTCGTTGGTCGGCGCCGACGCCATCGTCGTTCGCGACAGTCGCTAGCTCTTGGCGGCAGCGCCGGCCTTCGGGAGCACCCGCTCGACATCGGCGTGCGGCCGGGGAATCACGTGCACGGAGATCAGCTCGCCGACGCGCCTCGCGGCGGCGGCTCCGGCGTCAGTCGCGGCCTTGACCGCGCCGACATCGCCGCGCGCCAGCACGGTGACGTACCCCGCGCCGATGTATTCCTTGCCGACAAGCGTGACGTTGGCGGCTTTCACCATCGCATCGGCAGCCTCGATGGCGCCGATGAGGCCGCGGGTCTCAATCATTCCAAGTGCGTCTGCGGTCATGGAGGTTTCGCGTGAGGAAACGCCGCAAGGCTAGCATATTGAACGGCATGCAGCAATCCAGCTACGATCGCCGGCAATGATGGCGACCCGACAGGTGATGGGTGCCGCGGGGTTGTGCCTCGCGGCTGCGGTAACCGGGTGCGCCGCGGGCGATCCGGCGCCACCGGTGGCGTCGGTTTCCCTGGCCCTCAACCGACAGTCGGCGCCGCTCGGCGGCCCGATTGAGCTGACCTATCGTTTTGAACTCGCGCAGGGCGCCTCGATATCAGGCGACTACAAGGTGTTCGTCCACGTGACCCGCGACGACGGCACCACGATCTGGACCGACGACCACGACCTCCCGGCCGGCATGCAGACGTCGGGGTGGAAGGCGGGGCAGAGCGTTCAGTACACGCGGACCAGGTTTGTTCCGACGTTCTCCTACCTGGGAGAGGCGACGATTCGCGTGGGCCTCTATAAGGACGACGAGCGTCTCCCGCTGTCGGGCCCCGACCAGGCCGATCGCGACTCGCCAGAGCGGTCCTACAAGGTGGCCACGCTCGACCTGCTCCCACGATCGGAGAGCATCCAGGTGATTCGCCTCGGCGGGTTTCACCCCGGGGAAGTCGCCCCGGACGACCCCGCCGTCGAATGGCAGTGGACGCAGAAGCTCGCGCTGCTCACGCTGCGCAACCCGCGCCGGGACGTGGTGCTGTATCTCGAGTATGACGGCCGCCCGGATCTGTTCGCCGACGCGCCGCAGCAGGTCACGGTCTCGGTGGGCCAGACGGCCATCGAGACGTTTCCAATCGTGACGAAGGGGACCGCGCTGAAGAAGATCCCTCTCACGGTTGCACAACTTGGCACGGGCGACATGGTCGAAGTGCGCATTGATGTCGATCGGACCTTCGTGCCCGCCAAACAACCGGGCGGCAGCCGCGACACGCGCGAACTCGGTATCCGCGTCTTCCACGCGTTCGTCGAACCCCGCTAGCCCCGGCCGCAGGCCGCCTCGCGTTAACGCCCGACAGAATCCCGGACGATAAAAGTTCGGATGCCCAGTGTTGGGTCTTTGTTAAAAGATTGTGTCGGGACCCGACCTCTACGGCGAAAGCAAGGTCTAATGGTGGAGAAGTGGAATTTCACTGCCGAGTAGCGACCGTGAGCGGCCAGATCAGTGAGGCCACCTACGTCGCCGAAAGCGAGACCCGCCTCCGGCTCGAACTGGAGGAAAAAGGTCTCTACGTGCTCGCGGTCCAGCGCCGGGGCGGACTGAAGGTCGGCGGGCTCCAATTCCGGCTCCCGCGTCGTCACAAGATCCCGATGGCGGAGTTCCTGGTCTTCAACCAGGAACTTGCCACCCTCCTGCGCGCGGGCCTGCCGCTCGTACAGTCGCTCGAAATCCTCCGCCGGCGCGTCCCGAACCCCGTCTTCAAGGTCGCCCTCGACGACGTGTACGAGCGCGTGCGCTCGGGCAGTTCGTTGTCCGAGGCCTTCGAGGCGCAGAACCTGTTTTCCGGCGTCTATACCGCCTCGCTCATGGCCGGCGAGAAGAGCGGCAGCATCGAGCAGGTGCTTCGGCGGTACGTGCAGCACATCAAGGTCATGATGGGCGTGCGCTCGCGGGTCATCTCGGCGCTCATTTATCCCGTCGTCCTGCTGTTGCTCTCCATGGTCGTGGTCGGCCTGATCGTGTTCAAGGTCATTCCTGAATTCGGCGCGTTCTATGCGCAATACGGCGATGGTGCCGCCGACCTGCCGCTGTCCACGCGCATCGTCGTCACTATCTCGGAGACCCTGGTCGGTTACGCGGGCGTCATCGTCGGGGCGCTCGCGACCGTCGGAGTGCTCAGTGTGATCTGGGTCCGCCAGGCCGGGCAGAAGCGGCGTCTGCACGCGGCGATCCTGCGAGTGCCGTTCTTCGGCATGCTGGCCAGAAAGCTGGCCACGGCCCAGGTCTCGAGAACGCTGGCTACGCTGCTGGCGGGCGGCATTCCGCTCGTCAATGCCCTCGACATTTCCGCCAAAGCCGTCACGAACCAGTCCATCGGCGACGCGCTCCTGGTCGTGGCCCGCCGCGTGCGTGAGGGCGGCAGTCTCGCCGGAACGCTGAACGAACAGAAGATCTTTCCGCACGTGGCCGTCGAGATGGTGGAAGTCGGCGAGTCCACGGGCGCCCTGGCGGACATGCTCAACAGCGTGGCGGATTTCTACGACGAAGAGAATGAGACGACGCTCACACGGTTCTCGAACCTGGTGCAGCCGGTGCTGCTCATTGTGATGGGCGTGGTCATCGCCTTCCTGCTGCTGTCGCTCTACATGCCGCTCTTCAACCTGTCATCTCTGTCGAGATCCTGACGTCATGGCTGAACCGACCCCGACGGACACGCTCTACGCCGACGACGACCGGGCGCCAGTCGATCTGGCGGCCGAGGAAGTCCGGGCGCGATTCCTCGCGGATCGTTACCAGGTGGAATTCGTCGATCTCGATCATTTCCACCCCGATCACGGGCTGTTTCGCAGCATTCCCGCGGATCTGATGCTGCGGTACGGATTCGTGCCGCTCCGGCGGGACGGACAGGCGCTCCTCATCGTCGTCTCGGATCCCAGTCAGTTTCAGACCATCGACGAGGTTGAGGTTCAACTGAACACGCCGATCAAGGTGTGCGTAGGCACGCCCTCCGCGATTCAGAACATCCTGAAGAAGAGCGAGAGCTCGCAGCGCGTACTCGAGGAAGCCACCGAGGGCTTCCAGATGCAGATCCTCCGCGACGACGATGCGGGGGAAGAGAACCTCACTGTCGACAAGCTG
>CAZJTG010000221.1:0-6630 GCA_964548865.1 uncultured Solibacteraceae bacterium
GAAGGAATTGGCGCGCCCTGGAGGACTCGAACCTCCGACCTCCTGGTTCGTAGCCAGACGCTCTATCCAACTGAGCTAAGGGCGCGAAACGCACCATGATACCTGCCCCAGTGGCCCGTTCGCAATCCGCCGGTTTCACGTCCGTCCACGCTTCGGTGCTAGAGTTTTCCCCCAAGGAGCCCCATCAATGAAGAAGACCCTCGGCGTCGGCGCGGTGTGTGTCACGGTGTTTGGAATCGGCCTCGGTGCGTTGCAGGCGCAGGGCGCCGGAGGGGGCCGCCAGGCTGGTCCACCGCCGACCCCGCCGGCCTCGGTCGCCGCGGAGGTGAACGTGTTCTACACGAACATCGCCAACTTCATCGCGCGTTCGGCGGACATGGTGCCGGCCGACAAGTACACCTGGCAGCCCACACCTGAGGTGCGCTCGTACGCGCGGATGTTCGCGCACATCATCGACGACAACAACGGCGCCTGCGCGGCCATTGCCGGCGTGACACCGGCGCCCGCGCGCATGGACACGGGCAGTGCCGGCAACTGGGCAGCCGACAAGATGACGAAGGCCGATCTCGTGAAGGGTCTCGCCGACTCCGTCGCGCTCTGCCAGAAGGCGTTCAGCCTGGTGGATCAGGCGAACATGATGGAGATGAACGGGCGCCGCACGAAGATTGGCAGCCTCATCTACAACACGAGCCACATCAACGAGCACTACGGCAACCTGGTGACGTACCTGCGTATCAACGGCATGGTGCCGCCGTCGAGCGCGCCGCGCTAGCGGCTGATGCCCCACCCGGCCTCGAAGAGGCCGGGGATTCCGATGGGAAGCTTGCCCGTGATTGGCGCGTCTCCGACGAGCGCGCGCACGGCCGACAGCTCCGCGAGATCATAGAAGTCGTACGTCAGCATCACCGCCGGCAGCGTCGGGACGCCCGCGGGCACGTACGGATTGCCGAAGAACACGGTCACGAGGGGTTTCGGCGTGGCGGCGGTCGTGCGCGCCAGATCGCTCATGAGCCTGGCGAGCGGCGCCGCCAGGTCCATGCGGCCGCTCGCGGATGACGCGCGCACGAACACCGACATGACGATCGCGTCGTAGCGGGCAGCGGACGCGCGCACGAGGTCGATCTCCTCCGACGTCGAACGGTCGGACAGCTCGATCGCCGTCACCGACGGCCAGCGACGGCGCAGCTCCGGCAGGAACGTCCGGCTCGGCGCGCCGATCCGCCAGTTGGACGTGTAGTCGAGTACGGACAGGTACAGAATCGACGAATCGCGCGGCACGCGGAGCGGCACCTGATTGCGATCGTCCTTTACGAGCGTGATGGATCGCTGGCTGATGGCCTGGGCGATCGCCGCGTTTGCCCGTCCGCCGACCTTCGACGGTACGTCATCGATCGACACGACCTTCGACTTGTGCAGGCCGAGGCGGGCCTTCGTGCGCAGCACTCGGCGGACGGACTCGTCGACCTGCGCGATCGGAATCTCGCCCTGCTCCACAGCCGCCTTGATGCCCGCGACGGCCGCGGCGTCATCCGGCGAATGCAGGACGATGTCGTTGCCGGCCATGATGGCGCGGGCCGCGGCCGCGGCCGGCGTCAGCCTCTTCGAGACGGCATCCATGCCCATCGAGTCCGTGTAGACGAGGCCGCCGAACTTCATCTCCTTCCGGAGCAGGTCGGTGACGATGGGCCTGCTGAGCGTGGCCGGGCTGAACTCGCCGCCGTCGAGCGCCGGCAGTTCGATGTGCGCGACCATCACGGCGTCGGCGCCGGCCGCGATCCCGTGGCGGAACGGCGCGAGCTCCACGGTCTCCAGGCGCGCGCGCGGATGGTTGATGATCGGCAGGCCAAGGTGCGAGTCCACGTCGGTGTCGCCATGACCAGGGAAATGCTTCAGCGTCGACAGCATCCCGCCCGCGCGCATCCCGCGGACGTACGCCGCGGTCATTCGGCCCACGGCGTCCGGCTGCTCGCCGAACGCGCGCGTGTTGATGACCGGATTCTTGGCGTTGTTGTTGACGTCGGCGATCGGCGAGAAATTCACGTGCACGCCGATCGAGCGCGACTCGACGGCCGTGATTCTGGCGGCCTCGAAGGCCAGCTGCTCGTCGCCGGCCGCGCCCACGGCCATCTGCCGCGGAAACGTCGTCGCGCCATGGATTCTGAAACCAAGGCCGGCTTCGAAGTCGCCGGTGTTCAGGAGCGGCAGAGCCGCGGCGTTCTGAAGGCGGTTCAGCAGTGACGCCGCCTCGAGCGGCTGTCCGAGAATCACCGACCCGTAGGCATTGCCGAGCAGGACGTTGGGCGCAGGTTCAGCACCGCCGAAGAGGTGCACGCCGCCCAGGCGCAGATCGCGGATCTTCCGGGCCAGCGTCTCGAACGCGTCGGTGTCGCTCGAGAGGTAGGTCGAGTTGGCGGACGTGACGACCAGCTGCCCGACCTTGTCGTCGAGCGTCATCTTCTTGAACGTGTCCTCGACCCATTTCGCGGCGACCTTGTCGAGCGCATCCGGCAGGGCCGCCTGCCTGGCCGGCATCGACACCACGAGCGCCACAAACACGAATCCCAGGGTCAGACATCGACGCATGCCCACATTGTCATCCGCCCGATCTGAAATCACAAATCACCAGATCACCAAATCACCAACCACCACATCACCAATCCAAAGTGTCACAATCTCTCCATGTCTGTCGCCGATCACAAGGCCACGTCCCCGACGAGCGCGCCATGCTTCGTCCTGACGGTCAGCGATACCCGGACGCTCGAGACGGAAACCAGCGGCAGCGCGATTGCCGAGCTGCTCGAGGCGGCCGGACACACCGTCACCGACAGGCAGATTTCCAAGGACGAGCCCGCCGAGGTCAGGCGCATCCTGGAGGATGAAGTCCGCCGCATGCGGGCGCGCGTGCTGATCACGACCGGCGGCACCGGCGTCACGAGCCGGGATTCGACCTACGAGGCGGTCGTGGGCATCTTCGACAAGCGGCTCGACGGCTTCGGCGAGTTGTTCCGGATGCTCAGCTACCAGGAAATCGGATCGGCCGCCATGATGTCGCGCGCGACGGCCGGGATCGCCGGTTCGTGCGCCATCTTCCTGCTGCCCGGATCGGAGGCCGGCGTCAGGCTGGCGATGTCGAAACTCATCCTGCCCGAGCTCGGCCACCTGCTGCGCGAGCTGAACCGATAACCACCATGCGACCGATTGCCCAGACCCTGCTCTATGACGATGCGATGCGGCTGGTGATGGCCGCGGCACGTCCGATCTCGCGCACGGAGCGCGTGCCCCTCGTTGATGCCGATGGCCGGGTCGTCGCGAACGACGTCGTCGCCTCCGTCGATGTGCCGCCGTTCGATCGCGCGGCCATGGATGGCTACGCCGTCGTGGCCGAGGACACGTTCGGCGCCGGCACGCACGCGCGGAAGACGCTCGCCTGCGTGGACCGCGTGTTCACGGGGCAGGTGCCGTCGCGCGGCCTCAGTACCGGCGAATGCATCGAGATCGCCACGGGCGCGCCGATGCCGGGCGGCGCGAACGCCGTCGTGATGGTCGAGGAGACCGAGCGCGAAGGCGAACACGTGCACGTGCTGACGCCGGTCTATCCGCGACAGAACGTCGGGCGCCGCGGCGCGGACATCGCCGAAGGCACGGTCGTCGTATCCGCCGGGCAGATGCTGAATCCGAGCCGCGTGGGCGCGCTCGCCGCGACAGGCGCCACCGAAGTCGACGTGTACGCGCGGCCGACCGTCGCCATCCTCAGCACTGGTAACGAGATCGCGGAACAGGGCCAGCGGCTCGCGCCAGGACAGATCTACGACGTCAATCGCTTCACGCTCGAGACCATCGTGCGGCGCCACGGCGGCACGCCCGTGATCCTCCCGATCGCCGCGGATTCGATCGAGGAGCTCTCGGCGGCCCTCGATCGCGCGCGCGAGGAGGACATCGTTGTGTTCTCCGGGGGAAGTTCCGTCGGCGAGCGGGACCTGATCCTCGACGTCCTCCATCAGCGCGGCACGGTGCACTTCCATGGCATCGCCGTGAAGCCTGGCAAGCCGACCGTGTTCGGGAGCATCGACTGCCCCGGCGATTCGCGTCGCGAGCGCCGCGTCGTACCCGTGTTCGGCATGCCCGGGTATCCGACGTCGTGCCTGTCGAACGCGTACATGATGTTGGTGCCGTTCGTGCGGCTCGTCGCCCGGATCCCCGAGTGGACGCCACAGACGGTGGAGGCTCCCCTCGCCCGCCGCGTCGTCTCGACGACCGGCCGCCACCAGTTCTATACCGTGCGCCTGGTGGACGGCCGCGCCGAGCTCGCCTTCAAGGCCTCCGGCGACATCACGAGCATGGCGCACGCGGACGGCTACATCGAAATCCCGGCGCAGACGGATGTGGTCGAAGCGGGGACCGTTGTGACCGTGAAGCTGTTTTGACGCTTGTCAGTCGTGCAGGACGACGCTGAGCAGTGAGCTGTTGACCTTGAGCGGGTGCAACCGGTCCGCCATCGTCGGCTGGTCGTGGAGCAGCTGGGTCATTCGCTTCTTGGACAGCAGCCTGATGACGCAGGGCGTGATCGCGGTCGCCGGCGACGATCTGGTGGCGGCGCTCCGCCCAATCACCAGATCGCCGCATCGCCGGATCCTCAGAGCCGAGCGTTCACTGCGTCCCAGTTGATCACGTTCCACCACGCCGCCAGGTAGTCCGGACGGCGGTTCTGGTACTTCAGGTAGTAGGCGTGCTCCCAGACGTCGATGCCGATGATGGGCTTCCTGCCTTCCATGATCGGGCTGTCCTGGTTGGCCGTGCTCTCGATCGCGAGCGTGCCGCCCGAGTCGACGAGCCAGACCCATCCGCTGCCGAATCGGCCGACGCCGCCCTTGTTCATCTGTTCCTTGAACGTGTCGAAGCCGCCGAAGGTGGCGTCGATCGCCGCGGCGATCTTACCTGTCGGCGCGCCGCCATTGCCCGGGCCCATGATCTGCCAGAACATCGTGTGATTCACGTGGCCGCCGCCGTTGTTGCGAACGGCCGTGCGGATCGCGTCCGGCACCGCCGACAGGTTCTTGATGAGATCCTCGGCGCTCCTGCCGGCAAGCTCGGGGTGCTTCTCGAGCGCGGCGTTCAGATTGTTCACATACGCCGCGTGATGCTTGCCGTGGTGGATTTGCATCGTCTGCGCGTCGATGTGCGGTTCGAGCGCGGCGGCGTCGTACGGAAGTGACGGAAGCTGATGGGACATTACGCGGACTCCTTTGAGCTCAACCTAAAACCAACACATTGCCACATACAGTTCACCGGGACTCGAGCATGCGTTCCAGGGCCACGCGCGCGTTGCTGCGCACGGGCTCGGGCACCAGTATCTGATTGCGAACCTCGTCTGCCACCAGCCCTTCGAGGGTCCATAACAGATGATTCGGCGAAATACGGAACATCGTCGAGCACAGGCAGCCGACGCTATCGAGCGTCATAACATGGCGGTCGGGCGCCACGCCTGCGGCCAGGCGGTTCACGAGGTGGATCTCGGTGCCGACGGCCCAGACGGATCCCGGCGGGCTTGCTTTGACCGTGCGGATGATGAAGTCCGTCGAGCCGACCTCGTCGGCGGCCAGCATGACGTCGAACGTGCATTCGGGATGAACAATGACTCGGCCGCCCGGATGCGCTGCGCGGAAGCGATCGATCTGCGCCGCCGAGAACCGCGTGTGCACGCTGCAGTGCCCCTTCCAGAGCACAAGCCGCGCCTTCGCGAGTTCTGCGGCACTGACGCCGCCGTCGGGCAGATCCGGATCCCACAGTACCATCTCGTCGAGCGGGACGCCCATCCGGGACGCGGTGTTGCGCCCGAGGTGCTGGTCCGGCAGCATCAGAATCCTCTCGGCGCGATCCCACGCGGCCGCCATGATCGCCGCGGCATTCGACGACGTGCAGACGATGCCGTCGTGGGCGCCGCAGAAGGCTTTGATGGTCGCGGCCGAGTTGATGTAGGTGATGGGCACGACGGACGACGCGCCCGAGGCGAGCCTCGGATCGAGTCCATGCATTTCGTCCCAGCACACTTCCAGCTGGTCGATGGCCGCCATGTCGGCCATGGAGCAACCGGCGGCCAGGTCGGGAAGCATGACCTTCTGGTGCGGCGCGCCGAGAATGTTCGCGCTCTCGGCCATGAAGTGCACGCCACAGAAAATGACGAACTCGGCCTGCTGGTGCTGCGCCGCGTACTGCGAGAGCTTCAGGGAATCGCCCGTCACGTCGGCGAAGCGGATCACCTCGTCTCGCTGGTAGTGGTGTCCGAGGATCAGCAGCCGCGACCCGAGCGCGGCACGGGCGGCGGCGATCCGTTCGTCCATCTCCGCATCGGACAGACGCAAGTACGCGTCCGGCAGGCGCTGACGACGCAACAGTTCAGCGCGATCGAACTCGGCCGATGGAGTGGCCAGGGTCATCCCATCGAGATTACTACAACGTCCGGAGCTTCGGGCGGCGTCACGACGTTGTACAGCGTGTCGCGCTCGACCGGCAGGCGGCCGGCGACGCGAATCAGGCGGCGGATGTCCGCGGTCGTCAGGGTCTCGGGCGTGCGCGATCCGGCCATGTGGTAGATCTTCTCTTCCTGCACCGTGCCGTCGAGATCGTCGGCGC